>JBBJMB010000085.1:0-11938 GCA_037719755.1 Pyrinomonadaceae bacterium
GCGCTCATCGGAAGCTCGCCCGTGTTGTCACCCGCGGAATGCAGATGATATACAAATGACCCACAGTTCACGGAAGGCTCTGGCCACAAGTTGTCATAAATCACCCGAGCATAACAAGGAGAAAACTATGGCCGATGAGGCTGCACGCGAAAAGCAAACGACCGCGCATTGGGAGCGCGTGGCGGCGGGCGCGGATTTCCGGGCGCTCGTCGCATCAAAGCTCAGGTTCATTGTGCCGGCGACCATCTTCTTTACCGTTTATTACTTCGCGCTTCCGCTGTTGGTGGGTTACGCGCCCAGCCTGATGGGGCGCCGCGTGTTCGGCGTCATCAACGTCGCTTACCTCTTCGCGCTTTCGCAATTCTTTGTGGCCTGGCTTTTGGCGGCGCTTTACGCGCGCCGCCGCACGCTGGGACCGCATGGCGGCCGACATCGTGTCACAAGTGACCGGTTCAGAAAGGAGCGGAGACTGAATGTCGATTGCGCTGGTGATGTTTCTCGGCTTTATCGCCGTGACCCTCGGGATCACATATTGGGCCGCGCGCAAGCAGACCGGCGCCAATTCGTTTTTTGCCGCCAACCGGCAGATCAAAGGCTGGCAGAACGGCCTCGCGGTGGCCGGAGATTACATGAGCGCCGCTTCTTTTCTCGGCATCGCCGGGATCATCGCTTATCAAGGCTACGACGGCTTTATGTACTCGGTCGGGTTTCTCGTCGCTTACCTGACGGTGCTGTTCGTCGTGGCCGAGCCGCTCAGAAACGCCGGCAAGTACACGATGGCCGATGTGCTCGCCTACCGCTTAAACCCGCGCCCCGTGCGCGCGATGGCGGCTTTGAGCACGCTCACCGTGAGCACCTTTTACATGATCGCGCAGATGGTCGGCGCGGGCGCGCTGGTGGCGCTGCTGTTGAAAGATTCGGGCGTCACTTACCACACGGCCGTGATCGGCGTCGGCGTGCTGATGATCGTTTACGTGGTTTTCGGCGGAATGCTTGCCACCACTTGGGTGCAGATCGTGAAAGCGGTCTTATTGATGGGCGGAACGATCCTCTTGAGTCTGCTGGTGCTGGCGCGCTTCGATTGGAGCCTCGGCGACTTTTTCGCGGCCGTCGCGAGCGTGACTTACATGGAGGGCGGCGTGCAGGTGACCAAGGATTTTCTACAGCCTGGTTTGAGATTTAAGCCGCCATACGGCGCCCTTGATTTGCTGTCGCTCGGCATGGCGCTCATTTTCGGGACCGCCGGTTTGCCGCACATTCTGGTGCGCTTCTACACCGTGCCTGATGCGCGAACGGCGCGCGCCAGCGTCGTGTGGGCGATGGCGATCATCGGCATCTTCTACCTGCTAACGACTTTTCTCGGCTTCGGCGCCGCGACCATCGTCGGGCGCGACGCGATTTCGCGGGGCGGCGGCACCAACATGAGCGCGCCCCTGTTGGCGCAAACGCTGGGCGGCGACATCTTCTTCGCTTTCATCTCGGCCATCGCTTTCGCGACCATCCTCGCCGTGGTGGCCGGCCTCACCATCAGCGCCTCGACTTCGTTCGCCCACGACTTCTACACGAACGTGCTGCACAGAGGAATCGAGCGCCAGGCGGGCGAGGAAGTGCGCGTGGCGCGCATCACGGCCTTCGTCGTCGGCGCCATCGCCATCGCGATTGCGATTCTGCTCGGGCCGACAGCAAACGTCGCTTTTCTCGTCGGCCTCGCTTTCGCCGTCGCGGCCTCGGCGAATCTGCCGGTCATCGTTTTTTCGCTTTTCTGGAAGCGCTTCAACACCACGGGCGCGGTCGCCGGTCTCGCGACCGGCCTCATCGCCTCAGTGGGACTCATCCTCATCAGCCCGAGCCTGATGACCGTTGATCCGCCGGGCGTCTCCGGCGCCGCGCGGCACTTGATTCAATCCGCGCCCATCTTTCCACTGGAAAACCCCGGCATCTTAAGCATCCCGCTGGGCTTTCTCGGCGCTTTCCTCGGCACCCTCGCCAATCGCGAGCCTGCGGCGGAAGCGAAGTTCGCCGAACCGTCCGTGCGCGCCAACACCGGGCTCGGCGCTGAAAAGGCGACTCCCGGGCATTGACAGCGCGGGGGTGGTCTCACTTGCGGAAGACGCCGACGGAGGCATCGAAACCCCATCATCACGCCCACCCACGGCTCGGCTCAAGACAATGCTCAGAGGCAGCGTCGAATCGGAGGTCGCGATACTGTATGGCATTTTGCCACATTGTATGTTACGGTGGCGGTCAAAAGTGAGGTCACACGAATGCCAACTACGCCAGAACAGACATCCGAGAATATAGCCAGACTTAACTTTCGTCTGCCGACTGAGGTCAAGGATGTAATCGAACGCGCGGCGGTCGTGTCCGGTCTGACCGTGACCGACTTCGCCATCAACGCGCTGGTAAATTCAGCTCATGAGGTGTTGGAGCAGCACCAGACGCGGACGCTCTCAGACCGCGACCGTGACGTTTTCCTTGCTTTGCTTGACTCCGACCAGGAACCTAATGAGGCCCTGAAGAAAGCGGCGAAAGACTATAAGCGACACATGAAGCGATGAGCGTGCGCTACGCGATAGAACCGCTTTCGCCGACGCACGACCGTGCCGCTTTCGATTGTGGCGAGCCGAGCCTTGACGACTTTTTGAAACGCTTCGCTCGCCAGAACGACGAGAAAGGTTTGAGCCGCACCTACGTTGCGGTCTTACCCGGAGAGCCGAAAATCCACGGCTATTACAGCATCTCAAGCGGGGCTGTCCGGTTCAATACGATGCCGGAGAAATTGCCACGCTATCCCATTCCCGTAATTCATCTCGGACGTTTAGCCGTAGATGTAAACACCACAGGGCTGGGCCTGGGCAAAATCCTTTTGCTCGATGCTTTGAAACGCGCGGCGAGCGTTTCCAAACAGCTTGGCATCTACGCGGTTGAAGTTTATGCGCTGAACGACGCGGCGGGAGATTTCTATTTCAAGTACGGTTTCGCCGCTTTGCGGGACGACGAGCGACACCTGTACTTAACGATGAAAGCCATTCGTAAACTCGGGTTATCGTAATCAACAGTAAGGACGCGGGGTCGTGACCACGCCGGAAGATTCGCCAATAGATTCTACTGACAAAACTCCCCGCCGGTGCCTAAACCCGATTGGGCGTTAGGCCAAGCCAGACACCTCACGCGGCGGCCCTCAGAAAACCCACGCCAAACACGAAACTCTGTTCAAACGCGACGGATAACATAGGCGCGACGGATCTTTTGCGCCGCAAATAAATCGCTTCAAACAATTCAAAATTTCTCAACCTATTAATCGTTTCCATGAGAGAAAGCCGGAGGTATACGTTGACATCCAGATATTGTGTTAATCATGACGGCGAAGCCATCAATGGTTTCACCCTGCTTGAGTTTTTGATCGCTTCACTGCTTCTGCTGATCATCACCCTCGGCGCCTTCGGCATTCTCTCCCGCGCCCGATGCGGAGCCATTGCCACGCTGACGCTCGGTCGCGTGCTGCCACAGACGCCGGCCTGGCAGCGCCTCTACAGCATGCCCGGCGACTATGAACATAGCTTCCTTCGGTCGGTAACGCAGGTGGCGAAGGTGTTGCCGCCGGTGACGTACCGGTGGGGGCGGGCAGGCGCTCAGTTGCTGCGCCGAGAAGGCAATCGGGAGAGCAAGGTGGTGGAGGGTGTGACGGACTTTGTGGTGAGCGAGCGCGTGCAGCAGGACGTCACCAGCTACGAAGCCAAGTGTGGGTTGCAGCGCGAAGGCTTTGCGGCGGCGGCGGCAGGTGGGGATGCCGCGGGCCACACGACCACAACTTGTGGCACAAATTCCGATTGGTCGCGATAGGCAAGGTAAATAGCACGCATGCGATAAAGATTTCGCCGCGAAAAGCCCTGTACGTCCGGGAATTCGTGACGTAAATATCGGCTCAAACGCTCCAAAACTTCGTCACCCCGTCCGGCTTTTTCCTGCCGCTCAACGATGTCTTTGCCGATCTCCCAGTAGAGCGCGATCATCTCGCGGTTGACCGACAGCGCCGCCTTAATCTGTGCCGAGCGGATGCGAGTCTTCAGCTCGGTAAGCAGGTCTTCATATCCGGCGAGCAAAGACTTGGGGGATGCGCGCGGGGCGTTTGAGGTTTCGTCGAGGGTTTCTTGTCGGTATAGAGTTGTTTTTGCCAGCGGTGAGGTGGCAGAGCCGGCAAAACTTATCGTCGAGCAGTTGTCGGGAGACATCCGTCGTCACCTGAAAGGACTGCGCCGGTGGCCGCGCGGAAAGATACCCTCTCATATCGCGCAGGGAAGTTCATCCGGCGTAGTAGAACGGGAGTATCAGTGGCAGCGGTATTTTTATTGCTTGTGATCCTTTTCGGCATCAATACTGTTGGTCAGTTTTCCCGACTAGGATCTTGTTGTACGGGCAGCGGAATGGGTAATCAGGGAAAGTATGTGTAGCTGTTTCCATGATGATCTTTCCCAGCTACGTACATAAAGTCTTTGCCATCACCGCCGACGGTCGTGTTGTCAGTGAAGCCTTTGGTGGTATGACTCCATGCGCCGCCCTTTCCGCCGGAGCGCGCACGCATCAGTTGCGCTAGATTGAACAATGCCGGTCCACCTTCATAACCGCAATTCCAATAGGCATCCACCCAGTACCGCCCAGCCTGCACGGGGCCCAACTGTTGCAACCCCGTCACATCAACTCGATGAAGTTCCCGCCCGTTGATGAAAACTTGCGTGTCTCCGCCGGAAGAATCTGCACGCAACGCACCGCCCACTTGTAGCCCCGGCATGACAAATCCTAATGTCGGGCCGCCTTCGGCGCCCCAAGCGCCGCACGCGCGATCATACCAATAGCGCCCTTCCACCAATAGCACACCGTACTGTTGTTCGATGGCGCTGACTTCAGCGGCGGTCAGTGTTGTGTGGTTAACGACAACTTGCTTATGAGATGGTTTTTCATTCATGCCGTCTTTATCCTCCGCCGGAGTTTCGGTCGCAACAAATACACCAGCGTTCCCCGCTTCAGGGCCGCCCGAATTATTTGTCCCCTTGGCGGTCGTTTCCCCCACTCCTTCGTTTGAGTTTAGTAGTGATTCATTTCGATCAGCGCAACTCAGCAAACCGAGCCCGACGATGAACGCCAGCATGAAACGTGTCAGCCGACGCTTCGCTGTTTCTCTTAACCGTAGCTGAGGCTTTTGGTTTTCGGATGTCATCAAAGATTTTCCTTTCTGCTTCTGAGCAAATTAACTCATGCGCCGCCAGCTTACACCTTCGGTTTCTCCTCATCAATTGCGGTCTAATGAGCGCTCGGCATTTCGTGCTACGGAGGTCAAGAAAATTGTGAATGATTTACAAGCGAATAAAAGTTGGCTTGTACCTCTTGCCCGGCCCTTACTGAATGGCGGACTTGAGAGACCACTCGTGAGCGCTTGCCTTACGGGTGGTTTTTCTACGCTGCACTTCCCAGGCATCTGCACACAAACTGTCCGGGCTGACAGTTAGGGATGAGCCGTCCCGCGGACTTAAGGGACGGCTTCCACCACGACACTCCTTTGCCGGAAAGCTCATGCCTTTTGGTAAATCTCCGCGCCGTTTTCCTTAAACTCCTCAGACTTCTCTTTCATCCCTTGTTCCAACGCGGCTGCTTCGCTGATCTCCTTTTGCGCTGCGTACTCGCGCACTTCTTGCGTGATCTTCATAGAGCAGAAGTGCGGGCCGCACATGGAGCAGAAGTGGGCGACTTTGGCGGCGTCTTGCGGCAGCGTTTCGTCGTGATATTCGCGGGCTACTTCCGGGTCGAGCGAGAGGTTGAATTGATCTTCCCAGCGAAACTCGAAGCGGGCTTTGGAGAGCGCGTTGTCGCGCAGTTGCGCGCTCGGGTGGCCTTTCGCGAGGTCAGCCGCGTGCGCCGCGAGCTTGTAAGTGATGACGCCGTCTTTGACGTCCTTTTTGTTCGGCAGGCCGAGGTGCTCTTTCGGCGTCACGTAGCACAGCATCGCGGTGCCGAACCAGCCGATCATCGCCGCGCCGATGGCCGAGGTGATGTGGTCGTAGCCGGGCGCGATGTCGGTGGTGAGCGGCCCAAGCGTATAAAACGGAGCTTCATCGCAAACGCTCAATTGCTTTTCCATGTTTTCGCGGATGAGGTGCATCGGCACGTGGCCCGGCCCCTCGATCATCACCTGGCAGTCGTGCTCCCAGGCGATCTTCGTCAATTCGCCGAGTGTTTCCAGCTCCGCAAACTGCGCCGCGTCGTTGGCGTCGGCGATTGAGCCGGGACGCAAGCCGTCGCCGAGCGAAAAAGAGATGTCATACGCGGCCATCAGCTCGCAGATGTCGCGGAAGTGCGTGTAGAGAAAACTCTCGCGGTGATGCGCCAAGCACCACTTGGCCATAATCGAGCCGCCGCGGCTGACGATGCCGGTGGTGCGCCGCGCGGTCAGTGGGATGTAAGGCAGACGCACGCCGGCGTGAATCGTGAAGTAATCAACGCCCTGCTCGGCTTGCTCGATCAGCGTGTCGCGGTAGATTTCCCAGGTCAACTCCTCGGCTTTGCCGCCAACTTTTTCAAGCGCTTGGTAAATCGGCACGGTGCCGATGGGCACAGGGGAATTGCGCAGAATCCACTCGCGCGTGGCGTGAATGTTTTTGCCGGTGGAAAGATCCATCACCGTGTCGGCGCCCCACTTGGTGGCCCAGCGCATCTTCTCGACTTCCTCCTCGATGGAAGACGCGACGGCCGAGTTGCCGATGTTGGCGTTGATCTTCACCAGGAAGTTGCGGCCGATGATCATCGGCTCGGCTTCCGGGTGATTGACGTTGGCCGGGATGATCGCACGGCCGCGCGCGATCTCGTCGCGCACAAACTCCGGCGTCACAAATTGCGGAATCGCGGCGCCGAATCTTTCGCCCGCGTGCTGGTGCGCTAGCGAACTGCGGTCGTCGCCCTGCGCCGCATCAAAGGCCGCCGCACGTCCAAGGTTTTCGCGAATCGCCACGAACTCCATCTCCGGCGTCACCGTGCCGCGGCGTGCATAGTGCATCTGCGTCACGCGGCGACCCGGCAGAGCGCACAGCGGCGCGCGCCGCAGGCCGGGAAAGTATTCGAGGCGACCCCGATCCTTAAGCCGCGCGAACTCGGCGGCCTTTCCCGTGAGGTAGCCGTCGTCTTCTGGCTTCACATCGCGGCCCGTGTATTCCTCTACGTCCGCGCGCGCGATGATCCACTCGCGGCGCAGCGCCGGCAATCCCTCGCGCACGTCGCAGCGTACCGCGGGGTCGTCCCACACGCCGCTCGTATCGTAGACGCGCACCGGCGGGTTTTCTTCCAATCGATTGTTCGCGTGGCGCGTTTGTTCCTGCGTGATTTCGCGAAAGGGAACGCGCACGCCCGCATGCTGGCCGGCGACGTAAATCTTCTGCGAGTTGGGAAGTCGCACCTCGTCGCTTCTCTTTTCGGTTGCTTCCTTAATCGTGCTCATACGTGTTTCGCTTTCTTTCGGCGTCCCTCTAGGGCGGACAACCTGAAATATGAAAAAGCCGTTTGGCCTGTGGAAAGGGCAAACGGCTTTTTCGCGTTCAGCTCCCTTCGACGGTGTTAACCGTATCAGGTTCAAAGGGTCTCACCGATGATCGGTGACTCTCAGCCTCGGCGTGCAAGTGTCGCCTGGAAGCTCCCCCGGAAACTAAAAAATTATCACGAGCGCGGCGGTTTCAACCGCCGATCAAGCTCATCGTCCGCGCCGGCTGCACAAAGACGGGATCGTTGATGTAGTGGCGCGGCTCCTTGTGCATCACCACGCTATGGATGTACTCGGCGACTTGCGCGCGCGTCGCGCCGCCGCGCAGCACATCGCGCAGCGAATGCTCCGTTTTTGAAAAAAGGCACGTTCTGATTTGCCCGTCGGCCGTTAATCGGATGCGCGAGCAGGCGCCGCAAAACGGCTCGGTGACGGGCGCGATAATCCCCACCTCGCCCGGCGCGCCGTCGGCAAATCGGTAGCGTGAAGCCGTTTCCGAGCCGCGCTCGCCAGTTTTGGCGACGAGGGGAAAGCGGGCGCTGATGCGCTCGCGAATCTCGCGACCCGAAACGACCATTTCGCGCGACCAATCGTGGCCCGAATCGAGCGGCATAAATTCTATGAAGCGCATCGAGAGATCGTGTGCGCGCGCGAAAGCGGCCATCTCCGGAACTTCTTCTTCGTTATGGCCGCGCACGATCACGGCGTTGATTTTGACGGGTGTGAGGCCGGCATGTTTGGCGGCTTGGATGCCGGCGAGCACGCGCTCAAGCAAGTCTACGCCGGTGATGCGCCGGAACGCGTCGCGGCGAAGACTGTCGAGGCTGACGGTGATGCGCTGAAGTCCGGCATCTCTTAAATTCTGCGCCCGCTCGGGCAAAGAGAATCCGTTGGTTGTGAGCGACAGATCCGTGAGGCCCTCGATGCGGGAGATTTTGCCGATGAGCGTTTCGATGTCGCGCCGCAGCATCGGCTCGCCTCCGGTGAGACGAATTTTCTGGATGCCGAGCGATACGAAAATCGAACACAGATGCTCAATCTCTTCGTAAGTGAGCATCTGCTCTTTCGGCGCGGCCGGCGGCTCGCCGTGCGGCAAACAGTAAAAGCAGCGGAAGTTGCACCGGTCTGTGACCGACACGCGCAAATCGCGTATCGCACGATGATAGGAGTCTTTCAGTGTAGCAATCACTCTCTTTTAATACGCAGTTAGCGCACTTTCCTTAATCGACAATTGTTTAGAGAGTCATCATACGCCGCACAACGTCCGCGATGCAAAAACGCGCTTCGGGCGAAGGCGTGCGTGGGAGGGTCTTGATGATGGGAAAGCTGGCTGCCGGATTGAACGAATCAATCCGGCAGCCAGCGCAAGTTAAGCAGCCTGAATCCTTCGAGCACTTCGTCGCTGTGGCGCTCGACGTCCACTTTGTTGAGGATCTTTTTCAGCCGGCCTTCGGCGTCAATGAGAAAGGTTTTGCGCGCCACGCCCATAAACTTTTTGTCGCCCCAAGTTTGCTTGCCGTAGACGCCGTAAAGGTCTGAGACTTTGTGATCCGTATCGGCGAGCAGCGTGAAAGGTAAATCGTACTTCGACGCAAAGTCCTGATGAGATGCCTCGGAGTCAAGGGAGACGCCGAGCACCTTGATGCCGCGCTCTTGGTAATTGGCATGAGCGTCGCGAAGCGAGCACGCCTGCTTGGTGCAGCCGGGAGTGTCGTCCTTCGGATAAAAATAGAGCACCACATTTTGTCCGCGAAAATCGGCCAAGTTGATTTCATTGCCGCTCGCGTCCCGCACGGTAAAGTCGGGAGCAAGATCGCCTTCTTTAAGTTCCATCATTAAGCCTCCTGTGTAGATTAATCCGGGTCAAGAATCGATGGTTGATTCCAAGAGTTGGCTGATTTCAGTCAGAACTCTCAGGCAGCCACCTCCAATCGCGTATCTCCGGCATGTCGTCGCCGTGCCGGCAAATGTACTGCTTGTGTTCGAGCAGTTTGTCGCGCATCTGTTGTTTCGCGTGCGCGCCGACGTTCGCCAGCCAAGGCACGCGCTCGATCACGTCCACCACCAGATGAAAACGATCCAGGTCGTTTAAGACTACCATGTCAAACGGCGTGGTCGTTGTGCCTTCCTCTTGATAGCCGCGCACGTGAAAATTGTGATGGTTAGTTCTCCGGTAAATCAAACGATGAATCAACCACGGATAGCCATGAAAAGCGAAGATCACAGGCTTGTTAATCGTAAAAAGAGAATCGAAATCCTTGTCGGAGAGACTGTGCGCATGCTCGCCCGCCGATTGCAGCGTCATCAAGTCAACGACATTCACCACGCGCATTTTCAGCTCGGGAAATTTTTGCCGCAAAATATCCACGGCCGCCAACGTCTCGAGCGTCGGCACATCCCCGGCGCACGCCATCACCACGTCCGGCTCGACGCCGTCGTCATTGCTCGCCCATTGCCAGATGCCGGCTCCAGCGGTGCAATGCTTTACCGCCGCGTCCATGTCGAGGTACTGCAACGCGGGTTGTTTGCCGGCGACGATGACGTTGACGTAATGGCGGCTTCGTAAACAGTGATCCGTGACGGAAAGTAAAGTATTGGCATCCGGCGGCAAGTACACGCGCACCACTTCGGCTTTCTTGTTGATGACGTGGTCGATGAAGCCCGGGTCTTGATGGCTGAAGCCGTTGTGATCTTGTCGCCAGACATGTGAGCTCAGCAAATAATTGAGTGAAGCGATGGGGCGCCGCCAGGGAATATGGCGCGTCGTCTTCAGCCATTTGGCGTGCTGGTTGAACATCGAATCGATGATGTGGATGAACGCCTCATAGCACGAAAATAAACCATGACGCCCGGTCAGGAGATAGCCTTCAAGCCAACCCTGACACAAGTGTTCGCTTAGGACTTCCATCACTCTGCCGTCAACGGACAGATGGTCGTCGGTCGGCAAGATTTCTTCGGCAAAAACGCGGTTCGTCGCTTCAAACAAAGCATTCAGCCGGTTGGAAGCGGTTTCATCGGGCCCCATCACGCGAAAGTTGTTCTGGTCTGCGTTGAGCTTCATCACATCGCGCAAAAAGCCGCCCATGACGCGCGTCGCTTCCGCTTCAATGGTCGCAGGCTGGGCGACCTCAACCGCGTAGTCGTGAAAGTTCGGCAACCTTAAGTCTTTGAGCAACAGTCCGCCGTTAGCGTGCGGATTAGCTCCCATTCGCCGCGCGCCCGTCGGGGCTAACTCCGTCAGCTCCACGATCAACTTTCCATTTCCGTCAAACAGTTCTTCGGGTCTGTAGCTGCGCATCCACTCTTCGAGTTGCCGCAGATGCTCCGGATTCTTCGCCAGCTTGTCGAGCGGCACTTGATGCGAGCGAAACGAATTTTCCGTGGGCAACTTGTCCACAAACTTGGGCCCGTCCATCCCTTCGGTGTGCGCAGAACAATCATCGGATACTGCGGGCGAGCGGTGAATCCGTTTTCCCGCGCGTCTTTTTGGATCGCTTGTATCTGCGCGATAATCTGATCCAATGTCGCTGCCATCAGGTGATGCATCGCGTCGGGATCATCGCCTTCGACGAAATAAGGCTGGTGACCGTAGCCCGTGAGCAAGCTTGTCAATTCGTCGTGGCTCATGCGCGCAAGCACTGTCGGACTGGCGATCTTGTAGCCGTTTAAATGCAGGATGGGCAACACCGCGCCGTCGCGCGCCGGGTTCAGAAATTTATTGAATGCCAACTCGCGGCCAAAGGCCCCGTCTCCGCTTCGCCGTCGCCAATCACACACGCGGCCAACAAATCAGGGTTATCAAAGACCGCGCCGTAAGCGTGCACCAGCGAGTAACCTAATTCGCCGCCTTCGTGAATCGAGCCGGGCGTCTCCGGCGCGACGTGGCTCGGAATGCCGCCGGGAAACGAAAACTGCTTGAATAGTTTCCGGATGCCCTCTGCATCCGGTGTGATGTTCGGATAAAACTCGCTGTATGTTCCTTCGAGATAAGTGTTGGCGACCAACCCCGGGCCGCCGTGTCCGGGGCCCGCGAGGTAAATCACATTCAAGTCGTGTCGCTTAATCACACGGTTCAAGTGAACGTAGATGAAGTTTAGTCCCGGCGTCGTTCCCCAATGACCGAGCAGACGCGGTTTGACGTGCTTGATCGTCAAAGGCTCGCGCAGCAGCGGATTGTCGTACAGGTAGATTTGTCCGACGGAGAGATAATTCGCGGCGCGCCAGTAAGCGTTCATCCGTCGCACTTCTTCAGCGCTTACTGACGGTGTTTCTTTAAATTCAGCGACATCCATTTTGGTGTCACCCTTTCCTTTCGTCTTTTTATCAAGGATTGAGAAAACTCATCTGTAACATGAACCCATAAGCGAGACGCACGCAAGCTAAGGACTGCGAAGTAAATAACTGACTCAAACAATA
>JBBJMB010000387.1:0-2621 GCA_037719755.1 Pyrinomonadaceae bacterium
GGATTTTTACAAATATGCCAATGGCAATTTCCTCGCGCAAAACCCCGTGCCGGCCGCTTATCCGCGGTGGGGAAGCTTTGACATCCTCGCTGAAAACAACCGCAATACGTTGCGAGGCATTCTCGAAGAAGCGGCCCTGCGCGGCGCAAACGCCCCGCGGGGCAGCGGCGAGCAATTAATTGGCTCCTTTTACGCGGCTTGCATGGACGAGACGCGCATCGAGTCTGAAGGCGCTCGCCCGCTCGCCGCACGCTTGGCGCGCATAGATCAAATCAAAGATCTGCGCGGCCTCCAAACCGAAGTCGCCCACATGCATGGCCAGGGAGTGCCGGCGCTGTTCAGCTTTTTTTCCCTCCCCGACTCGAAAAATAGCGCTCAAGTGATCGGTCAGTTGGGACAAGGCGGTTTAAGTCTTCCGAACCGCGATTACTACACCAAGTCCGACGAGAAATCACAGAAAATACGCGAGGAATTCCTAGGCCACATGACGCGCATGTTCGCGCTCGCAGGTGCGTCGCCGGAAAAGGCGGCAGCTTCAGCCCGTACTGTGCTCGCGATGCAAACAACTTTGGCCACAGCTTCGCGCGCGCCGGTGCAATTGCGCGATCCGAACGCTCAGTACAACAAGATGAGCGCGGAGCAACTCAAGCAGTTGACGCCGGATTTCGCGTGGTCAGATTACCTCACCGCCCGCAGTGTTCCGCAAATAAGCGAAGTTAACGTGCGCCAGCCCGAGTTCTTTAAGGAGATGAATAAACTCCTCGGCGCGTCGCCGCTTGAAGATTGGAAAACTTACCTGCGTTGGCATACTGTGACGGCCGCGGCTCCGCGGCTTTCAGCGCCCTTCGCCGACGAAAACTTTAAATTCTTCAGCGGCGTGTTGCAGGGCTCAAAGAACAGTTGCCGCGCTGGCGGCGCTGCGTCGCCGCAACGGATACGGCTGTCGGCGAGGCGCTCGGCCAAGTCTACGTGAAGAAAGCCTTTACCCCTCAGTCAAAGGCGCGCATGCAGGAATTGATTAAGAATTTGATGGTTGTTTACCGCGAGCGTTTGACCAAAGTCGATTGGATGACCGACGCGACGCGCCAACAGGCTCTCGCCAAGCTTGAAGCCTTTTCGCAAAAAATCGGCTACCCCGAGAAGTGGCGCGATTACACGGGCCTTGATTTCGGCCGCGAGCCGTACCTCGACGCTGCGCTGCGCGCCACTTCCTTTGAGGTTGCGCGGAATTTGAGGAAGATCGGCCGGCCGGTCGAGCGCACCGAATGGAGCATGACGCCGCCTACGGTCAACGCTTATTATTCGCCTTCGTTTAACGAGATCGCCTTTCCCGCCGGAATTCTGCAACCGCCTTTCTTTAATCCGCAGGCCGATGACGCGATTAATTACGGAGCCATCGGCGCCGTGATCGGCCACGAGATTACGCACGGCTTCGATGACCAGGGAAGTTTGTACGACGCGAGCGGCAATTTGCGCATGTGGTGGACGCCCGCCGACCGCGCGAATTTCGATGCGCGCGCCAAGTGCGTGATCGACCAATTCAGTGGTTATCAGGTGCAGGAAGGATTAAACATCAACGGCAAATTGGTGGCCGGCGAGTCAATCGCCGATTTGGGCGGATTGAGGATGGCCTACGAGGCGTTGAAGAAATCCATGGAGGGCAAGCCGCGCCCGGAGAAGATCGACGGCTTTACGCCCGAACAGCGCTTCTTCTTAGGCTACGCGCAAGTCTGGGCGTCAAACGCGCGGCCCGAATACGAGCGCTTACAGGTCAACAACGATCCGCACCCGCTGCCGCGCTTCCGAGCAAACGGGCCGCAAATATGCCCGAGTTTGCCGCCGCGTGGAGTTGCCGGGTCGGCGACCGGATGGTGCGCCCAACCGAGGAGCGCTGCCGGGTATGGTAGATTCGGAAGTCAGAACGATGAACGATGAACGATGAAGGCAAAGCCAAGAACTGCTTATTTCTGTCTTTCATTCATCGTTCATCGTTCATCGTTCTGACTTCTGACTTCCAACTCCGTCTCTGAAACATCGCCCGCCGGTTAAACGTAATTCGATGACACGCGTTGAAAATCTCAAATAATCGGAGAAGCTCTACCAGCATCACACACACGAGAGCAGGATAATATGAGCGACCAAAATTATGGCACTGGCGAAACAGTTGCCCCTCTGAGCGCAAACGCCGATGGCCCCGTCCTCTCCACGCCTCAGACACTCAGCGGAATCTTTTTTGAGCCCGGCCCCGTTTTTGAGTCTTTCCGATCGCGCCCGCGTTTCCTCGTCGCGGCCCTGATCATCACCCTCGCCATCACGACATTTCAATTTCTCTTTATTCAGCGCGTCGGCTATGAAAACATCGCCCGCGCGCAAATGGAATCACGGGCGCCGGACATGGACCCGGCTCAGCGCGAGCAAGTGATTGAACAACAGTCGGGCCCATTTTTTAAGGCGCTCGCTTATCTCACGCCGCTAATTGGAGTCTGCTTAATCTTTCTGATTGGCGGTGCGCTTTATTTGCTCGGCACCCTCGCGATGGGCAAATCAATCAACTACAGGCAGGCGCTTGCCGTGTGGGCTTACTCTAGTTTGCCGCCCAGCTTGCTCATCATGCTCGCGAA
>JBBJMB010000388.1:0-2620 GCA_037719755.1 Pyrinomonadaceae bacterium
TAGAAAAGAACGCGAAGCATGCTTTTGAGCAACGCTTCCGCGTGCTTAAGCCGGATATGCAGCAAGTGCTAGAGCAGATGCAGCAAGCGCTCGGATTGCCGCAGCTTCCGTCGCGCATTGAATCGTTCGATGTCTCAAACATCTCCGGCGCGGAGAACGTCGCCGGCATGGTGGTGTGCGAAAACGGCAAAATCAATCCGGTTGAGCGCCGCCACTTTCGCATCAAGACGGTGGAAGGCTCAAACGATGTCGCGTCGATGCGCGAAGCCGTTTACCGTCGCTACCGCCGCCAAGTGGACGAAGGCAAGACGCTTCCCGATCTGGTGTTAATCGACGGCGGCAAGGCGCAGGTGGCGGCCGCCGGCGACGCGATGCGCGAACTCAACCTTCGTGAAATTCCAATGGTCGGCGTGGTCAAGCCGCCGCGGCGCCACAACGAAATCTCGCACTTTATCGTAAAAGGTCGCGAGCACGAGCCCGTTTATCTTGATTCGCACTCGGCGGTGCTGCGCTTCATTCAAATGATTCGCGACGAAACGCACCGCACAGCTGTCGCTTATCACCGCAAACGACGCGAGATGCGCGACTTTACGTCGGAACTGACGGCCATTCCGGGCGTCGGCGATAAGCGCAAAAACCGCTTGCTGCGAAACTTCGGCTCAATTGTGCGCATCGCCAACGCTACCTCAGCCGAGCTCACTCCTTTCGTTGGCCGCACCACGGCCGAAGATATCGTCGCGCGCTTCACCCGGCAGCGCGAATTGGCCGGCGGAGGGCGAGGTGCGAACGAAGATGACGACGGGCAAGACGATGGGCGCTCCTCAGAGTCGCTCTCCGCGGTGCAAGCGAAGGCCGAGGAAATTGACGAGTTGCCGATTATCGAAACCAGGCTCGATGACCCGGAGGGCGACGCCGCAGATCTGCAACCGATTCGCTCGGTTGACCACCTGGGACAACTGCGAGAGCGCCGCCCGCGCCGCCCCCGAGGCGAAAGATCAACTAACCCCCACGGCATTAAACGTGAGAAGATCGGTCAAGAAACCACCGACACAGCAAAGAGGAGAATGACTCGTGACCAAGGATTCGGGGAGAACCGTTTCGGCCTGGATGGCCACAGCGGACGTGCCGCCACAAACCAAACTGATCGAGGACACGCGCGCCGATGTCTGCATCGTCGGCGCGGGAATCTCAGGGCTCACGGCCGCTTACCTGCTCGCGCGCGAGGTAAGTCGGTTGTCGTGCTCGACGATCAACCCATTGGCGACGCGCAAAGCCCGCGCACCACCGGACACCTCGCCAACGCAATCGACGATCGCTACTACGAAATCGAACGTTTGCACGGCGAGCAAGGCGCACGACTCGCCGCCGAGAGTCATACCGCGGCCATCGCGCGCATCGAGTCAATCGCGCGTGAAGAGAAAATCGATTGCGACTTTGAGCGTCTCGATGGCTACTTGTTCGCTCCCCCAGGCGAATCCGCCGACACGCTCGACAAAGAGTTGGCCGCCGCCCACCGCGCCGGCCTCACCGATGTGGAGCGCGTCGCGCGCGCGCCGATCGCTTCGTTCGACACCGGAGCGGCGCTCCGGTTTCCGCGCCAGGGTCAGTTTCATATCACAAAGTACCTGGCCGGCCTGACCGAAGTTATCACACGATTGGGCGGCCGCATCTTCCTGACACTCACGTCACGAAAATCGAAGGCGGCGCGAAAGCGCGCGCAGAGGCCGCCAACCGCGCCGCCGTCACAGCCGGCGCCATCGTCGTCGCCACCAACACGCCGATCAACGACATCGTGTCAATTCACACCAAGCAGGAGCTTATCGCACCTATGTGATCGGAGCGCGCGTGCCGGAGGGTTCCGTCACAAAGGCGCTTTACTGGGACACGCCCGATCCGTATCACTACGCGCGCCTGCAAAGCATGCCGAGCATTGACGGCAAGCCCGCGTACGACTTGTTAATTGTGGCGGCGAAGATCACAAAACGGGTCAGGCGAGCGACATGGACGCAAGGTTTGCGCGGCTTGAGAGTTGGACGCGCGAGCGCTTTCCCGGGGTTCAAGCAGTCGAGTACCGCTGGTCGGGGCAAGTGATGGAAACCATCGACGGATTGGCTTACATCGGCCCCAATCCCGGCGACGGGGCGAACGTCTTTATCGCCACGGGCGATTCGGGCATGGGCATGACCCACGGCACGATCGCCGGCATTTTGCTTTCAGACTTGATCCTCGGGCGCCAGAATCCGTGGGCGAGTCTTTACAATCCTTCCAGGCTAAAGGTCGGAGCGCTTTACGAGTACGCCAAAGAAAATGTCAACGTGGCGACGCAGTACACGGACCTTGTGACGGGCGGAGAAATCAATTCCGTGGACGAACTTGCCGCTGGCCAAGGAGCCATCATCAGGCGCGGCGTCAAGAAAGTCGCGGCCTACCGCGACGAGACCGGCGCCATCCACGAGCGCTCCGCGATCTGCACGCACCTCGGCTGCGTGGTCAATTGGAACGCGTTGGAAAAATCTTGGGATTGCCCCTGCCACGGTTCGCGCTTCAACACGCAAGGGCAAGTGATTACGGGGCCGGCGATCAGCGAGCTCGGAGCGGCCGAAGGGTAAAAGCATTCCCC
>JBBJMB010000086.1:0-11876 GCA_037719755.1 Pyrinomonadaceae bacterium
CCTCTGGAGGCTATTTTCTATATCTCGTCGAACCTTACCCGTGGATCCAGGGAGTTAATTAAACGCGCGGGCAAGCGAGGATCTCCTTGCCCCAGGCTTTCTCTGGTCACTTCTCAGTAATCAACACCACTTCGTTGGTCACCACGCCGCGCGAGCAGGCCAAGTATTTGCCATCCGCAGACCAGCCGAAAGAAAAGAGGCGCTCGGAGTTGAAGTTTGTCACCCGCTGCGGCTGGCCGCCTTTGAGCGACATGCTCCAGATGTTGAAAGCGCCGTTTTGCTGATCGATGTATGTCACGGATCGTCCGTTTGCGGCCCACTTGATCGGCCGGATGCCGCTCGGCACGTCGTCGAAGATTTTCGTCGGGCTTCCGCCTTCCGCGGCGATCACGGCGATCTTCGGCTGAAACTTGTTTTGGCCATCCCAGTAGTAGCAAGCGATCCACTTGCCGTCGGGAGAAACGGCCGGAAGCATGGTGAAGTCATTTGTTAATTGAGTGGGCTCGCCGCCCCGGACGCTCACCTTCCAGAGCGTCGGCCGACCCGCAGCGAAAGAAGTGTAGATGATCCATTGGCCGTCGGGCGTACAGGACGGCCACCACTCGCTGCCGCCGTTGGTCAGCCGCGTTAAGTTGCCTCCTTCGGCGTCCATCTTCCAGGTGAAACGCGCCGCCGCGGTTTGACGCGAAGATGATCTGATCGCTCTCGGGCACAATCGCCGGATCGATGTTGATGCGCGCGTCACGGGTCAGTTGCCGCTGCCCGCTTCCGTCGGCGTTCATAATCCAAATGTCATTGCCGCCGCTTGCCGCCGAAGCGTAGACCAAGCGGTGATCGCTCGTCCACGCGATGCCGCTCACTCGATCATACTTGCCGGAAGTCACCGGCCGGGCCAGGCTCACATCCACAATTAAGTCAGTTGCGGGCTTTCTTTTGCGCGCGCGGCTTTCTTCTCTCGTGGCTGTTGTCCACACGTGAGAAACTTGGTCCGATTGAATCGTGACCAGCGCGCCGGCGTCTTTGCTGAGCGCCACTCCGCCGTAATCGTTTAAGTCGTTGGTGACGGCGCGTAGCTCGCCTCCCGGATATGAGAGGTAAACGACTTGCTTGGGCGTGCTGAGGGTTTGCTCGCGCGTCGCAAAAATGAGGCCGCTTCCGTCGGGCAACCAAGCGGCTCTTTCAACGCCCCACCAGCGGTGCGTCGAGAGCGGCTGCTCCCGGCCATCAGACGTATTCACGGTGACGAGATTTTTATAAAAGCCGTCGTTGTAGCTGCCCGCCACGCAAGCGATCACCGCGCCGTCGGGCGACCATGACGGCTCTTGAAAAAAGTCTGGATACTTTCTTGTCGTGAGCGTTCTTCTTTCCGTTCCGTCCTTGTTCGCGACGACAAGTGATCGCCCTTCGCCCGGCTCGGAGCTGACGAACGCGAATCGTTCGCCATCGGGCGAAAGCGTCACGGGCGTATCCACCTGTTCGATTAACTTCCGGGGCTGCCCGCCATAGGCCGCCACTTGATAAAGCACGCCGACGGAACGACTCGTTTCGGCCGCGACGTAGTAAATGTAATTGCCGTCGCGCGAAAACGTGATCCCCCAGTATTGCACTTTGCCGGCCGCGACCAACGGAACGCGGCTCTTGGTGGCGATGATCTCGCCCAGCAAGGTCTGTTGCCCGTTCTCCTCAAATGCGTACACGACATATTTGCCGTCAGGCGAAATCGCCGCGTTCACCGCGTTGCCGGTGGTGGTCAGCCGGCTGATCTTCATCGTCTGAAAAGGCGCGGCCGGCGTGGTGCCCCTAAACAGGTTCATTTTGTAGACGCCGAGCGACACGGCGATCAGCAGCGTGGCCAGTGCGGCCATTAATTTCCAGCTGCGGTAAGGTCTCACCGAGGTGACTTGAGTGTGCCCCGCTTCGACCTGCTCCGTGAGGGCCGGCTGCATTTGCGTGCGGTGGCTTTTCTCCTCGCCGTCAAGCGCCGCCGCCGCCGCTGGTTTGAGTGTGGCTGCTAAAAGATCAGCTTTATGCACCGTCCTTGCTTCCGAAGCGACCCCGATTGGTTGCGCGTCAACAAATGTGGCTTCTGGTCGCACGCTGGGGAATGTGTGACCCGGCTGCTGCTGTCGCGAGATCGGGCAATCGCGGAGCGCTTGCCGCATCGCCTTGGCCGTGGCGTACCTTTCGTCCGGGTTTTGCGCCAGCGCTTTGTTAAGCACGGCTGAGAGGGCGGGCGGCACTTGCGCGTTCACCTCATCACTCAAGCGCAACGGATCAAGGCGGCCGCCGAGCACAGCTGTGGCGCGCACCAGCGCCGGCGCAGCGGCCGTGCCGGTCAACAGGTGATAAAGCGTTGCGGCCAGCGAGTAGAGGTCGCTGCGCGGATCGGTTCCCGTGCTTTGTATTTGTTCGAGCGGAGCGTACAGCAGGGTGTAGCCGAGCAGGCTCGAGTTTTGCGAAAGGTGTCCGGCGTCCGCCGTGCCTTTCGCGAGTCCGAAGTCGAGCAAAATGATTTGGCCGCGCTCGGTCAGCTTCAGGTTTTGCGGTTTGATGTCGCGGTGAATCACCGGCGGCTTTTGCGCGTGCAGGTAATCAAGCGCGTCGAGCAACTGATCGGCCCAGCCCACTACTTGCTCGACGGGAAAAGACCCGCCGCGTTGCTGCGCCAGCATTCCGCCCAGGTCCTCGCCGGGGATAAACTGCATCACCAGAAACTGGCCGCCGCCTTCGCTGAAATGGTCCGACACGTTTGGAAGCGCCGGGTGATGCAGATTCGCCAGCAACTCGGCCTCGCGCTCAAAGGCTTTTCTCGAACGCTCGTCGGCAAACAAAGTTTCTTTGAGCGCCACCGTGCTGTGCAGACGCTCGTCGCGCGCCATGTAAACCGCGCCCATCCCCCCTTGCGCGATGGGTCGCACAATCAGGTAGCGGTTCTGCAAAAGCATATCGGGGGCAAGCATGGCGGCTAAACCTTAAGGGTGACAAGTGACGGTGACAAGTAAAAAGAAGAACGGGGGATTTCTTGTCACTTGTCACTGTCACCCACTCTCGAAGTCACCTCAAACTAACTATTGAAGAACGCGGTCTTCTTTGAGGTTTTTGACGATCGCTCGGCGCAACTCAAGCGGATCGATTGGCCCCTGCACTTTGTAAAGCACATCTCCGCTTGGCCCGATCAGCATCGTGTAGGGAACGGCGTTGTTCCACGCCGGGTCAAACGCTTCCATCAATTTATACTTGTCCGTATCGGCGAAAAGTAGATTGCGGTTCGAGGCCTGCTGTTGTTGCAGGAAAGCGAGCACTTCCTTTTTTTCGTCGGGGAAGTTGGCGGCGATGCTCACAAACTCGAAAGCGCGCTGACGATACATGCGGTTGATCGTCACCAGCTCGGGGAATTCCGTTCGGCACGGCCCGCACCAAGTCGCCCATAAATTGACGAGACGCAACTTCCCAGAGGTGTTTTGCCGGAGCGTCTTGAGCGCGTCCGCGTCGGCCATCTCCACCGCCACCGGCTCGGCGGCCAATTGATCCATAAAGCGCTTCACGGCGTCGCTTTTTCCGGCCCACTTGACCGAGCAGCCAAAGGATTTCGTTTGATTGCTCGCGACCTCGCGCCCGGCCAACAGCGCGTCAATCGCCGCACGCAAATCGCGCGTCTTGACGAGCGGTTCGCGCTCGCTGTTGTCGATGCGTCCGACTTAGCGCAGTTTGCGAGCGGCGTCGAAAACAAAGGCATGCGGCTTCGCCTGCGGGCCATAAGCGCGAGACCTGTTGCGTGTCGCCGTCGTACACGCAAGGAAATTAAACTTGCGGTCGCGCGCCCTGATCTTCATTTCCGCTAAAGAATCGCCCAGATCCGTGTAACCCAGTTCATCGAGGCGCACAGACTTGTTATCGTTGGGCGAGATGGCAACCAGCGCCACGCTCTGCGTGCGGTAATCCGTTGACAATTGCTTGAGCCGTTCTTCGTAGGCCTGCGCCGTCGGGCAATGGTTGCACGTAAAAACGACGACAAGCACCCGCGCGCACGCAAAGCTGCGCAGGCGATGGATGCGCCCGTCTACGCCGCGCAGCGCAAAGGCCGGGGCCGGCGCTCCCAGCGCAAGCGTTTCGATGGGCGTCGTCTCGGCTGCGCAGAGAGAACTGACGCTCAGTAACAGAGCTAACACAATTAACAATTTCTTCATCGCCATTGCTCCTTTCGGGATCATCATGCGTCAAGCTTATGAGTGATCGTAAGCGCGGCGCGCGCGCACGCTAATAAATCTGTCGGCCTCAATAACATACGCTGTTAGGGTGTAACCGTAAACGCACCCCGTATCAAGCCCGATGGCTCGCGGGCCGCGTCGCGGCGCAGAGGCGGGCCAATGGCCGAAGAGAATTGTCTTTTCGCCGCTGTATACTTCATACCACGGCACGCCGTCGCGGCTGGTGCGATCAGCCCCGAGCGTGCGCAGCTCCGTGAGGTCTTTCGGTGATTGATCTTCCAAGCGCACGAAGGGGCGCAAACCCGCGTGAACCACGGCGTGCCCATTTAAGTCGATCACAAACGGCAACGAGTTAAGGTACGACGCGTAGCGATTTTGATCGACCTCCAGTTCCGCTCGCGCCCGCTCTTGCGCGGGCTTGAGCTTGACGCTCCTTCCGCCCCGCCATCTCCGCTTGAGCGCCAGGTCGTGATTGCCGATCACCGCGGAAAAACGCGCATCGTCAATGAACATGTCCAACACTTCCCGGTTCTTCGGCCCCTTGACGACAAGATCGCCCACCGTCACCACGCGGTCGTCGGAACGAATCGCGAGGCGATCAAGCAGCTCGCGCAATTCATCGTAACAACCATGAATGTCTCCGATAACAATTGTTTGCCGGGCCATATTGTCGAACGGCGCTCAAGGCGCCACCCTTTTACCTTACTTGCTGTCGCGATGAATTTGGTGCTCACTCTTCGGGGCCAATTGGCCGGCCTGTGATCAGCAGCACGGCTCCGATCAAAAAGGCGAGCGCGCCGGCGATAAAAAGAAATCCTCCGCCGCGACTGGCCGAAGCCTCTCGCCCTTGCTGCGAAAGAAAGGCGTTCCCGAGCACGCAGCCCACTCCGGTGAGCAGCAACACCACACCAGCTAATCGCCGGTTAACGCTTTCCGCGAATTTTCGGCTCGGCATAATTCCTCCCCTGAAACAATAAGGCGCCCAATTGCGGCTGAACGTCACAGACGCCGAACTTGCGCTTCATCGTCTGTCCGGTCGTCCGTCGCACCCGCGAACTTCTACTCTCCTGCGCCGCTCGTTTTTGACAGAGATTCCTGCTGTTGCTGCTGTGTCTCCGTTTTTGCGAGACCGATGTAGATGGCCGTCAAATTGTCCGCCAGCCCATCGGCCAACTCGGTCAAACGCTCGGCCTCTTTGCGCGCCTCCCCGTCCGAGTTCCGTGCCAGCTCAGCCAAACCCACTTCGATTTCGCTCGCCACATCAACGAGGCGTCCAAGCGCCTCTATTTCTTCACGCATAAAAATCCTCGCTTTCAAAGCCAAGTCTCCGGGCGCCGTTAACTTCGATTAACGCCGAAAGCATCGCCAAAAAATAATTCGCCGTTCTTCTTATGCCAAATCTGCACGCTTGACAACAGAATTTTGCCGGCGCAAGCGAACCTCCGGCGTGAATTTAACCGCCTTTGGCTTTTGATTGCAAAAAGACTTGTCCACCGGTTGTATCACAGCTTTAATCGAAAGGAGGCCGTCGCATTCCAACCCTGCGCCCCTGCATGAACAGGTCACATCTGTCGCCTGCTTCGGAGCAGGCTCGTTGATTGTGACGGCTCACGTTGAGTTCTGCGTAACATGAATCACTAATTGTTATATGCAGTCGTGTTCCTCCAACCTGTGATAATAATCTATATGATGCGCCGCGCCGGGAACGCAAGGCGGTGACAACTACGTTTGTGTCGAGCACGACTTGAAGATTTTGTCGCGGCTTGTCACGCCACCTTCTGTTAATCAGGCTCCTTTCAGGGGTTTCGCCCGGTTATGATCTGCTTTCATTAAAATGATGTACCTGTAATTTTGTGGTGCGCACGCAAACCTGATGGCCGTCAACTTCGCCTTGCCACAAAACGTGCGCCGCGGCTTTGGCTGGGCGTCGCGGCGCCAACGCGTGACCGAGCGCCGCCAAGCCAAGCGTCATGCTTTGCGTTTAAGTCTGTCTCACTTAAACGCAAAGCATCGCAAAGAGGAAGACGCAAAGTGTCGCAGAGAAAAGATCTTGGCACTAATTTCAATTTAACGTTTACGGCTGCCACCCACAACGGACAACGTCACCGTCTCGGTTTCACGTAGCGCGGCGCGCAAAATGGCGCGCGCTTCCCCGCGCGCGTCGTCCGCGTCGGCGAGAAATCCGGCGACTCGTTCTTTGACCGGAGTGACGCTGACCTTACGCTCGAAGAGCGCCGCAAACTCGTCTTCCGCGAGCAACTGTTCGAGCAAAGGCAGCGCGTCGGCGTCGCACTTGAGTGTCGTTCGGTAGCTGCACCGCACCGCGGCAGCGGCGTCGGCCGCGCGCAGTGTCACGGAGCTGCCTTCGCGCGGCTTGCCGGAGGCCGCCGCCTTTAAGCGTTCCTTGATCGCCTCCAACTGCTCGCTGATGCGCTTTTCTTCCGCCTGCAGCGCGACATACTCTGCGACCAGCGTCTCAACCGCGGCCTCGTCAAGCGATTCAGTGGCGGCGGGCGCGGAAAAGCATTCCAGGCAACAAAGCAACTCTTCGCGTGACAGCGATTCATCCCGCGCAGTGAGTTTGCGACAAACCGAGCAAGCGACGTAGTAGGCGGCGACGCACGCGGCGCAAAGGCGCGCGCCCGAGCGCGACAGCGCGGAAGAACTCGCCGCCGTTTGCTCGCATTCCGCGCAAACTTCCCACAGGCTGTTCAACATCGAAGTTGCTTTATCCATTGCCGCCAAGCGTTTTCCGACTCTCAAGCGAGCGTCAACTTTTCAAAATCAGGCTGGCCGTCAAAGACCGCCCGTATTATAAACGGTAATGAAACTTTTAAGCCCCAATATCTCAAGGCTTGCTTGATTTCCCCCGCCCCAACGGATGGGTGCGTAATTGCTGATAACTTGCGGCTCAGCTATAATCCGCGTTTTGCGGCGGGGTAGCTCAGCCGGTTAGAGCACGTGATTCATAACCACGAGGTCGGGAGTTCGAGTCTCCCCCCCGCTATAAGCATATAGCACCAAACAACTCAGGCGGAGTCGATCGACTCCGCCTGAGTTGTTTGGGCTGTCTTAAAACTCAAGTTTTTCGATAGCACAGGCTGTCGGTATGTGGTCAAAACTTTCGCGAGCCGCGCCGGTAAAAGCAGCGGCGAATTCCATACGCCGCAGGAAGTCGCGTGAAGGATGAGAATAAGGAGGAAACATTTTGCCAAGCTTTTCGATAACACTTAGTGAATGGTAGGAACAATTAGAAGTTTTTAGGAGCCGAGCGTATGCCTCCAATGAGCGGCGTCAACAGTGCTTCGAGTATTTATCAGGTCCGTGGCGATGAGCCGCCTGTCTCGTTCGAGGTTGCCGTCCCGTCCTCGAAGCCGACGCGCTCTCAGATTGCGGAAGATTTTTACGCACACTTCGGCTTCAGCCGTGAAGACATGGATTTCTTGAAAGAGCGCTTTCGCGGCACCGATCCGTTTGCTTATTTTGCGAACACGCTTGAATACGATCCTCATTCTGTCACAACCGAGAACGGGCAGACCAAAGTCAGACTTGCAGATTAGCGCACAAGATTACGCTGCGATACGCAAACTCGCCGAACTGCATCATTCAGCACAGACAAAAGACTCACACGGGCGACCCGTGACCGTACACGTAAACGCAAGCGCAGATCACCGAGCAACAACTTGACGGTAGAGCCGTGCATGGCTACGATCCCATCACGGGAACAACCGATGACGCTTACCTCAGATACGCGGACGGCACGCCGCAGAAGCACGCCTACGGCAAAGATGCAACAAAGGTGGTAACGGATGAAGCTTACGTCGAAGCCGAGAAACGCATCCGCCACAGCCAAGCGTTTAAGGATGCCATAGCTGATGCAAATTTGAGAAACAAAGACCGAATAGCTACCGAGGGAACTCAGCTCGAAAGTATCTTCGGTGCAAACTACAAAGATAGTGTGTTTGGCAAGACACGTCTTGGTTCCAGAAACAATCCGACAGGCGTGGCTAGTGCGGATTTTACAGATGGAACTATGACGGCAATATATAGCAAAGACGCAACCGGCAAGTGGAATCTCTTTACCATGTACCCTGAACCAAAGCAGTAACGAGGCGCAAGATGAGAGACAAGGTGCCAGAACCTTTAGCTGATGTTCTGAGGACGTATTGCAACGTTAATGCGCTTTCCGGCGACTGGCATGAAAGCGTAAGGCGGATGCTTGAGCACACCCATGAGGCTTCACTCTTCAAGCAGCAGCTTGCGGATGCTATTTTGCACAGGAGCATTTCGCCGGCAAATTACGAACGTTTAACTCGAGAAGACTTCGACACTCCTGAAGATTTGCTGGCAAGGCTAGGCGAGTTGTGGCGCGATATGTATGGTGACGAACCTGTAACGCTTGATGATAAGCAAGCAGTGATTTCTTTGAGCTGATGATTAATCAGCCAGTAAAGTCAAGGAAAACCTTCATTACCTTCCTCATCAAGACTTGATCAATTCCTGTGTGGGCGAAAGGCTGATTGATGACTGATCTTGTTCACCGCCCTCGAAGGCTGCGGCGCAGCGCGAATTTGCGCGCGATGGTGCGCGAAGCGCGCTTGAGCGCCGACTCTCTGCTGCTTCCCTTGTTCATCTGCCCGGGCGAGCGCGTGCGGCGCGAGGTGAGCTCGATGCCGGGCGTGCACAATCTTTCAATCGACGAAGTCGTGCGCGAAGCAAGCGACGCTTACGAAATGGGCATTAAGGGCGTGCTGCTCTTCGGCCTGCCGGAATCAAAGGATGAAGTCGCCTCCGGCGCTTACGCCGCCAAAGGCATCGTGCAGCAAGCCACCAGGGCCATTCGCCGCGCGGTGCCGGAGATGGTGATTTTCGCGGACACGTGCCTTTGCGAATACACTTCTCACGGCCACTGCGGCGTGGTGCGCGAGGGGCACATTCTGAATGATGAATCGCTCGAACTGCTTGCGCAAACGGCCGTCAGCCAGGCGCAGGCCGGGGCCGACGTGGTGTCGCCTTCGGCCATGATGGACGGGCAGGTGGGAGCGATTCGCGCCGCGCTCGACGCGGCCGGCTTCGAGCACGTGGCGATTATGTCTTACGCGGTCAAGTACGCTTCGGCGTTGTATGGCCCTTTTCGCGAGGCGGCGGCCAGCGCTCCGGCTTTCGGCGACCGTCGCGCTTACCAGATGGACGCCGCGAACGCGCGCGAGGCGCTGCGCGAAGCCGAACTGGATTACGCGGAAGGCGCCGATATGCTGATGGTCAAGCCCGCGACGCTTTATTTGGATGTGCTGAAGATGGTGCGCGACCGCTTTGATTTACCGCTCGCCGCTTATCACGTCTCGGGCGAGTACGCGATGATCAAAGCCGCCGCCGCCAGGGATGGATCGACGAAGAGCGCCTCATGATGGAGACGCTCACCAGTTTGCGGCGGGCCGGCGCCGACATCATCATCACTTACTACGCGCGAGAAGCCGTGAAGCTTCTCGCGCGATAAATTAGCCGGGAGTGCGGGCGTCCCGCCCGCTGAGCGCAGGCGCGAGCACCCTTGACAAATAACTCAAAAGTGACAGGCGACAAGTGACGGGTGACAGGAAAGCACTAGGCAGCGCGCCATTCCAACCCGCTATCACGCACGCTCGTGGCGATCGCTCCACATCGTGCGGGTGCCACGTGACACGGCGCTGGTGAATAACGTAATCGCTGATGAAAACCGCATCTTTCCTGCTTGTCCTGTCACCTGTCACTTTTGAGAAATAAGGAACGCAAAGAGAGGAATTATGATTTAGCGCAGCTCAACCTCGATCGGAGCGCGGTCCGCCGTGTCGAAGTTTGCGTACTTGGTGATGTTCAAGCCGTAGGGGTGTTCTGCGTCAGCGGAGACAGCGAATTTGACAATCAATTCTTGGCCGCGCGACGCCGCCAAGCGTAGCGGTAGCGAACTGATACGCCAGACCTGCGTCAACTCATCGTTTTGATGAACAAGGCGCGAGCCGCAGTTTCTGCCGTTAATGAAAAGCGTGACGCTGGTCTGCGTGATGCGGCCCCGCGCATCCCACGGAGGCACGCTTTGTACGCGCGCCTGACAATGATTTCGCCACGCGTCTCGCGCGCGCGCGCGGGCACCGCGTATTCAAAAAGCCCACGCCGTTGCCCCACACGTACCCCGCGCCGCCGCCGATTCTTTCAAACTGCCCGCGCACCGCCCCTCCGGCGAGAAGCGGTAAATCAATTGCTCGCCTTCGTCGCGCACAACGATTTTTTCGCCGACCTCATTCTTGTTTTGCGTGAAAACGAATTGGCGCGGAATCAAATGATGTCCCGCGTCGAGCAGGTGCGCGCTCGCTTGTGCGTGCGCCGCGGCGGCAGCTTGCGCGGCGCGGGCGAACTCTCTGCGCACCGCTTCGTCGCGCCCGTGGTGTAAATGCCGTAGCCGCGCTCCGCATCGGGAGTGAATCCAGTACATCGCGCCGCCGGCTCCGACGCGCGCGGCGTGCGCGAAGTAAGCGCGATACCAATCGGCGTCGGAGAACCCTTGGTAGCCTTCAGTGCCCATCCCGAACTCGCCGAAGACCAGCGGCTTGTTAATTGAAAGAGCGGCCGCGGCGCGGTTGTCCATAAATTCGCCGAGCGCTTGCGGCGAATCAACGAACGAATCGAGATCATCGCGCGGGTAATGATGCACGTCGCAAAGTCTATGGTCGAAAGTCTGTGCTCCGCGAGCCACGCGCGGCGCTCCCAGGAAGTGCGATAGCCCCAGGTGCCGGGCGTCACCAGGTGTGCGCATCCAGAGATTTGATGTGGGCGCTCATTTCGGCGACCCAGGCGCGCCGCTCGTCGTAGCGCCCGGCCGGCGCCTGCGCCTCGTTCATTAATTCGTAAGCGAAAATCGTGGCATCGTCGCGATAAAGCACGCCCGTCACGGTGTTGCGCCGCGCGACGATGCGCCGCACGTGCTCGCGGAAAAGCCGCCGCGTTTCGTAATGCGAGTAAAACAGCATCGCGCGCTCGACGTTGATGCCGTGCGGCTCCCGCTCGTCTGCGGCGTTTGTCACGCCGGCCCGGCGCAGATACTCGGTCACGCCGACGGTGTCGCGCCACCAATTGGTGAGGCACAGCTGCACGCGCACATTATTTTTTGCGGCCTCGGCGAGCACGCGGTCGAGATGTGCCAATGTTTCTTCGCCGACGTCGCCGCCGACGCTTGCCGAAAGATCGTCGCCGCCATCGCCGAACGCCCAAACGCGGATCACGCGCACGCCATCGCGCGCCGCTTGCTTGATGGTTTCCGGCATCGCGGCGCGCTCTCGCCGGCCGTACATCACCGCGACGTTGGCGCCGACGAAGCGAAAAGGCTCTCCATCAACCACGAATTGCGCGCCGCGTGTCGCGACAAAGTTTGCGCGCGGTGAGCGTGGCTGACGGGCCACAAGAAGAAGCAGGCAAACCGCGGTCGTGCCGAGGAGAAGCGCGACCGCGGCCGACCACATGTAACGCGAATGCGATGTCAGCAAATGACCTCTCAGCACCTGTCCGACAATCTTCTCGATTGTCGCTGACACTGTGAGAAAACAAGCTTCATGGTTTGGCATGAACGCGACAATCGAGACGATTGTCGGACACGTTGGCCCTAGTGCTGTTGGCCGAGTCGTCGCGCTTGGCCGGGCG
>JBBJMB010000389.1:0-2606 GCA_037719755.1 Pyrinomonadaceae bacterium
CGCGCCCGTGATTGAGCGCGACGGCATCCAGCTTTTCAATGCGGCGGGCGATCGTCTCACAGCTAAACTCGGCAAGCGATTGATCGTCCCCCGCGGCCCTACACGCATCGTCGTCGACGCGTACGACCAGGTGGACAAAAATCTCGCGCGGCGCCGACTCGGCCTTTACCGACTTGGTTACCAACTGCTTAATTCAGATTTGTCGCCCGCGCCCGGCTACGATGAAGCGCGCGTGACCATCGAGTTTGATCGTTTGCCGCCGGATCAAGCAGCCGTGAAGATCGCTTACGCGGATGCGAGCGGCATCACGGTTTACGGAAGCGCCGCGACGCGATTTCTTTATGAGGTCACGAACACCGTTCGCGGCGGGCGAGCCGAGGTTGGCGTGTGGAGCGCGCGAGAGCTTACAGCGGGCGACTATGTACTACGAATTCTCGCCGCCGACTACGCCGGCAACGAAGCGACAGAGGGGCGAGATTTACCGATCACTGTTAAGTAGAGCAATTCGATTTTTGGTTCTTCCTCTGTGTTTCTCCGCGTCTTCTCTGCGGTGTTTCTCTCTCGTTTAAGTAAGTCTCACTTAAACGAGAGAGAAACACCGCAGAGAAGACACAGAGGAAGAAGAGGAGGCTACCGCCGGCCGCCTCGTCGCGCCCGCGACACGGCCAGCAGCGCCGCGCCCGCCACCGCCGCCACGCCCGCGCCCATAATCGCCTTTGATACCGGATCGGCCACCGGCGGCGGCACACTCACAATGCCGCGCTCGTCAGTGACGGCCGGCCGCCCCACGTAACGCCCGTGCGCTGGCATGGCCAACCGATCAAAGTCGCGCGCGAGCTCATCAAGTTGCCGCAGCATTTCCGCGCCGCGCATCGGCACACCGTGTCCCGTCGCGGCCACCTCGGGCCGCAACGCGGCGAGTCGCACCACCGAGTCGCGCGCCGCGCCCCAGTCCGGCGTGAAATACATCGGCGGGCCGTGCACTTCCTGTTTTTGCGTCAGGACGGCGACGGCCGATTCTTGCTTGGTGGTCACAAATGCATCGCCGGCGATCAGCGTGCGGTCGCCGTCGCGAAACAGCGAGACATGACCGGGCGCGTGACCCGGCGTGTGTATCCATCGCCAGCCCGGCATGCCCGGCACGCTTCCGTCGGCGGGAAAGGGGCGCACGCGCTGCGCTCCCAGATCAATCGGTTTCTTGGGATAAAGAAACGACAAACGCGCCATCGCGCCGCCGGACGGTCGGGTCGGGCGGCGGGTAAGCGCTGCGCCCGAGATACGGCATCTCCAACTCGTGCGCGTAAACCGGCACGTCCCACCGCTCGGCCAATTGCTTTAACGCACCGACGTGATCGAAATGCCTGTGCGTCAGCACAATCGCCGTGGGACGCGCGCCAGCGCCGTAGCGTCCGCCGCCGCCTGCGCGATGAACGATTGGCCGAGCGTACAAGCCCGCATCCACCGGCGCCCATCTGCCGTCTGCGCGTGCTCCGTTTGTTTGCGGCGAGCCGACAAAGTAAAGGTTAACGATCTTATCCGGCAGGCACGCCACGTCCGACGCGACGTCGCCGAGCGCGGAGTCGGTGCTGCGCGTTGTCAGTTTTTGATTTTGCATTTTTCGCCGGGTCCCTTGAATACTTGGTTTCTGACACCAATTGTTAAAGTGAATAAATCTCACACCGTGCGAGACAAGCCGTGTCAGACCGCTTAGTTTATAAAGCAGATTTATCAGAAATATGCTTCGCCGTCCGTACGCTGGCGAACTCTCGCGAAAACAAAAGCGCTTCCGCGCGAGCGCGCCCGGCGCCCGCGATAAATCCCGGCAACGAGAGCGTGGTTGAATGAACATTCGGATCTTGCAATTGCTTGAGGGCGCGCGGCAGGCGAGCGGGCTGGTGGTGGTGATCGACGTTTTCCGCGCGTTTTCGGTGGCCTGTTACGTGTTTGGCAATGGAGCCGCCCGCATTATTCCCGTCGGAGAGCTAGAGGCGGCCTACGAACTGAAGCGGCGGCATCCGCATTATTTGCTGCTCGGCGAAAGAGGCGGCCAAAGACCGCCGGGGTTCGACTTCGGCAATTCGCCAACTGAAGTCGAGCACTACGATTTCACGGATCGCACTGTGGTGCAGACCACCAGCGCCGGCACGCAAGGATTGGTGAACGTGCCGCAAGCGACGGAGACGATCACCGGCAGCTTTGTGAACGCTTACGCCGTGGTGAATTACATCAAGGCAAAAGATCCCGCGGAAGTCTCGCTAGTCTGCATGGGCCGCGAAGCTGTCGAACCGTCGGACGAAGACACCTTGTGCGCCCGTTTCATCAAAGACTCGCTGGAAGGCCGGGCCACAAACTTCGCTCACGTGCGCAAGCATTTACGCCGCTACGCTTCGGCACGCAAATTCTTTGACCCGCTGCTGACCTGGGCGCCGGAGTCCGACTTTGATCTCTGCTTAGATCTCGGACGCTTCGACTTTGTGTTGAGGGCGGAGCCGGATGAAGATCAACTGCGCATACTAAAAAAAGGATGAAGGAGGCTTTGGAAGGACATCTGGAAGGATGAAGGCGGAAGGATGAAGGATGAAATTAAGGACGGAAGAACTTTTATT
>JBBJMB010000087.1:0-11793 GCA_037719755.1 Pyrinomonadaceae bacterium
GCGGTCGTTCAATCTCCACATAAAGATCTACCGTCGTTGCACACAGCAACTGTAAATTGCCCGGCCACGCTTCTCAACAATGTGCGGACAGCTCGTTGATTATTTGAGTTGCGTGCTACTTGCGAGGGGCTGCCGGCTGATTATCAAATACCGCTCCCAGGTCGAGCCGAAACATCGCGTAAGTTTTCCCGATAACTGCGTTGAGTATCCATTCCGGATTCGCAGTTTGGGAGCGCGACAGTGGGCATACAATCAATTAGCGCGAGCGCAAATACGGTCAAGCATGAGGCGGTAGGGCAAGCACGAACTTCGGAGCAGACTGCATCCAAGAAGAAACCTGGCGATCACGGAAAAAGGCCGCGCTTAAAGAGGCACGTTGGTACCTCGCTGGAGCATGTTACCTCTCGCGTAAAGGTTACGGCGGAGGCCGCCCTTTTGGCGATCGCTTTGCCGCCGGGAAGAAAATCGCTCACCAGGCGTGAACTTGCCTACAAAATTGCGGAGAGAGTCTTTGAGCGGAATAACATTCCCGTCAGTCGCGCCGCTCTCGAAGAAGTGGCGGCGGACTTGATGAACCTTGAGCGGATGGATATCAACGGCGAGCGGCGCGGCAACTGGACTGATCCGCAGATGATTCCGCAGCAAAACGGAAAGGCCGTTAATGGTTACTGGTTTTCGCTCTCCGCGGACTTTCAAAACCACATACTCACCACCTACCAAGACAAGACTCTCCAGATCACCGCCGCTCATACGCCTGCGCTCGCGGGCGCTGGCATGCGGGAGCGAATGACGCGAGCGATTGCGTTGTCATACGGGCTTTATCTCACGCCTGCGTTGAAAGCGGCGTTGGGCGAGAACGCGACGCCGGAAAAGATTGCGCTTTTGGTGGGAGGCGCGGGCGTTATCGGAATTGCGGCTAAAACTCCGGCACGGAGCGCGCTCGGTGTTGTCGGAGGGGGTCTGGCACTGCATCAGGGGTTGAAGAACTACCTGGAGTTTGACGACTTTTTGAAAGCCTGCGCGGAGGCCAAGAGTCAAGCTGATTTAGATTTGGCGGCCAGACAATTTGCAAAGTTTGCGGCGCGGCTTGGTGTTGATGGACTGGCGGCGTTCGTTGGCGGCGCCGTCGCAAAGATTGCGCCGAAGGCGCTGCACGAAGCGGATCAAGTAATGATTGAGGCAACGCAAACGATCAAGCAGAGGATGCGGGAGACATCTGGCTGGACGGCTGAAGCAACAACGGCTGAAGGAATCGGCATCGCGCGCCTGCCTGTAAAAGAAGACCGGGTTATTCGCACGCAACAAGAAATGACGAGCGTGGACAGCGGCGGACAGGCCAGCGGATTGCGGTTTCGCATAGTCTTCCAAAAGCACGTTGTTGAGCGTGACTTATCTGTGCCGCGCAAGAACGGCATCGGTGGGGCGCACAGCCTACAAGAATTTAATAAGTGTTTGCACGAGATTAAAGTGGTCAGCCGCAGGCCACATTTAACCGTTAATGGCGTTGAAAACATCAAGTACAAAATACCAACGCTTGATAAAACTGGCAGGCCGGATGGCGGTTGGTCAGCGCGAACATATGAAAAAACGGTCTATGATTCCAAAGTCATTTCCGATGATCGAATGATGGCATGGGGAAGGCAGGCATACGCGGAAGCGCAAGCAGCAGGTCGGTTTGTTGCCCCTCGCCAGTGGGTCGGCACGGCACCAAACGGCATCGCATTTAGAGGCTTCGTTGATGATGCAGGTGCTGTGGTGACCTTTTTTCCAGACATGTAAGGAGATTAGCAATGGAACCTGGCTTTCGCATTGATGTCGAAGATAAAGAACTTTTCCCCATGATCGCTTTTTTTAATTCTGTTGGGGACAGTAGTTTCGTTGATACGGTTGATGCGCTGACGCGAGGGATCGGCGCCAGTTACAATTCTGTACACTGCTTTTTCCCTGGCGACCTGGATGAGTATGATCTCGCGCAATTGGGCGGCAAGTTGCCCGGTGCCATCGAGTTCTCATTCGATTGTGGCGAAGAGGTGTATGTTGATGTCCAGACATTTCGCCGTTTCCTGACGATGGCGTGTGAGGCGTACGCGCGCGACCATCCGGAAGATCGGGCGCGGATTGAGGAGTTGCTGGCGCGCCCGCAACCGCCGCTTGTGAGTGCGAAGGACAAGAGGAGCGCTGGCGAGCTGTAGTGCGACCTGTACAAGAATCGTTTGAGTAAAATTGTGAACATGCGGAAGGCGGTAAGGCCCAGGAGCTTTCCGCCTTTTTCGTTTGAGCGAGCGAAGAATGAGGACGATGTTTCAGAATGAGAGTGTGTGGGTTTGGAGATTTTGTGGTTTTGATTTTCAAAGCGTGGCAGCGCTTGTAGAGCCACTGGCGGGTGCCGCCGAGGCGTTCGGCGGCTTGGGTCTTGTTGCCGCCGGCGTCCGCGAGGGCGCGGAGGATCAGCGTGCGCTCGATCTTTTGGAGGCGGGCTGCGAGGGTTTCACCTTCCTCGAGGGACGCGCTGGGAGAGTCTTCATTGAAAACGCTATCGTTGGGGGCGGGCGGCGGGCTGGTGTCGGCGACGCATTGGCGGAAGAAGTCGAGCGTGAGGTCCGAGGCGTCGTGCGCGAGCGAGCAGGCGCGCTCGACGACCGTTTGCAGTTGGCGGATGTTGCCGGGCCAAAAGAGAGCGGGGCTTTCGAGCCAGGCGAGCACGGGTTCGGGCAGCGCGTACTCGTGTTTGCGTGCGAAGTGCTCGGCCAGCGGGCGGATGTCGGCGCGGCGCTCGCGAAGCGACGGCACGCGAATCTCCCAGAAGCGGTCGCGGAAATCCTCTTTGATGAGCGCACGGTCTTGCGCGATGCGGTTGGTGGCGACGATAAAGCGCACCTCAGAGCGCATCTCCGTGGGGTCGCCGACGCGCTCGTAGGTGCCGTATTCGACCACGCGTTTGAGCATCGCTTGCACTTTGTCGTCGGCCTCGTCGATCTCATCCAGAAAAAGCGTGCCGCCGGCGAACTGTTGGATCAGGCCGCGGCGGTCAGCGGTCGCCCGTGTAGCCGCCTGCGCGCGCCGAAAATTTCGCGGGCGCGAGATCCGGTGATGCGTCCCATGTTGACCGCGCGAAATGGCTGCTCGGCCCGCGCCGACCAGCGGTGCAGCGCCTGCGCGATTAACTCTTTGCCGACGCCGCGTTCGCCAAGCACCATGATATGGTGCAACGGGTGGTGCGGCCCCGAGCCGTCGAGCGCCGCGAACTGGCGCACCAGGCGCAATAGTTTTTGCGTGTTCGGATCCGCGGCGATAATCGCGGCATCGTCGGCCGGGCCGCGCGGCAAGTGATGGTGGGCCGCCCCCGGCATGGCACGCAATCGGTGCGATGCCGCTTGCAACATCGTTGAGATAACTTGCTGATGATCGTCAACGGCGCCGACGCCCGTTGTGCCCACGCGGATGGCGAGCGGGCCCGCCTCGCGCTCGCTCCACGCGGCGGCGGCGAAGTCGTCCGCCGCCGCATGCAAGCCGGCCGCCGCACGAAGCGAGCACTTGAGCGTCGGGCGAGCCGCTCACAATCAACACCGCGTTGGCGATTTCGAATTGATTGAGAGCTTGGTGTGTGGCTTCGCAAACTTCGGCGATGGTGGTGGCGGCGAAGACGGCGGACAAAGAAGCGAGCAAAGCTGAAGACTCCCCGGCAGCAGCGGTGAGGAGATTCGCGGCGCCGGCTTGCTCGTTGGATTGCGCGGCCGCTTCTCCGTCTGAGCGGGTGATTCAATGTTCCAACCCATTTCAAGCGCTTCGTGGTTAAGACTTGCCTCATCAGGCGACGCGCGGCCACGCAGGTCGTCGAGGCGCGCCGACATTTCCAGGTTGAGGTGGTTGGGCCGCAGGTTGATGCGCTCCGGGATGTGCAAAGCGTTGGCGTCGTCGATGATCTGCCGCGCGCGGCTTCCGGGGATGCGCGCCATCGCGATGCGAAACAGCTCGAAGATGATGTCAGCGGGCGCGAGAAGCAGTAGCGCATCGTCGGCATCGTCTCCCTCACGCTGGACGAAATGTGCGTCGACATAAGCGCCGTCGTTAAAGAAAATCACGGCGCGGGAGACGCGCGCCGCGACCTCGGAGATCGCGCCGCTTGTGATCGCCTCGGCGATCAGCTCGGGCGCGCAGCGCCGCCAATCCACCTCCAACACGCCTGTGTCACGATCCAGGTCCAGCATGGACGTCACGCTGTCGAGCCGCGTGTGCTCCAAGCTGAATTCAAGCGGAAGGTCGGACGCCTCGCCAAACGCGCTTGCCTCAGCAGCGCTGTCACGCGCGGCCGCTCCGCTCATCTCCGCCAAAAGCGTCGATTCTTCCGCGGCGAAGAGTAACTCAGCGTCAACAGATCTTTCTTGATGAAACGGCGTAAGCGTTTCTTCGAGCAGCTCGATGAGCAGCGCGGTCTCCGGCAGTTCGTCGAATTCATCAAGTTGCGCGGAATCATTTATGTAATTGTCGACGAGGGCGCCGTTAATCGCGCCGAGATTGCTCCATCGCTCCGCCTCAAGATCGCCGATCGCCGCCGCCTGATCGATCCGACCGCAGGCGGCGGCGATGCGAGCGACGGTTTGTGCCTCAAGCGGCGCGGCGGCGGCAGTGAGCGCAGTCCGGCCGACATGCGTGCGGTAAAGGGATCCAAGCGCCGCGGCCCCTTCCGGATCTTCTTGATGCATGCGCGCGAGCCCGGCGAGCAGATCAAAAAGAGCAACATCATCGGGCGACGGAGGGTAGACGGCGAACTTATCCTCGGCGCGCTCCAAATCAAAATCAGCACGCTTGGGCGCGCCTTCTTGAAGGGCGACTTCGGCGGAAAGCATCCAGGTGGCGGCGCTCACTTGGTCGTCTTGCTTGTCTATAATCTCTTCGTGCTGAGAGCCGCGACTCGCGGAGATCAGCGTCACCATCCGTTCAATGCGGTCGACAAGGTAACGCGCGTCCGCCGTTTCCCCGCGGTTAAGGGCCAGGCGCACGCAAAAGCGGTCAATCGCAAATTTAATTTCCCCGCGCAAAAGCCACTCGGCCGCCAGGATGCGGCCGATGTAGAGATCTGTTTTTCTTGTGTCGCCGATGGCATCGGCGAGCCGCGCCGAGAGCAATTGAAGCGGCGCCGTGTCCTGCACTTTGAGCACCTGCTGAGCCAGAATGTCTTCGACCCGCGCGAGACGCTTGCGTGCCTCAGCAAAATCCCCCCTGCGCAAGTCCTCGCCGATAATCCGCTCCAGCATGCTCACTGAGCCCTGGGCTTGATTGATTTGCCATTGGGAAAAAGCACGCGATGCGGGGGAAATCATGAAGAGTTTATCGGCCACACGGCAAGGAAAATGCGCCCGTCAGCGGGCGCGTGAAATCCGTTCGTATAGTAGCATTTTTGGCACCGGGGAAAAGCCTCAAAACGTCAACGAAAGTTTCGCATCGCAACTTTCGTTACCAGATGCGAGCACCGTTTGTCCGCATCACACGACCGCTCGAAATCGGCTTTAAGCAGCTCAGAAATAACGCTTTAGCGATGTCAGCGGATAGTTCGGCGGCGGCGCTCAAGCGCTTGGCATAATGCTTGTCAGGAGCGGTCGGCAAGTCATACCAAAACTTACTTGGAAGAGATCCGGAGCAACAATAATCAGTATGCAACAGATCATTGAGGACATGAAACTGAGCCAACCGCAACCGGGCGCCGTCGCCATCACTGGCGCGCGGGCTTCGCAGTTGGCGGCGCTCGCCACAGCCGCTTCGATTCCAAAGGCTCTTGAACTGGCGTTAGAGATTATCCAGGAACTCGGGGCCGAGGTGGACGGCGTCGAGTTGCATTGCGCGACGGGCAGAGCGGTGAGAAAAGATGGCCGGGGCGGGCAAAGCCTTGACGATCAGCCGAAGCAAATTATCGAGGCCGCGGTTCCCGGCGGACAAACGCGATTGCTGGTGACCTGCGGCGGCGAAGTCTCGGCGCGCCTCGCCCGAAATTGAGTGCCGTCGCGCAAGTGGCGGTGCGCGCCGAATGGTGAGCGGCAATTATGGCGGCAGCAGCAGCGACGAAATCGCCGATGAGCCGGCAAGTCGCCGGATTCGGTGACCGCGTAATGATCAGGGGCATGAAGCGAGCCGGGCGCTTGATCGTCAGATCGCGCGTGCGGCGAAAAGCCCGCACAGCGTATTGATCCAGGCGAGACGGCACCGGCAAAACAACGGCGGCGCGCTCCATTCACAAAGCCCTGAGCGCGCAATCGGCCGTTTGTTGAGATTAATGCGCGCCATTCCCGAGGCGCTGCTGGAGTCGGAACTGTTTGGCTACCGGCCGCTTTCACCGGCGCGGTCAACTCGAAACGCGGACAATTTGAAGAAGCCGACGGCGGCACGCTTTTTCTGGATGAGATCGGCGAGCTGACGCCGGCCATGCAGGCCAAGCTGTTGAAAGCTCTCGAGGAAAAGAGCGTGCGCCGCCTGGGGGCCACGCGGTCGGTGCGCTGCAACGCGCGGCTGCTCGCCGCGACCTCGCAAAATATTCACGAGATGATTCGACGCGGAAGCTTTCGCGAAGACCTTTACTACCGCCTGGAGGTGCTTGAAATTCGCACCACACCGTTGCGCGAGCGTCCCGAAGACGTTCCGGCGCTCGTCGAGCAACGGCTCCAAAGAGCAATCCCTGCTCGGATTAAGCGGCAGCTTAGAGATCGAAGAGGCCGCCGTCGGGCCCTCGCGCCTACGCGTGGCCGGGCAACATCGGCAATTGCACAACGTGGTCGCCAAGTTGGCGGCTTACGCAGAGGAATCCGCGCCGATCACCATCGAAGACGTGCGCCGCACCCTAAAGCAGCAAGTGCGCGGTGAGCATCGCGCGCCCGAGCGTGCGGCCCGGACGAGACGGCGATCGGCCAACTGCATCTCGTCGAAAGACTTGACGAGCCCGGCGAGATCGGCCTCCCGACGGATGTCCTGCTGCGCCCGGCCGAAACGCTGAAAAAGTATATGGCCAGAGTGAAAGTCTGCGCGATTGAGGCGGCGGGCTGGCGCCGGCGGCAACATGTTCGAGGCGGCGCGCAGATTGGGCGTGGCCTACCCGACGCTCAACCAAGGTCTCAAAAAGCGCGCACCAACGCCGCTTGTTCTTTCTCTCTGCGCTTCTCTTTGTCTTCTCTGCGGTGATTCTCTGTGTTTAGGAAAGTGTTACTTAAACGAGAGAGAAACACCGCAGAGAAGACAAGAGAGAAGCGCAGAGAGAGGGAGAGAATCCATCATGTTGGATCATCAAAAACTTTTGATTCCGCCCCGCGAAATTTCTTCGGACATCAAACTTGCCGGCCGGCGCATCGAAGATCCGTCAAGGGCCAAGGCTATCCGTGTTGGCGGACCCGGTTGATCTCAATTGGGTTCGAGCGATCGCTCCCGGACACAGATTTAACACTAAAATATTATTTGGAGTGAGGATGATGAATCAAAAAAGCCTCGCGACGGGCGGCTCGCAAGCGGAGTTTCAGATTAAATTGAAAAGCTTGCTGGCCGTCTTCGTCGTGATATTTACTTTTATCTCCTGTAAGGGACAGTCCGCGGCCGGCACGCAGCAAATCGCTGCGGCAACTCCGTCCGCCGTCGTAAACAACTCGGCTGTGGCGCCACAAAACAGTTACGCAGATGTGGTGGAGCGCGTTTCGCCCGCAGTCGTGACCATCAATTCCACGCGCGCCGTGCGCACCTCTTCGCAACGCAACCCGCTTTTTGACGACCCGCGCTTTCGCGAGTTCTTCGGCGACAGAATGCCGCAGCAGCAACGTCCCCAAACGGGACTTGGCTCGGGCGTGATCGTTTCGCCCGACGGCTACATCCTGACCAATAATCACGTGGTCGAAGACTCAGACCGGGTGACGGTTGACTTGAACAACCGCCGCACCGTGACCGCGAAAGTAGTGGGCACCGATCCGGCGACTGACTTGGCCGTTTTGAAAATCGAAGAAAACAATCTTCCGGTGTTGCCGCTCGGCAATTCCGACCGGGTGCGCGTGGGCGATGTGGCGCTGGCCATCGGCAACCAGCTCGGCATCTGCCAGACGGTGACGGCCGTCATCGTCAGCGCGAAAGGTCGCACGACCGGCGTGGGCGATGGCGGCTTTGAAGACTTTATTCAGACCGATGCTCCGATCAACCGCGGCAACTCCGGCGGCGCGCTGATTAACACGAACGGCGAACTGATCGGCATCAATTCGCAGATTCTTTCGCCCACCGGCACTAGCATCGGCATCGGCTTCGCCATTCCGTCGAATCTGGCGAAGAGCGTGATGGATCAATTAGTGAAGGGCGGCAAAGTGCGCCGCAGCGTGCTCGGCGTAGTCGTGCAGCCGATCAATTCCGATTTGGCTGAGAGCCTCAACCTGAAAGACGTGCGCGGAGTAATCGTCAGCACGCTGCAGCCCGAAAGCGCCGCCGCGCAGGCCGGCTTGCGCGTTGGCGACGTGATCACCGTGCTAAACGGCACGCCCGTGAACGAGCCTAATAGCTTCCGTAATCAGATTGCGTCCCAGGCCCCCGGCACAGAAATTACGCTCAGCGTGCTGCGCGATGGGCGCGATCAGCAGCTGAAGGCGCGCTTGACCGAGCGCACCGAAGAGGTCGCGCGCGATGGCGCTTCTCCTGAGGGCGAGCCCGGTAAATCCGGCGAAAGCGCCGGACGACTCGGCCTATCGGTCGAGCCGCTCACGCCTGAAGTTGCGACGCGTCTTAACCTGAAGGCCGGCACGCAGGGCGTGGTCGTAAGCGACCTGGACGAGACCGGACCCGCGGCGGAAGCGGGAATTCGCGATGGCGACGTCATCGAGCGAGTCAACAACAAGCCCGTGCTTTCGATCGCCGATTTGCGCACCGCCGTCCAAGCGTCGGGCACGCGCCCGGTGCTGATGTTAGTCAGTCGCCGCAACGCCTCACTCTTTTTGACGGTGCGCCCGCGGCAACAGCAATGAAGCGCATGCGCTTTGCTCGTTAAAGCGTAAACACGCGCGAGCCCCCGTCAGCGATTTGTGTTGAAGCCCTGGCTTCACACGCAATTGCTGGCGGGGGCTTTTTCTGCGCGTGAATGACTTTCGATTCCCCTCGCGTGGCGTCGCTGGTAATGGCCTCGGTCGGTCGGGTGTTATACTGACCGAAACAGTTGTGGTTCTCCGACAGAACCGACACTCGGGTGCCATGATTTCGCCAGACGAAGCGCCGTATAATTTCTTTCTCTGTGCCTCTGCGGTGTCTGCTCTGCGGTGGTTCTCTGTGTTTAGGGAACACGTTCCTAAACACAGAGAATCACCGCAGAGCAGACACCGCAGAGGCACAGAGAAAACCAGATCTGACTCGGGTTCAATTAACAGTTGGAACAGCTCGATGACAGCGCGAAGGTGAGAGATGCGGCGCCGAAAGACGCGGCCGTCGTGATCCTCATTCGGCCGGGAAAGACGCCCGCGCAGCCTCAAGTTTTCTGGGCACGGCGCAGCGAGCGGCTCGCCTTTCTCGCCGGCTTTCACGCTTTTCCCGGCGGACAGCGCGACGAGTTGGATGCGATTGTTTCAGTTCTTCATTGCGATGATCCGGAACGGGCGGCGATGATCGCCTGTGCGGCGCGCGAGCTTTTTGAAGAACTGGGAGTGATGACGGCGCGCGGAGCGGCGAAGTTCACCTCGGGACAGCGCGCGTCGCTGCTTGACGATTTGCAGTCGGGGCGCATGACCTTTCCCGTTCTGCTCGCGCATTACGGGCTTCACCTTGACGCCGTCGATTTCACGTTTATCGGCCGGTGGGTGACGCCGCCTTTTAGTGCGCGGCGCTTCGACACGTGGTTTTTTATGGTCGAGTGCCCGCCCAAGCAAGAGCCAGCGATCACCGACGACGGAGAGTTGGAAGCGGGCCAGTGGATTGAAGCCGGCGCGGCGCTGGCGCGGTGGGAGCGCGGCGAGATTTTGACTGTGCCGCCCGTTCTTCACGCGCTCGAAACACTAACCGGCGGATTGACGCCCGATGTGGTGGAGCGGTTCTTGAGCGTCGCGCATGCTCGGCGAGAAGCGGCGCGCCGCATCGAGTTCGTTCCCGGATTCATTTGCTTTCCGCTGCGCACGCCCACCGCGCCGCCTGCGACCCACACCAATTGTTATATCGTCGGCGAGCGTGAGCTGATTGTGATTGACCCGGCTTCGCCAGACTCTAACGAGCAACTGGCGCTCGCAAATTGCCTTGACGAACTGCGTCGCGCGAATCGTCGCGTGCGCGAAATCATACTGACGCACCACCACCCGGATCACATCGGGGGCGTCGCCGCGCTCCAAGCGCATCTCGGCGAGCATGTTCCGGTTGCCGCGCATCGCTTAACGGCCGAAGCGCTTGCGGAGCGCGCTGATTTTCGCGTCACTCGCCATATCGAAGACAACGAATTAATTCACCTGGACGGCGCGCCGCCGCTTGCGCTGCGCGCCGTTCACTCGCCCGGACACACGCGCGGCCATCTTTGCTTTTACGAAGAGGGGCGCGGCGTTTTAATTTCCGGTGACGCCGTCGTGGGGCTGGGCTCCGTGCTGATTGATCCGCCCGAAGGCAACATGCGCGACTATCTGGCGACGCTCCGGCGCTTGCGCGCTCTGCCTCACTTGTTCGTGCTGCTCGGCGGGCACGGGCCGGCCGTCGGAAATCCTGCGGCTAAAATTGATGAATACCTTGCGCATCGCCTTGAACGCGAGAGGCAAATCTTGGCCGCCGTTGGCGACGGTTTGAAACGGCCGCCAGAGATTGTGGCGCGGGTGTACACTGATGTTTCTTTGCTAGCGCACTCGATGGCGGAACGCGCCGTCATCGCCCACTTGGAAAAACTGGAAGCGGAGGGCATCATCAGACGAGCAAAAGAAAGTAACGGTCAAATTTCGTATCTCGCTTGCGGCGAAGGTGTGGCTGTGCATTAATTTGCCGCTCAGGAGCAAAGAGCGAGCGCACGCAAAAATTCGCCGGCGGCATTTGCGCTGCAAGCGTTGGTTGCACTACTTAAGGTCGGATCAAAACAAACGAGAAGGACTAACAATTAGTAATGGCACTTCCCAGAACACTTGGTGAATTAAAGGCGAGCGACAAGTACAACAGCAGTCGCTCGGTCAAGGACGAACTGCGAGCCAATCTTTTACGCAAGCTGCGGGCGGGCGAAAAAATCTTTCCCGGCATCGTCGGCTACGAAGAAACGGTTGTGCCGCAAATCGTCAACGCGGTGCTGTCGCGCCACAATATGATTCTGCTTGGCCTCCGCGGGCAAGCGAAGAGCCGCATTATTCGTCAGTTGACGAGTTTGCTAGACGAACAAATGCCGATCATCGCGGGCTCCGAAATCAACGACGATCCGCTACGTCCGATCGGCGCCGGCAATTAATTGAGCGCGAAGGCGAGCGCACGCCCATCGCCTGGGTGAACGCGACTCGCGCTTTGTGGAAAAATTGGCGACTCCGATGTCACCGTCGCGACATTATCGGCGACGTTGATCCGATCAAAGCCGCGAAGGGCGGCCACCTCTTGAGCGACGAACTGACGCTTCACTATGGACTTTTGCCGCGCGCCAACCGCGGCATCTTCGCGATCAACGAACTGCCGGACTTAGCGGGCAAGATTCAAGTCGGTCTCTTCAACATCATGCAGGAGGGCGACGTTCAGATTAAAGGCTACCCGGTGCGTATGCCTCTGGATGTTCAATTGGTCTTCTCCGCTAACCCGGAAGATTACACGGCGCGCGGCAAGATCATCACGCCGCTCAAAGACCGCATCGGCTCG
>JBBJMB010000088.1:0-11788 GCA_037719755.1 Pyrinomonadaceae bacterium
GCTTACGAAGAAGGCTTCGAAGACATGCCCCGCCGCGTACCTGATATCACCAAGATCGCTGAGCTGGTCGGGTTTCGCCCGACCAAAAAACTAGACGAAATTCTTCAGACCGTCATCGACTATCACGCCGCGCAGACAAGCACCGTCGCTTCTTAAGCCCGAAGCGGTGCTTGATTTATGCTCTCGAATGGAATAGTTTTCCGCTTTGCATCTGCTCATGCCCTCAAGCTCGCTTCATTTCATGGCCGCCATTTCCGTGGCCTTTGCGCTTGCGCTCGCTCTGACGCCCGTCGTGCGGGTGCTCGCCGTGCGCTTCGGTTTTGTGGCGCGCCCCAAGCTTGACCGCTGGCACAAGCGGCCGACCGCGCTGATGGGCGGCGTCGCTATTTTTCTGACCGTCTCGCTCAGCTATTTGTTGCTGGTTCCCGCAACGCCCTACGGGGGCGTGGTGATTACGGCGAGCGCGTTTCTTTTTCTCGTCGGCTTAGTCGACGATTTGCTCCACATCAAGCCGTATCAGAAGTTGATCGGGCAAGTGATGGGCGCCGCGTTGATGATTTACTACGGTCCCAGTTTGCCCTGGACCGATTCGCCGATCATCAACATGGTGGTGACCATCTTCTGGCTGGTCGGAATCACCAACGCCGTCAATTTGCTCGACAACATGGACGGTTTGGCCGCGGGCATCGCGGCCATCGCCGCGTTTTTTCTGGCGCTCAACTTCGCCGCCAACGCGCAACCGGCCGAGGCGCTGCTGCTCGGTTTGTTTACGGCCGCGCTTGTCGGCTTTCTGATTTACAATTCCAATCCGGCGTCGATCTTTATGGGCGACGCCGGCTCGATGTTTGTGGGGTTCTTTCTGGCCAGCTCGGCGCTTTTAAGCGCCTCGGGGTGGCGCTCGCGCAGCTTCCTGCCGGTTTTGGGCGTGCCGGTGTTGATTCTTTTGATTCCGATCTTCGATACGACCTTTGTGACGGTGCTCAGGAAGCTGGCCGGCCGCTCCGCTTCGCAGGGCGGACGCGATCACACTTCGCACCGCCTGGTGGCCCTCGGCATGTCTGAGCGGCGCGCCGTGTGGATGCTCTACGGCTTCGCCGCGCTTTCGGGCGTGTTGGCGTTGGTTGTGCGCGAGGCGCGGCTTGATTTCAGTATCATGGCGATCCTCGGCTTCACGGTGCTGCTGACGCTGCTCGGCGGGTATCTTTCGGGCGTCAAGGTTTACGATGAAGAAGAGGTGCAGGCCGCGGCGCGAGATAAACCGCTGGTCGCCTTTCTGGTTGACCTCTCGTATAAGCGCCGCGTTTTCGAAGTCATGCTCGACGTGGTGCTGATCACGCTTTCGTATTACGTGGCTTTTATCGCCGTGCTCGGCGCGGTGGCCGGCAGCGATTCCTGGACGCTTTTCTTGCGTTCGCTGCCGGTGCTTGTCTTCGTTAAGATGGCGACGTTTCTGGTGCTCGGCGTGTACCGCGGACTGTGGCGCTACACGAGCATCGACGATCTTTTCGTGTTCGGCAAAGCGGTGCTGCTGAGCACCGTGCTGAGCGTCTTGGCGGTGCTTTTTGCGTTTCGGTTTGAGGGTTTTTCGCGCCTCGTGTTTCTGGTCGACGGCGTGTTGATGCTGATGCTGCTGGCGGGAAGCCGGATGGCTTTCAGGTTGCTGAGAGTGGTTTTCCCGAAGCCGCGAGCGAAGGATGGCCGCCGCGTGTTGATCTACGGCGCCGGCGACGGCGGAGAATTGCTTTTGCGCGAACTGATCAATAATCACGAATTGCGCTATGCGCCAATCGGCTTTGTGGATGATGACCCTTTGAAGAAAGGCAAAGTCATTCACGGGCTGCGCGTGTTCGGCGGAAACGGAGCGCTCCAGAGCATCTGCCAGCAAAATCGCATCGAAGAAGTGCTCATCTCCAGCTCGCGCTTCTCCGCGGAAAGAATCAAAGAAATCATGCGCGCCTGTGAGCACGAGCGAGTGGGGCTCAAACGCATGCGCATCCAGTTTGAGGAATTAAGCGTTGGCGAAGCGGATATGAATGACTGACCCTCTCTCTGCGTCTCTGCGGTGTCTTCTCTGCGGTGTTTCTCTCTCGTTTAAGCAAGTGTTACCTAAACGAGAGAAACACCGCAGAGAAGACACCGCAGAGACGCAGAGAGGATGAAGTGAGTTTAAAACGATGGCACGAGACTCTCTCAAAATTGTGAGCGTTGGACCGCTGTGGCGGCGCTTGCTGCTGGTGGCGCCGATGGCTTTGGCGATCTTCGGCATGTGGACCGCCGTGCGCTGGTGCATCGGCAATACGGTCGCGGGGTACGCGCCGGAATTTGAGGTCGCTCGTTCCGCTGAGAGATTGGCGCCCGACGATCCGCAAACACATTTCACGCTCGCGGTGCTCAAGAAAAACAGCTTTGCGGTCAACGCGCTGGGTGATTCTTTGCCGCACTACGAGCGGGCCGTCAGCCTTTCACCGAATGATTATCGATTATGGCTCGAACTGGGCAGAGCGCGCGAGCAAGCGGGCGACGCCCCGGGCGGCGAAAAAGCTTTGCGCAAAGCCATTGAGCTGGCTCCAGCTTATGCTTACCCGCACTGGCTGCTCGGCAATCTGTTGCTACGCGAGCGCCGGACGGATGAAGCCTTCGCCGAACTGCGTCGCGCCGCAGAATCTGATCCCGGTTTGCGCCCGCAGGTCTTCGGCTTGGCTTGGCGCGCCTTTAACGAAGATGTCACGGCGGTCACCGAAGCCGTCGCCGCTTCGAGCGGAGCCCGGGCTCAATTGGCGCAGTTTCTGGTGCAGAATAAACGCCTCGACGGCGCCGTCACTTTGTGGTCCGACTTAAGCCAGAACGACAAGCGCGAACAGCAGGAAACCGGCCAAACTTTAATTCGCGCGCTGCTCGGCGAAAAGCGTTTCCTCGATGTGCTTGGTGTTTACCGCTCGATCTCGTCTGACGTGAAAATCGGAGCGGTCAACAACGGCGGCTTTGAGTATGACATCGGGCCGGCCGGCGTGGATTTGTTCGGCTGGCAAGTGACGTCCGATCCGCGCGCGCAGATTCGCCTTGATGCGGCCAACCAATTTCATGGCAAGCGCAGCCTCCGCATCATCTTTAATGCGGCCACTTCTCTCGACTTTCAAAATGTCTCGCAGTTGATCGCGGTCGAGCCCAATTCACGTTACCGCGTAGACTGCTTTGTGCGCACCGAAGACTTAAAGAGCGCCAGCACGCTGGTCACAGAAGTGATTGACGCCGCCGACCCGCGCCGCGTGCTCGCCTCTTCGGACCCGGCGCCAAACGGCTCCAACACGTGGCAGCAGGTGACGTTTGAGTTCAACACGTCGCCGCAAACTGAAGCCATCAATTTAAGACTCAGCCGCGCCTCATGCATCACCGGCGTGTGCCCAATTTTCGGTAAGGTTTGGTATGACGACTTTAATCTCGAACGCGTCGGCGGAGCATCTGCCAACGCTCGAAGCAACAACGACGGGAGCGCAAACGACGGCGCGGCCGCGAACGCAGGAAGCGCTCGCTAACGTCGAGCAATCGCTCGCCAGCCGGTTCATTATTCTCACGCTCTGCGTGGCGATTGTGCTTTCGACCCTGGCCTATGGCACGGTGCACAATTGGTCGCTCGCCGTTTTTCAAATGGGCGCCGCACTAATCGTTGTGCTGTGGGCGATCGACGCCTGGACGACCAAAACTTTGCGCTTCAACGGTAACATCCTGCAGCTCGCGCTGCTCGGGTTGATCGCCATCGGCCTCGTGCAGCTCTTGCCGCTTGGCGGCGGCCAAGCGTCGGCACCGGGCCTCGGCGGCGGCGCTCCTCTGGCCGGTACGCTTTCGCTTGATCCTTACGCGACGCGCTTTGTGCTCATCAAAACAATTGCGCTGTTTATTTATTTCGCGGCCGCGCTCGCCTTTATCGACAGCCCGCGGCGCCTGCGGCTGATGGTTTACACGATCACCGTGTTTGGCTTTTTGCTGGCCATCTTCGGACTCATTCAGTATTTCAGCAGTCCGACCAAAATTTATTGGATCACCGAGCGCGCCCAGAGTTTGCCGTTCGGCCCCTTTATTAACCGGCACCATTTCGCGGGTTACATGGAGTTGACGCTCGCGCTGCCGCTTGGTCTGGTCTTTTCCAACGCCATTGATCGGGACAAGAGTTTGATTTTCGCTTTCGTCGCGCTTTTGATGGGCATCGGGTTGATTATGACCAACTCGCGCGGCGGCATTATCAGCTTGCTGGCCGAAATCTTTTTCCTGGTCATTGTTTCCAGTCTGCGCCGCAAGCGACAGTCGGAATCCGAAACCGAGGAGCGGCGAGCCGGCCGCGTGCGCGGCGCCGTGGTGCGCGTCGGCCTCGGATTGATGTTGGTTTTTACGCTTTTCATCGGCGTGGTGCTTTACGGAGGCGAAGATGCGCTCAGTCGTTTTGTGGGAACCGTGAACGCCAGCGACCCGACGACGGGCCGCGCCCACTTCTGGAGCATGACGGTCAACATCATCCGCGATTACCCGCTCCTCGGCACCGGACTTGGCTCCTTCGGCATGGCTTATACTCGCTACGATACGCGAAACGGAACTTACCGCCTGGAGCATGCGCACAACGATTACCTGCAATTGCTGTCCGACGCGGGCATCGTCGGAGCCGTGTTGGGCGTCGTCTTTGTGGTGGCGCTATTTCGCCTGGGATTCGCCCGGCGCGAGTCGCGTGATAAATTCCGGCGCGGCGTCGCCATTGGCGCTCTCGCCGGGTGCTTCGCGGTGCTGGTCCACAGCTTCTTTGACTTTACGCTGCACACGCCGTCAAACGCGTTGCTGTTTTTGCTTTTGGCTGCGTTCGCGACCATCAACGGACGCGTTGAGCAAATCGACTCTTCCACCGGCGGCAAGCGCCGCCGCCGCCGCCGCCGCTCAGTTTCCGAAGGTTTCAGTGCGAAGGCGGAAGAGCAGACTACCGAGGCCGCGCCGGCGACGGCGCTTACTTCTGGCTGATCGCTTGGTTAACCCGAGTTATGAGTCAGTTTTGTACCGAGAGAATTTCTCCGCCGCTCTCGCTCTCGTTTAAGTATGTCATACTTAAACGAGCGAGCGCGCGCGGCAGAGGAAGATCGCAGTTACCAACTTAAAAATTTAGAGCGTTAGGAATTCACATGAGAATACTGGTGACAGGGGGCGCCGGCTTTATCGGTTCTCACCTTTGTGAGCGTCTTTTGCAGGCAAACCACGAAGTTATTTGTCTGGATAATTTCTTCACCGGCCGGCGCGAAAACCTGCGCCACTTGATGGACGACCGGCGTTTTGAGTTGGTGCGACACGACGTGGTGGAGCCGATTCTGCTTGAGGTCGATCAAATCTATAATCTGGCTTGCCCGGCATCGCCCGTGCACTACCAGTACAATCCCGTGAAGACGGTCAAAACAAGCGTCATGGGCGCAATCAACATGCTCGGTCTCGCGAAGCGCGTGCACGCCCGCATTCTGCAAGCTTCGACATCGGAAGTCTACGGCGATCCGGAAGTGCACCCGCAGCCCGAGAGCTACTGGGGCAACGTCAATCCCATCGGAATTAGATCATGCTACGACGAGGGCAAGCGCGTGGCCGAGACGTTGATGATGGATTACCATCGCCAAAACGGCGTTGAGACGCGCATCGCGCGGATTTTTAACACTTACGGGCCGCGCATGCTGGAACACGACGGACGCGTGGTGTCAAACTTTATTGTGCAGGCGTTACGCGGCGAGGAATTAACTATTTACGGCACCGGCGAACAGACGCGCTCATTTTGTTATGTGGATGATCTTGTCGAAGGTCTGATGCGGTTGATGAACGCCGAGAATGCGCATGACCCGGTCAATCTGGGCAATCCCGGCGAATTCACCATGCGGGAATTGGCCGAAGAAATCGGGCGCGCGTGCGCTACCGAAATCAAAATCAAGCATTGCCCGCTACCGCAAGACGATCCGCGTCAGCGCCGGCCCGACATTACGCGCGCCCGTGAGTTGCTCGGTTGGGAGCCCACCATAGCGCTTCGCGATGGTCTGGAAAGAACCGTTCGCTACTTCGCTGCGCGCGTCGGGCGAAGCGGCGCAGCAGCCGCCAGTTAGTCACAGAGAAAGTGTGTCGGCGACTCCGAAAAGAAGATGGCCCTCATCCGTCACCCGCAATGAATAAAATTCACCACGCGCCGGCCGCGACCATCCCGGAAATGTGCTTTGCTGCGCTCGCCCGGCACGCCAAGCTCGATGCAGTCAATCACAAGCAGGACGAGCGATGGGTGCACACTTCGGCCGAAGAATTTGCCGGCCGCGTGCGCGCGGTGGCGCTCGGACTCTCTGAGGCGCTCAATATCAAAAAGGGCGATCGCATCGCCCTGCTTTCCGAAAACAGGCCGGAGTGGTCGATTGTCGATCTCGCCATCCTTAGCCTCGGCGCCGTCAACGTGCCGATTTACACCACGCAAGCGCCCGAACAAGTGCGTTACATTCTCGAAGATTCCGGAGCGCGTTTGCTGTTCGCTTCGGGCGAAAAAGTTTACCGCCACGTGCAGGCCGCAATCGCCGAAGTTGAGACGCTCGAAAAAACAATTTTCTTTGATGCCGCACATGTGGCCGAGCGATCTTTTGCAATGACGCTCGGAGAGCTTGAGCGGCGGGGAAGCGATGTTGAGCGCCACGACCCGGAGCGCTATCAAGAGCTTGTCGGGGCGGTCGGTGGGGGCGATTTGGCGACCATCATTTACACCTCGGGCACGACGGGCGAGCCGAAAGGCGTGATGCTCACGCACCGCAGTTTCGTTTCCAATGTGCGCGCCATCTCCGGCTCGCTGCCGATCTCACACACCGACGTGGCGCTCTCGGTGCTGCCGCTTTCGCACATCTTTGAGCGCACGGTTTTCTATGTTTTCTGCTATAGCGGCGTGTCGGTCTACTACGCCGCTTCGTTTGACAACGTCGGCGAATATTTGCGCGACGTGCGCCCCACGATTATGACGGCCGTGCCGCGCTTGTTCGAGAAGGTCTATCATCGCATCGTCAAGCAAGGCTCGTCGGCCGCGGGCCTGAAGCGAAAGATCTTCTTCGGGCGCTCAAGTCAGGGCAGGCCTACGCCGAGTTGGTCAATCAGGGCAAACCGGTTCCGGCGTCGCTTCGGGCCGAGCAGTTGATCGCCAGCCGCTTGGTGTTTGCGAAGTGGCGCGCCGGCGTCGGCGGCCGTTTGCGCTACTTCGTGTCGGGCGGAGCGCCTCTTTCGCCCGCCCTTTCCTATGCGTTTCTCGCCGCAGATATTCCGATACTTCAGGGCTACGGCATGACCGAGACCTGCATCATTTCCGCGAACCGCCCCGAACATAATGTGGTCGGCACAGTGGGTCCGCCCTTTCCCGGCGTCGAAGTCAAGCTTGCGGCCGATGGCGAGATTATGGTGCGCGGAGAGAACGTGATGCTCGGCTATTACAATAAGCCGCAGGAGACCGGCGCGGTGTTGACGGAAGACGGGTGGTTTATGACGGGCGATGTGGGGCGCCTTGACGAGAGCGGACGTCTTTCAATTACAGATCGAAAAAAAGAATTGTTCAAGTTGTCGAACGGCAAATACGTGGCGCCCCAATTGGTGGAAAGCATCATCAAGCAACGCGAATTCGTGAACCAAGTGGTTGTCATCGGGGCGGGACGCAAACAGCCGGCGGCCCTCATTGTGCCCGAGTGGGACGCCCTGAGGGCCGCTTTAACTGACGCTCGCGACAAGGATGTGCCGGCGACACGCGCCGCGCTCAGCCGCGACCCCGCGGCCATCCAAGTGGTGCGGCGCGACGTGGCGCGACTAACGGCGGTGCTCGCGGATTTTGAGCGCATCCGAAAAATTTCGCTGCTCGCCGAGGAGTTGACCATTGACGGCGGCGAATTAACGCCTACGCTGAAGGTGAAGCGGCGCGTCATTGATGAAAAATTCGCGGCTCAGATCGCGGAACTGTACGGCGGCGAAGCGGAGCTGTGAGAACCGCGGGAAATGGTCGCCTGAGCGCTCCGGCGCCAGAGGCGTCACAAAAGCAATCGCGAACCGGCGCGACTTATGCGGAACCGGGATCGGTGCGCGGCGCTCCGATTGTTTCTTCGTAGAGGATCTTCAAGTGAGGCGGTATCTGGCAGGCTTGACGCTCTTCGACTTCGGGCGGGCAGCTGTCAAGCAACTGCAATTCAGCGCCGCAAAACTCGCATTCGGCGAGATGCGACGAGAGGCGCTCGCGCATCGCTTGAGACGCTTGGCCTGAGCGGTAAGCAAACAGCGTTTCCGATGGCGGGCAGGAAATTAATTTACAAAATATAGCGACGGCGAAGCGCAATTTTGCTCGCTTGAGCATTGACCCTCTCTTCGTAGCAGCCGATTTAATACTTGCTGATCGGAGCAACCCGGATGACGGCGTCGCTCCAGACCGTTTCGCGAGGGCAAGATTTTATGTCGGACGAATAATTTGATAACTCTCGAAAGGAAGAATTCATTTCATTATGGGTTTGTCCACACCTGCGTAAATAACTAATCATTCTCATGTTCCACAAACGCGCCGCACCAACTCCTTCCCGCTTCCCCAGGCAAGCCGTTAAACTTGTTAAAATCCACGGTTGCGTCGCCGGATGTTTTGTTGGTAAGATGCCCGCAGTTATTTGAGAGGCTGTTGCTGCGGCCTCCATCGGTTCGCTCAGGTTTGCGACGCCTTTCGCAAAATAACTTTCCGCCAAAAGACCCGAGCTTTCCCGGAAGGATATGTCTACCAGCAGAGGTCTGTCATCTCCCCGGTGATCGCGTGTAACCTCGAAATCACCAACACTTCGATCGAGCTAGCACTGACGGTACTCGAGTTGCTGCGTCTTAGGGCCAAATCACATCGCATAAGGCAAAGTTGAATTATGCGCAAATGCGATTTAGGTCGTCATCAAAGGGTTTTCGTGCGAAATAAGCTTGACTGATCCGTTCGTTTACCCAGAGAGACGACGGGCAAGAGAGCAAGCTATCAGCGTTCAAGCGAAGAACTTAGCGGTCTTTCCGCCTCACCAAACTTGCAAACAATCGACTCCACTATTATGTCTGTGCCCCCTGCCGACAATGCGCTGCCGGACGTTGAAGCCGACCGAAGGCCTCCCGTGCAAACTCCGTCCGGCGGTCGCAGCCGAAACGGGCGAGCGTCGCGCACCGGACGTTGGGTCGAGACATTGCAAAGCTCCGACGTTAATCAGTTGTGGGCTGATCTTCACCAAATGGTCAGTCATCATCCATTAGTGCGGGCGTCGCACTCGGCCGGACTGCTGGTCGAAGAAGGCAGTCGCGGCAGCGCCTACATGGATCTCACACAGGAATTGTTTGTTACGCTGCTCAGCAAAAAGCGGTTCCAACACTACTTGGAAACCGAGATGACGGATGCCGAAATCGAGTGCGAAATCGGACAAATCGAGCTCACAAATCTTTTAACCACCGAACTGCGCAAGCGTCACCCGGAGTCTTACCGCCTCGCGCGCCGCATCTCAACAATTATTCAAGCCAGCGTGAATTTTCGGCGTTTTGACGGCGGCGGAAGCGACGAACCTTATCACCGCCGTTTGGCCGAGCGCGTTTATGGCCTCCAACAGTGGCCGCTCGATAAAGCGCAACGGCCGACCCATGAATTAGAGCAATTGGTGCGCAATACAATCTCGGTGCGGCAACGCGACACGCGTATGGTCGGCTGCACCGGCGATGCGCACGTGATCATCGGTAACACGGAGTTGGAAGAATTAATCGTCGCCGTGCTTGAAGTTGTTGACGCGCCGGTGGATATGCGCTCTTTGCGCAGCTTGGTGATGTCGCGCTTGCCGGTGATGGACATCTACCTCGTGCCGCTTGGAAACGACAATCCAGACTGCGGGCCCCGGATTGAGCCCATCGACGGAAACGATAACCCCGAGCAAGGGTTGCTCAGGCGGGAATCGGAAGACGAAGCGGTCGGTCTGGTGGATGATTTCTTGAAAACGTTGTCCGCCGCTGTGCGCGATAAAACCAAGCAATACGAGCGCATGCTCGGCGTTCTCTGGTACTGTTACCTGTGCCGGACCACGTGACGCAATTGGAAGCGGCCGCCTTCCTCGGCGTCTCCGATTCGCTGGTCTCCGATTACCGGCGGCGCATCGAGCAGCAGTTAAGATCTATGTGAATCAGTAGTTGAAAACGGGCTTGCTAAATCAACGACTTGCAGACGTGAATTTGCTTGATCTCGAAAAGTTGTGCCCGTAAGTCTCTTGTTTTCAACAAACATAAATTTCAACTACTGATTCGCATATCTTTATCTTTTCCGGCATCGAAGAGGCGCGCAGATTCGAGGCCGCGTTGCGCGAGCACGTGAAGAAAATGGTCGCCGAAGTTAAGGAGGAGGTGCAACCCTAGGACGTGGTTTGGAAATCTACAGGGTCGGCATTCACCGGGGCGCTTTCATGCTGATCGCCGGACTTGTCGAAAGTTAGTGTTTGCTGCAAGGTTATCTTCCCGAGTGGCGCGGGCAGATAAACCATAGATGAAAGCGGCTCTTAATGGCTGTCAGCGGGCACACGACAAAGGTAAATCAGGAGCGCGGCGATTGTTCCGCATCGTCGCGCTATTTTTGTTGAGTTGGCCGCTGTTGGCTTGGTGCGCTGCGCGAGCGCTGATCACTGAGTCGGAAATAGCTCAGGCCGATGCCATCGTTGTGCTCGGCGGCGCGGCGACTTACCGCGAAAGATCGCGACACGCCGCGGCGCTTTTTCACGAGGGGCGTGCGCCGCTCATTATTTTGACAAACGACGGCATGCCGGGAGGATGGTCTCACGAAAAAAACCGCACTGAGTATTTTATCGAGCGGGCGAACGATGAACTTCTCACGCACGGGGTGCCCGCCGAGCGGATTAAAACTCTGATGCGGCCGGTTTCAGGCACCTATGAAGAGGCGCTGCTTTTAGGCGACTACGCAGCGGCCAACGGCATCAGGTCGCTTCTGGTGGTGACCTCGGCCTACCATTCACGACGCGCGTTTTGGACGTGGCGCCAAGTCTTTCGCGAGAGCAGCAGCAGCAGCAGCAGCAGCAGCAGCAGCAGTAGCGCCCCCTCCGTTATTAGCTTCTCCGCAGTGAGCCCGGGACTGCAGTCGCCGACGCCCTCCGTTTGGTGGCTGACGTGGACGGGATGGCAAATGGTCGCCGGCGAGTATCTCAAGTTCGCCTATTACTTGTTGCGGTATCACTAAAGAAGCTCGGGCCGGTAAGCTTATGCCAAAAGAAGTTGGTGGTGAGCGTTTTGTTTGCGATCACAATTGAGGCCGCATCGGCCGTTCGTCTTGAACCTTATTTTTCCCGCGCCGGTTCACTGTCAAGCGCAGAGCGGCGTGGCCCAAGCAAAAGCGCTCGATTCGTGTTGAGCGCTGGGAAATTCTATAGTTTAATGCTTTAGTGTAGCTCTCCCCATGCACAAATTTGTACGCAAGGCGCGTGATCGCCAAAGCGTGTCGCGAAGAGCGGTGAGCATTCGGGTCGTCTCCGCTAGAAGAGTAATTTTCGGTGTAGTTTAAAGTAAATGCCGTATCAGCCAACCATCCTTGATTACGAATCCGTCGGCCCTTCAGGCCGAACGCTCCACCGTCAGGAGGTGGAAGAGGCGGATTGGTCATCGCCCGAGAGCGTCAATAAGCCTGAGACGCCATCGTCGTTTGCCCGGCCCAAGTTAAGACAAACCCATAAAACCACCGTTTGTGTGGGTTTGCAAGAGCCATGGTGGAGCATGCGGCGCGGCC
>JBBJMB010000089.1:0-11743 GCA_037719755.1 Pyrinomonadaceae bacterium
CGGTGCCCTTTTCGATGTTCCACGAAAGCACCTTGAGCGTGGTTGAGCCGCCGCTTTGAGCCGGTTGCACCGTGATGGAAAGCGATGCGCTGGCCGTTGCTCCGCCACTATCAGTCACTTTCAACCGCGCCGTGAAAACGCCGGAGGCCGAATAGGTCACCTTGGGCGCCGACGCCGTAGAGGTCTGCCCGTTACCGAACGACCAATCGTAGGCGACTATCTGCCCGTCAGAATCGGACGCGCGAGACGTGAAGCTCACGCTCATCGGCGCGATCCCCGAAGTGGACGACGCTGAGATGCTCAGCGTTGGCAATTTATTCGGGAGCGGAGCGCCGCTTCGGTAAAGAATGATAGAGTCATCTTTGAGCGAGCCGGGCGACGAATTCAGATAAGCGCTTTTGGAGAGCAATATTTGGTCAACCGACAATCCATCCTCTCGGCTCTGGATGCGCACGGTCTGGGTGCCGGTTTGCGAAAAGAAAATAAGCGGCCCCAACCCTTCGTACCCGTTGTCCTGCCAACCCCACCCAGACAGTCCGCACCCGTAGCAATCTTCGAGAATGACGACCGCCGCCGCCGTCGTCCCGATGCGGATATCAGGTTGCCCCGATGCGGCAAGGCTGCCCGAGAACTGAACGTAAACTGAGTCGTTGTTTACCTCGCTTTCCGCTTTGCCGCGCAACCAGAGACGATAGGGCAGGCCGGCTTCAGCGTAGAAGGTCATTTCAAAGTAGTCTTTCGGATTGGCCAACGGAGTTGCGACCTTCTCTTGTCCTGCATCCGGGTTGGCCAGACGCGCGCCGCCGCCGTAGAATCGTAACTACCGTCCAAGCGCCCACCTTGACAGGAGCCTCGGCGGTGTAAAGGACTGTCTCAGAAACTGCTTGTGCGTAAATGGTGAGAGACGCAAGACACAAGAAAAGAGGTGAAATCAGCAGTAATCTGAACACTCTCATTCGCGCCTGTTCATTATGATCTCCTGGTCGATATTGATTGAAACTAAGGGGCGTAATTAAAGTTTATGCTGATGGCTTTTAATAAAGCCGGTCCTGACACGGAACTTGGCCGTGTAGTCCAGCAGGCGGGCTCTTGCTAAGATTGCTTTCATCTTGTAAACGGTTCGAGACGCCGAAACTTGTCCCACTCGCGAGGAAAGTGAGCGTTCACCACGTGCTGCCTTTATGAGATTACCGTTGGCACCAACGCCGTGAGTCAAGTTGGGAAGGCGGCCATTCAAGCACGCACTTGGGAGAAGAGTCAACTTACGATTTGGTTGCGCTATGTTGCGGTAAAATTGCGGTCGCTTGATCCGTCAAAGATTAGAGGGTTCTGGTATCGGCAGCGTCTATGTTAAGGTGCTGCGATGCCGGATTCCAGATTGACCGGTAAATGACTTGCGCTGCACTTCAGAAACGTTCGGAGAGTATCAATTAAGTGATTGTTTCCTGTGAGTCTTAGGCCCCCCAAGCAAATCAGCCCATCGATCTTTCTTGTCACGCTCTCGTACGAATTCACCTTAATTGACGCTCATAGGGCGCGCGTTATTTCAGTGAGCGTTTTCACAGTTTGGCGGTATTAGTTGATAATGCAGCGGCGCATTAATGGATTGAGGAAACTCGCGACGCCGTTTGCGCGTCATTAAAAAATTTATTCTGTAGCTTTGTAATTGAGGAGCAGTTAAAAGCAATGTGCGGAATCGCAGGCTTCGTGGAGGCAGACAAAAGCGCGCCGGATGTGGCGGCGCATGCGGCGACAATTGACCGCATGTGTCGCGTGATTACGCACCGGGGTCCGGATGACCAAGGAACGCTTGTCGAGGGCAGGGTGGCCCTCGGCATGCGTCGCCTCTCGATTATCGATTTGGCCGGCGGCCATCAGCCCATCTCGGGAGAAGACGAATCCGTCACCATCGTTTTCAACGGAGAAATTTACAACTACCGCGAGTTGCAGCGCGATCTTGAGCAACGCGGCCATAAATTTCAGACCAACTCCGATACCGAAGCCATTGTGCACGCTTACGAGGAGTACGGCGCGTCGTGCGTCGATTTGCTGCGCGGAATGTTCGCCTTCGCGATTTGGGACCGCCGCCGCCAAGCCCTCTTCATCGCCCGCGACCGCGTCGGCAAAAAGCCGCTTTACTACAGCCTCACGCCGCGAGGCACGCTCGTCTTCGGTCTGGAGCTGAAATCTCTGCTCGAACACCCGGAAGTGCAACGCGATATCAACCCGGAAGCGATTAACGCATATCTCTCGCTCGGCTATGTGCCTGACCCGCTCGGCGTGTTTCGCGGTATCAATAAGCTTCCGCCCGGCCACCACCTGACGTTTGAGGGAGGACGACTGACGATTAAAGAGTACTGGGACTTCACTTATGAGCCGATCGCGGAGCATCGGAGCGAAGACGATTATTTGGAGGAACTGCGCGCGTTCGACGAAGCGGTGCGCATCCGGCTGGTTTCAGATGTGCCGCTCGGAGCCTTTCTGTCGGCGGCGTCGATTCGAGCACCGTCGTCGGCTTGATGGCGCGCCACATGAATCAGCCCGTCAAGACCTTCTCAATTGGCTTTCACGAAGACAGCTTCAACGAATTGAAATATGCGCCGCTGACGGCCAAACACTTCGGCACAGACCACAAAGAATTCATCGTGACGCCGGACATTTGCCACATCGTTGACGATTTGTGTGGCACTTCGACGAGCCGTTCGCCGATTCTTCCGCGATTCCCACGTACATGGTGTCGAAGCTGGCGCGCGAGCACGTGACCGTCGTGCTTTCCGGCGACGGCGGCGACGAATTATCTGCCGGCTACACGCGTTACCTCGTAGACCTCAAGCGGAGCGGCTTTGCGCGCTTGCCGCAAGTTGTGCGCGAGGGAATGCTGCAGCCGCTCAGCCAGCATTTGCCGCACGGCGCTTGGGGCCGCAATTACATTCACAACGTGGCCCTTGACCTCTCGACCGCTACCTCGATAGCGTCTCGGTGTTTACGATCCTCAACCGGCGCGAGCTCTACACGGACGACTTCCGCGGCCAGCTGCAAGCGACATACATCGTCCGGGCGTTTTGGGGAATATTCCGCGCGCGTAAAAACCGGGGAGCCGCTTGACCGCCTGCTCTACATTGACAGTAAGACTTATCTTCCGGGCGACATTTTGACGAAAGTGGACCGCATGTCTATGGCGGCTTCGCTCGAAGCGCGCGTGCCGTTGCTCGACCACAAGTTAATCGAATTTGTGACGCGCATGCCGGCGTCGATGAAAGTGCGCGGGCTGCAGGCCAAGCACATCTTTAAGCGCGCGGCCCGCGGCCTGGTGCCGGATGAGATTTTGGATCGGCCGAAGCAAGGGTTCGGGATGCCGCTTCAGCAATGGATCAATCATCAACTGCGCGACCGCATCTACGAGACCCTGACCGAACGGCGTGCGGAGCGCGGCTACATCAATTCGCGGTACGTGCGGTTGCTGCTTGACGAGCACCGTCGGGGGCGCCGAGACCATTCCCGGCAGTTGTGGGCGCTGTTTATGCTCGAGCTGTGGCACCGCAAGGTCGAAGAGCCGGCGCACATGCCGGGCGTCAGCAACATTTTAGCGAGCGCCGTGGCATAAAAAATTAGCGCCCGCCCGTTGGGAGCAGCGCTCAGATCACACTTTCATGGGAAGTTAGCGAGGAAAGAGGCTACGCTTTTGGTTCGTCATATTCTTCAATTGGTTGACAGCTTCCACCAAGGCGGGTCCGAAGGGCAGGCCGTGCAACTCACTCGTTTGCTGCACGAAAGCGGCCGCTACCGAGTGCATTTGGCTTGTCTCAGCAGAAAGGGCGTGCTCCTCGGCGCCGCGGAGAGCCTGGGCCTCGGCGAGATCCCGGAGTATCCCTTGACCAGCTTTTATGACCGTAACGCCTTCGCGCAGGTGTTTCGCTTCGCCCGTTTTTTGCGCGAACGTCGTATCGACGTTGTTCAGACTCACGATTTCTACACCAATATCTTTGGCATGGCCGGCGCCGCGCTGGCGGGCGTGCCGGTGCGCGTCGCTTCCAGGCGCGAGTCGGGCAAAAAGCCGCGTCAGAAGAGGGCCCTGGAGCGCGGCGCTTACCGGCTCGCCCACGCCGTTATCGCCAACTGCAAAGAAGTTCGCCAGCAATTAATCAGGGAAGGCGTACGCGCCGAGAAAGTAATTATCAGCTACAACGGGTTAGACCGCGAGCGCGTGACGGCGCCGGCAAGTTTGCCGCGCCATGAAGCTCTCGCCGCGCTCGGCTTGCCAAACGGCGATGTTGCCGGTGGCGATGATCGCCGCTTCGTGACCATTGTGGCCAACCTGCGCGACGTGAAAGACCATCGGACGTTTCTGCGCGCCGCCCAGCGCGTGCGCGCCGCGGTGCCCGAAGCGGCTTTTCTCATCGCCGGCGAAGGCGAGTTGATGGATTCGCTCAAATCGCTAGCCGCCGAACTCGGGCTCCGAGAGCAAACGTTTTTTCTCGGACGCTGCGAGCGCGTCGCCGCGCTTTTGAGCGTCTCCGAGGTGTGCGTGCTTTGCTCGCGCTCGGAGGGCTTCTCCAACTCGATCCTCGAATACATGGCCGCCGCGCGGCCCGTCGTGGCCACTGAAGTCGGCGGCGCGCGCGAAGCGATCACAGAGGGTCTGAACGGTTATCTCGTCAGATCCGGGGATGACGAGAATTTAGCGGCGCGCATCAGCTCGCTGCTTCGTGACCCGGACAAAGCGAGATTAATGGGTGAGAACGGAAGTCGATTGGTGGATGAAAAGTTTTCATGTGAGGTGCAGCTTAAGCGCGTCAGCTCGCTGTATGACCGTCTCTTGATGACCAAGGCCGACCAGCCTTCGCAGGCCGATGAAGCAGCGCAGGGCGAAGGCGTGTCGGAGTCCGCGTCTCGCCGCGCGAGAAATTGATTTTTGCCGAGGACGTATGTTTGAAAGCGCTGGCAAAGAGGAAAAGATGAACGAGCGGCCGTTGCGTGTGTTGATCGTTGCCCCGTCGCTCGACATTCTGGGCGGCCAGGCTGTGCAGGCCGACCGCTTGTATGCTCACTGGAGCGCTGACCCGGCTCTTGAGGTGTCATTTCTTCCGGTCAATCCGCGCCTGCCGGGCATGTTGCGCGCGTTGCAGAACGTGAAGTATGTCCGCACGCTCGTCACCTCCGCGGTTTACCTGGCTTCGCTTTTCGCGCGCGTGCGCAAGGCCGATGTGATTCACGCCTTTTCGGCGTCATATTTCTCGTTCGTGTTGGCGCCGACGCCCGCCATCCTGGTGGCCAAGCTCTACGGTAAAAAGGTGATCTTAAACTACCGCAGCGGCGAGGCCGACGACCATCTGCGGCGCTGGAGCCGGACGGCGATTCCCGTGATGCGCCTGGCTGACGCCATCGCCGTTCCTTCGGGCTATTTGGTTGATGTTTTCGCCAATTTCGGCCTGCGCGCGCGCTCGATATTTAATATCGTCGAAACTGATGATTTCCGTTTTCGACGGCGCCAACGGTTGCGGCCGATTTTTCTGTCGAACCGCAACTTCGAGCCGCTCTACAACGTCGGTTGCGTGTTGAGGGCTTTCGCCATCATTCAACGCCATTTCGACGACGCGCGCTTAACAATGGTCGGCGACGGCAGCCAGCGCGCCGCGCTCGAACAATTGGCCGCAGACCTAAATTTACGCCACGTCGAATTTACGGGCCGCGTCAAGCCTGAGCTGATGCCTCAATTTTACGAGCGCGCCGACATTTACTTAAACAGCCCGAACATAGACAACATGCCGGGTTCGATCATCGAGTCGTACGCCGCGGGCCTGCCCATCGTCACGACCGACGCCGGCGGCATTCCGTACATCCTGACGCACGAAGAAACGGGGTTGTTGGTCGCACGCGACGACCACGAGGCCATGGCCGCCGGAGCCATGCGGCTGCTCAAAGACAACGCGCTGGCCGAACGAATCGCGCTTCATGCTCGCGCCGAGTGCTTCAAGTACTCTTGGGACGCCGTGCGCGATGAATGGCTCGGCCTGTATCGTGAAGTGATGAAGGATAGAAAGCAGCAACAAAAAAGTCCCCAGGCTTCGGATGAAAGCGTTGCTGATCGAGCCGCCGCCAATCGCAGGTGATCGTTGACGCGCGGAGAGAGTGACAGTTGAGCCCAAGCTAAGCGAGCAGAAGTTGCAGCGAACGCGACCCGAGGGAAACGGCGAAACAGCTTTCATGAAACAGGTGCTGAGCATTTTGGGTAAGTTGAAAGGCCGCAGTTGGAATGAACTGCGCGTGCGCGGCCATCAGCAGTTCGCCGTGTGGGCGGAGCGTCACCGCTGGTCGGCGCTTTCGCGATTGCCCACTGAGAGCGAGTTTTCCCAATTGCTTGATCCGGCGAAAATAGGCGACGGCGGCGATGCGGCCCGCTCACCGGAGACGCTTCTGGAACACTTTCGCGCGCGCAGTACTCCGCGCTTTTTCCCTGCCTTTCAACAAAAAGCAGAAACAATCGCGGTTCTGCGTGAGCGCTTCGACGGTTCCGCTTTGGCCGCTCTGCTTCGGCGCGCGCAAAAGCTAACCGCCGGCGAGTTTGACTTATTGGGTTACAGCAAACTTTCTTTCGGCGAGCCGATTGACTGGCAGCTTGAGCCTGTGGCGGGCAAAAAGGCTCCGCTCGTTCACTGGAGCCGAATCAGTTACCTTGATCCTGGTATCGCGGGCGACAAAAAAATCACTTGGGAATTAAACCGCCATCAGTATTTCGCGACGCTCGGCCGCGCCTATTGGCGCACGGGCGACGAGCAATACGCGCAAGTTTTCATCAGCCACTTGAGCGCTTGGATGGATCGCAATCCGCCCAAGTTGGGGATCAATTGGGCGAGCAGTTTGGAGGTCTCTTTTCGCGCTATCTCTTGGCTGTGGGCGCTGCATTTCTTTTGTCACTCAACTCACCTGACGCCGCAGTTTCTGTGGCGCGTCTTAAAGTTTATTTACCTCCATGCGCGGCATCTGGAAACTTATCTGTCGACCTACTTTACCCTAACACGCACCTGACGGGCGAAGCTTTGGGCCTTTTCTATCTGGGCACGTTGCTGCCGGAGTTCAAAAGCGCTCTGCGTTGGCGCGAGATCGGCCAAACTATTTTGTGTGCGGAATTGGAGCGACACGTCAAACCCGACGGAGTTTACTTCGAGCAATCAAGCTACTATCACAGGTATACGGCGGATTTTTACCTTCACTTTTACCTGCTGGCGCAAGCGAACAACGTGGCCGTCGGGGAAATCGTGCGGGAAAAGCTGATCGCGCTGCTCGATCATCTTTTACATCTCACCAAGCCTGACGGCACAACGCCGCTCGTCGGCGACGACGATGGCGGCCGGTTAGTTGTCCTCGACGAGCGAGCGCCGAACGATTTTCGCGCGACGCTGGCCACCGGCGCCGCCGTCTTTTCGCGCGCCGATCATAAGTACGTGGCCGAAGACGTTTCCGAAGAAACCCTCTGGCTGCTCGGCGGCGATGGCCTGCGCGTTTTCGACCAGCTCGGTGCCCGCCCGCCCGGCGAAGAGTCTCGCGCTTTTCCCGACGGCGGCTATTACGTGATGCGCGACGGATGGTCGCGCACAGCCAATTATCTTTTAATCGATTGCGGGCCGCACGGAGTGTTCAATTGCGGCCACGCGCACGCCGACGCCCTCGCCTTTGAGCTGGCGGCGCGCGGCCGCACGTTGCTCGTCGATCCGGGCACTTACACCTACACCTCCTCGCCGCAGATGAGAGATCATTTTCGCTCCTCCGCGGCTCATAATACGCTCACGGTAGACGGCGTTTCCTCATCGCTCTCCGACGGGCCTTTCGCGTGGAAGCACATCGCCCGTACTTCCGTGAAAGAGTGGCAGAGCGAGCGGCGATTTGACTATCTCGAAGCCTCCCACGATGGCTACAGCTCGCTTGATGCTCCGGCGATGCACACGCGCAGCGTGCTTTTCATCAAGGGCGATTACTGGATCGTTAGAGACCGCGTCGAAACGGCGGGCACGCACAGCTACGATCTCAACTTCCATTATGCTGCGGGCGCCGCTCCGACAATCGAGTCGGACGCGGGCGCGGCAGCGATGGTGAGTGAGCGAAGCGCGGCGGGCGGCCTTGATCTTTGCACGTTCGGCGAGCGCGGAGCGTGGAGACAGGAAGAGGCTCCGGTCTCACGTTTTTACGGCGATTTATCCGCCGCCCCGCTACTCACCTACTCGGCGCGGTCGGAAGGCGCGGCGGAGTTTGTGACATTTTGATTCCACGCGCTTTGACCGATAAGCGTTTGCGGGTGCGAGAAATCGACGCCGCGGCGGGGCGCGCCTTTGAACTGGCGGGCGGGGGTATGGCGGATTTTTTGATCATCGGTCCGGGCGCATCCGAGCGCATCGAGTCGGATTTCGCTTGGGCCTGGGCGAGGTTTTTCCGCGGATGGCACGGGCGCGTTGCAAGAGGTAGTATTGCTTGGCGGCGGTTGCTTGCGTTGGACGGGCGCCGCATCTTTGAGGGCGTCCGGCAACGCGGGTTACCTGACCGCGCGACGGATGCAGCAAGATTGGCATGTGGAAACCGACGGGGCCGGGTCTTTGGTTGTCGCGACGCTCGGCGCACAGGGTGTGGTGCTGGGCGGCGAAAAATTTCCGGCCGCCGGGCGTGAGAGTTTGCGCTTTGTGGCGGGCCGTCTTCAGCAAGAGTACGGCGCGGCAAATGACTTGGCCGAGATGAAGCGGTGAATTATGTGTGGAATTAACGGATTCGTTTTGTCGAGCAGATCGGGCCTGCGCGCCGAGTCGTCAATTGTCGAGCGTATGCGCGATGTGCTGACGCACCGGGGGCCGGACGACAGCGGTATGTTTCTGGACGGGCGTGTGGGTCTTGGCCACCGCCGGTTGAGCATCGTCGATGTGGCCGCCGGCCATCAGCCGATGACCAACGAGGACGGCACGCTGCACATCGTTTACAACGGCGAAATCTACAATCATGCGGACTTTCGCGAATCGCTGGAAGCGCGCGGCCACCGCTACCAGACGCATTGCGACACGGAGACCATCCTTCACCTTTACGAAGAAGATGGGGCGCGCGCGGTCGAACACCTGCGGGGCATGTTCGCTTTTGCGATTTGGGATCAAAAAACAAGCGAGCTGTTTATCGCGCGCGACCGGCTGGGCGTCAAACCGCTGTACTACGTGCACACAGATGACGGCTCGCTTTACTTCGCTTCGGAAATCAAAGCGCTTTTGGCCGCGCGCGCCCTCGCGCCAAAGCTTAACTACAAAGTATTGCCCGACTACTTAGCGAATCACGCGCCGTCGGGCGAAGAAACGCTTTTCCGCGGCGTCAAGCGATTGCTTCCCGGTCACACTCTTTTGTGGCGCGACGGCCAAGTGAAAATCGAGAAGTATTGGGATCTGCAATATCTCGGCGAGCATTCCGCGGACGAGCGCAGCGACCAAGACTACATCGCGGAGTGGTCGGACCTCTTCAACACCGCCGTGCGCTTGCGCTTGATGGCCGACGTGCCGCTCGGGATGTTTCTTTCGGGAGGCATCGATTCATCCGCCATCGCCGCTGTGATGAGCAAAATGGTAAACGAGCCAGTGAAGACGTTTTCAGTGGCGTTTGCCGAGCGCGAGGCCAACGAGCTGGAATACGCGCGGTTGGTGGCGCGCGCTTTCAAAACAGATCATCACGAAGTTGTGGTGCGCCCGGAAGAGTTTTTCGCCGCGCTGCCGAAACTCGTTTGGCACGAAGATGAGCCGCTCGCTCATCCTTCAAGCGTCGCGCTGTACTTCGTTTCGCGCTTGGCTGCGCAGCACGTCAAAGTGGTGCTCACCGGCGAAGGAAGCGACGAGTCGTTGGCCGGCTACGAGCGCTACCGCAAGACAATTTATAACCTCGCTTTGGGCGCCCGCTATTACCGTATGACGAACGAGACGGCGCGGCGGATGATCCGCCGGCGAATCGAGTCTCTCCCCTCCGGCTCAAAAATACGTCAAAAGCTGGCGCGCACTTTTCTCACCGTCGCGCCGGACATCGAAAGCATTTACTTTGATAATTTCGCGGTCTTTTCGCGCGCCGCGCAGCAACAACTGCTGACGCCGGAAGCGCGCGAACTGATCGGACATTCTCATCCGTACGAAGAGGTCAGCCGCCATTGGCACCGCACGACGCCGACACGCTGCTCAACCGCTTGCTCTACGCCGACACCAAGACTTACTTGCATGAATTGTTGATGAAGCAAGATCAGTCGAGCATGGCGGTTTCAATTGAGAGTCGCGTGCCTTTTCTGGATCACAAACTCGTCGAGCTGACCGCGCGCTTGCCCGAGCGGATGAAACTGCGCGGGTGGAAAACAAAGTTCATTTTGCGCGAAAGCATGAAGAACACGCTGCCCGAAGCGATTCTCACGCGGCCGAAAATGGGCTTCCCTGTGCCCGTCGGCTCTTGGTTCCGCGGAAGCTTTCGCTCTGTGATCGACGAGTACGTGCTCGGCGAACGCGCCGCGGCGCGTGCGCTTTTTCAACGCGACTATGTGCGTCGACTGGCGGAGCGCCACCAGTCGGGCGCGGAAAATCACACCGAGCGATTGTGGGCGCTGGTTAACTTTGAAATGTGGCAGCGACAGTTTATCGATGGCGAACAAGCGGGCGCCGCGCCGTCGGTTCAATCCGAGTTGATGGCTGCGGCGGTTTAAAAAGATAAAGTCGGGGCGGGGACAATCATGCCCCGACCAATGTTTTCCGTGGCGGAACAGGTAAATTAAACAATTGCGCATCCTTTGGTTAAAAACTGAATTGCTTCATCCGGTAGACAAAGGCGGTAAGATTCGCACTTACTACATGCTGAAGGAATTGAAGCGTCAAGGCCATCAGATCACTTACCTGACTTTGGACGACGGCGCGGCCGAGGACGGGGCTCACGAGCGCGCGACCGAGTATTGCGACGAGTTGATTTCCGTGCCGCACCACACGCGCGCCAAATTCTCCGCCGGATTCTACGCCGAATTGGCTCTTAACCTTGCCACTCCTCTGCCGTACTTCATGAAGAAGTACGAATCGCCCGCAATGCGGCGAGCGGTCGCCGAGCGCACCCTGAACGGCAAATTCGATGTGCTGGTCTGCGATTTTCTGATGCCGAGCATTAACATGCCAACGAAGGTCAATTGCGCGAGCTTGTTGTTTCAGCACAACGTCGAAGCGATGATCTGGCAGCGGCACTACGAAGTGCAAACCAACCCGCTCAAAAAAGCCTACCTTTATGGACAGTGGCGCAAGACCTTCGCCTATGAGCGCGACGCTTGTCGCCGCTTCGACTACGTGGTCGCCGTTTCGCGCGAAGACCGCGAGGTGATGCAGCGCGAGTACGGCGTCCGGCGCATCGCGGACGTGCCGACGGGAGTGGACACGGATTACTTTCAGCCGCAGACGGCGGGCGGCTCAAACAACTCACGTGAATTGGTTTTTACGGGCTCAATGGATTGGCTGCCGAACGAAGACGCGATCCGGTATTTCACCGAACAAATTATGCCGCGCATCAAACGCTCGGTTCCCGAGACGACGTTAACTGTGGTCGGGCGCAACCCGCATTCCAGCCTGTTGGAGTTGAGCAAGCATGACCCCGCGATCAACGTCACCGGGCGCGTTGAGGATGTGCGCCCGTACATCGAACGAGCGGCCGCATACGTGGTGCCGATCCGCGTCGGCGGCGGCACCAGGCTGAAAGTGTACGAAGCGATGGCGATGGA
>JBBJMB010000090.1:0-11731 GCA_037719755.1 Pyrinomonadaceae bacterium
ATACGCGCTTGCGAGCCGGTTGTCAATACTTCCCCCCAGTAACTGACCGATTAGAGAAGCGCTGAGAAAAGAACTTGACGTCAGTCCCACTCATGACTCTGGTTTACTCAACCAAAAATCCCGAGGTGGTCACCGTTTTGTCGAAGCTATAGTCGTAAGCAAACCCGAGCACTTTGATTGGCTTGATGTATTTCACCGTCGCGCGGTAGCCGCCCTTCGCGAGCCTGTCTACTTTAAGATCGGCGCCCTCCGGCACGTTATAGGTCTGGTAGTTTCTGGCGATTTCGTTGGTCACCCAATCAGAGGTCCGGCCCATCGCTCCCGCGCCGTCAACGGCCTTTTGCATCTCGGTCTTGAACTCTGCGGCTTCATAAGCCACGGGGATATAGTTGTATGCGCCAAGGCCTCCGGCGATGAGCAAAGCCATCACAATCAGGAAGCTGAGGCGGGAGCCGCCGTCTTCTGACCTGCGGGGAGCAGGAGGGCAACCGTGATCGAAGAATTGTTCCATAGCAGATTTCCTTTCTTAATTTCCCAGGCATTAAGAAACCGGACGCAAGGCGCTCCGGAGTGGCGCGCAAAAGCTTGGGTGAGATCAGAGATCCGTCTACGATGCGTGCGCGCCCGAGGGTTTCGAGCAAGACCCAATTGAGGTTTCCGGCAATTGATTTTTTGTCGCGGCCGAGGGCGGTCAGGATTTCGCCCCGGTCAAGATCATCCGCGCGAGGCAACCGTCCGGCGGCGCATGTAACGCAGCGATTCTAACTCGAAGCGGTCAGTAAGCCTAGCCCCAAAGATAATTCGCCGGCGGCCAAGACGCCGTACCCCACCGCCTCGCCATGACGAAAGCGCCTGTAATTAGTCACATTTTCGAGGGCGTGCCCGATCGTGTGGCCAAAATTAAGAATCTTCCGCGAGCGGGCGTCCACGCGCCCTAGATCCTCGCGCTCATCGCCCGCGACAATGGCGGCTTTAAAAGCGCATTGAGCCGCAATCAGTGCGATCAGTTCTGCGGATGAACGTTCGGTTGCGCCGGGCGCGGAACTTCGAGGGTCTTCGGAGGTGAGAAAACTTGTCGTTTGCCGAAAGCTGCGCGCCACCAATCGCTCCCTGTTTGACGTTTTTCGCACCACCGGCCGTCAATTCACGCCGGGGCAGCGTGCGGTGCGTGGCGATGTCGATCAGCACGGCGCGGCGGGTGAAAGGATCCGATCAGATTCTTGCCCCAGCGATTGTTCACGCCCGTCTTTCCGCCCACAGAGGAATCGATTTGCGCGAGCAGCGTGGTCGGCACTTGAATGAACGAAACGCCGCGCAGATAAACGGCGGCCGCAGTCGCGGCGTCGCCCACGACGCCGCCGCCGAGCGCATCACCGCATCGCTTCGCTCAAGGCGCGTCGTAAAAATCGAGCGCGCGCTCGATAGTTCACTGATTTGTAGCGCTCTTCTCCCATCAGCCACGGCATCACGTCGAACTCGGCTTGGCGGAGCGCTTCCATCGCCGCCGCTCCGTAGAGAGCGAAGACACGGGCGTTGGAAATAAGCGCTACTTTGCGCGCGCGCAAAGCGCGCTTTCGGCAACATTCAGTTGGTCAAAGATGTGCTCCCCGATGGTGATGTCGTAGGCGCCTTTAGGCAAGCCTGTGGTGCGAACTTTGACGGATGTCGTAAGCAAAATCTTTCCTCTACTCTCTTTTCGCCGCAACGTTTAATTCATCTGTTAAAAGCTCGAAGTTGTTTTCCGCGAAGCCGAGCATGCGGGACAGCTCCTCGACTTTGTGGCGCGAGCCGGTGCTCCATAAATCCACCAATTCGTCGGCCGCACGCCGGGACGCCCACCAGCGACGGCCGTAGCGCGTTCGCAGATATTCGTTGAGCCCCGCCGCGAAGCTCCATGCGCGCAGCTTCGCTTCACACTCGATCAAATGCTCCATGTCCATCAGATATTGATCGGGATGATAAACAAAGTTCGTCGCCGACGTAAACGCCTCGGCGAAAGAGGCCCTCACACGCTCCGCACGAAAATCAAAGTTTTCGTTTTGCCAAAGGCGGCATTGCAGCGCGGCGCAGGCGCGCCGCACCTCATGCGCGTGGAGAAAGGCAAACGCGGCGGCAGCCCAAGCGGCTTCCTGGTGCGGCAAGTTCGCCTGCTCCGCAAGCCACAGCGGTTCATGCAGAAGCGTGCGGAACAGGCACCCGTAACCGTCAGGCGCGGCGCAATCGACGGCGTGCGTCAACTCCGGATAGCGCTCCGCTGTGATGCGCGAAATCCAACCGTACGATTGCGCCTTTGCTCCTTGATGCAGCAGCGTCGCGAGGCCCAGAGCGCCTTGCGCGTGGCCGATGAAGAGCACCACTTCTTGGGGCGGATTGATAGCGAAACAAGCCGGGTCCGGCCCGGGTTGCGTCGCATCGCCGCGCTCCACTGTCAAATTACTTTGTTGTTCGAGGCGCAGCCCTAGGCTGTTCAGCGTGGCGCCGAAAGAATTAAAAACAACTGCGGGCGATAAACGCGCGCGCAACGTCGAGACTTGAGAGAAAAAGAGGTAATCCGCGTAAGTCGGGGGCGAGGCCGCCGAGGAAGCGGGCGGTATCACATGGCGGAGCAGAGTCGCATACGCCGCCCGGCTTTGCGCCAGGAAAGCTTGCGCGTCCAGCGTGAGCCGCGAGTGGTCAGCCCCGGTCAAGGCGGAGCCGAGCTCGCGGTATGATCCGAAGCCCAACAGCGTGGCGGATTCTTCTTCCGACTCGATGCGGGCGATGCGCAAATCCGTGCAAGCGCCAAGCGCGCCGAGGCGACGAGCGTCAAGCTCGCGCCGAAGGTGCGCGTCCGGTTCCTGCGCAATCGCGCGCTTTGCCTCAAGCGCGGCGAGAGTTGTGCTCCGCCAATCGATCTTCGCCTGCGCTTCACAAGCATTGAGTTCGTCTGTCACATCTTGCGCTCTCTGATGCGCGAAAGTTGCGCTCGCGAACCCGACCAGCGACGCAAGCGACGCACGCTGGATTTCAAGATGGGGAGGTGTTTCGTTTAAAGCGCGGCGCAAGTTTGCGATAGCTTCCGTAGTCCACAAATCCGAGTAACGCTCGTGTACCGATGCGAGCGTTCGGCGGGCGTTTGACCGGGCATGGCGCAAATGATTTTCTCGCTCTCGCGCCGCGTGAAAATCGCGAAACTCTCGCCGGTAATCCGTGATATCCATAAAAGCGCGGAGCGTACTTGTGGGTCAATTTGAGCGGCGAAATCCCATCGCCGTGCCTGGCAGATAATCTTTGTGTGAGCGCGGGCGTTGTTGATCGGCAGGAAGGCAAAAAAAAGAGGGCGCCGCAAACCTGGGAGTTTGCGGCGCCCTCTAAAATGTGGCTACTGTCCTCACCCCAGCAACCACTTGAGACGGAGGATTCACCAACCGTCTCTCTTGCCCCGCAATATACATCGCAATGATTATGCCATGCAAGAAGTTTTCTTTTAAGCCAATGTAATCAATAACTTGCCGTTCTGAGCGCCAAAAAGAGCTTCCACCAAATTGCCCGACTTTGTAAAAATTACGCATCAGTAAACTCGGCGGCAGCGCAAAACGCGCGCTGCACGCCTCGCCTTCGCAGGTGGGGCATTCACCCATTTCCTTGACCAAAGGGGTGCTGCGCCCCTTTGGAAACCCCAGCGCGATGACAGATTCATCCCCACCGCAAGCGGATGGGCACTCTCTGGTTCTTCGTAGATGTAATAATTACCAACCGAGTAGTTTTTTCCAATCATTATGCAAGCTCAGCTGAGATGACGGTCGCAAGCTCATTCGCCAAGTTTTCAATTTGAAATTTATCTTCGCCTTCGATCATTACGCGCGCCAACGGCTCCGTTCCGGAGTAACGAAGCAGCAGTCTTCCCGAGTCGCCCAAAGCGGCCTCAACTCGTTGTTTGACATCGTCTATTTTTGGCACATCTGCAAAATTTTGCTTGTCGCGCACACGCACGTTAAGGAGCACTTGTGGATAGCGGACAAAGCCTTCGGTGAGCTGCCGCAAACTTTGTCGCATCTCAGACATCGCCTGTAACAAATAAAGCGTCGTCATCATGCCGTCCCCGGCCAGGCTTTTCCGCGGAAAGATGATGTGACCCGATTGCTCTCCGCCAACTGTGCCGCCGCGTCGCACCAGCTCCTCAAGAACATATTTATCGCCGACGCTTGTCCTCACCAAACTCAAATTAATGGAACGCAGTGCTCGCTCAAGCCCGATGTTGCTCATCACGGTGGCGACCACGCAAGAGTCTGTCAGCTCACCGCGCGCATTAAAGTATTTGGCCATCGCCCACAGCGTGGCGTCTCCGTCGACGATCTCGCCCGCGCTGTCGGCGAAAAGCGCGCGGTCGGCGTCACCATCAAAAGCGACGCCAAGATCCGCCTTCAATTCGATGACGTGCTGGCAAAGCTCCTGAAGATGAAGAGAGCCGCAGTTGAGATTGATGTTGCGGCCGTTCGGAGCGTGGTTGATGGAAGCACGGTGGCCCCCAAACGAGCGAACAGTTCCGGCGCCAGGTAAGAGGCCGCTCCGTTCGCGCAATCGATGACCACGCGCAAACCGTCAAGCCGTAAATCCGGCGCTACTTCGTCGCTCAGGTAATTCAAATACCGAGCCTGCAAATCAGCGGCGCGTTCAGCCGGCGGCGCTGCGGCGCTTCCCTGGGGCAAAGCCGCCTCCGAATTCTGTGATTCGCGATTCGCAATGTCGGCTTCAATTCGGCGCTCAATCGATTCATCCAGTTTGCGGCCCGAAGGCGCGAACAGCTTAATGCCATTGTCCTGGTAAGGATTGTGAGAAGCGCTGATCACAACGCCCACATCGGCGGGCAAAACCTTCGCCAAATGCGCGACGCCCGGTGTGGTAATGATTTCGGCGGATTCGCAGCTCGCCCCCGCGGCGCAAGCCCCGCTCGTAAATGCCTCTTCGATCCATGCGCCCGATTCGCGCGTGTCACGGCCCGTGATGATCTGCGGCGCGCGGCCCAACTGTTCGGTTAAATGGCGCGAGAGCGCTCGTCCCACTGTCACAATGGTGTCTCGATCGAGCGGAAACTTTCCCGCTTCCGCGCGCATGCCGTCGGTGCCGAATAACTTGTTCATAATCTTGTGGATCAAATCAACCGAGTGGATCAAATCAACCGCAGCGCTCCTCACGCTTTAGCCTCGGCTTATCTTTTCACGGCGCGCAACTCGATTACGCCCTGCTGCTGCTGCTGCTGCGCCCAAGCCGGAAGCTGCAAACCGGGCTGTGGCGCTTCGCCGCCGTCTTCCTTTTCATAATGATTGAAAGATCTTTTGCGTCTAAGCGCTCAATTAATAATTGCGGTCCGTAAACTACCGCGCCGACCAGTTGGTGCTCTTCCCGGGCCGCATGCTCAGGCGAAGCGTAGAGTTTGACGCCGGCGATTGTTCTTTCGCTTTTCTGCGCCTCAATTTCAATGCGCACTGTGACCAGCGATTCGAGCGCCATCACTTTTTGATCGGGAATATCAATCGCCACACGAAAATCGACGAAGCTTTCTTTCAGGTCTTGCAGCGCAATGGTTTCCGTGGCCGCAAACGCTAGCTCGTTGACGCTGCTCAAGGGGCCGCGCACCCTCACCACGCGCGGCGTCACGAAGACGGCTTTGAGCGCGTACCCGGCGGGCAAACTTCCTTCGAGGCGCGGCTCGACTTCCACTTCCCTTTCCACCCGCGGCTCGATGCGCAGGGCCACCTGGGTCGGTTCAACTCTTTTCACGCGCACGCCTTCCGGCAAATCCATCATCATGCTTTCGGGCGCGAGCCTGACGACGCGCTCTCCGGGGCTTTTGCCCTTCAAGTCAACGGTGGCCACCAGGTCGCGCACATTGATTTGGTCGAGCGCCACTCGGCTGCCTTCGAGCGTCAAATCCGCTTCGTCTCGCGACACGTTGCTCAACTCCATTTCTTCCGGAAGCAGGAAGGCGAGTTTGATGCCGCGCAGCCGGATCGCCGCCGGGGAGCGTTGCTCGGTGACAGCGAACCACAGCCCCGTGGCGATCGCGAGAGCCAACAGTTTCAACCACCAATCCGCGGAAACGAACTCGCGCAACCAGCGCCACGCGATTTGCTGCGAGGTCCTCAATCCGCTTTGTGGCTCACGCAAATTCATGTGGGTTAAGTTGAGATGACGCGGTTGGTTTCCGCTTCAGCGTCGGCCAAAGTTTTCTCTTTCGCGCGATCCGCACCGACGAGTTGCCGTAGCGGCGGAGCCTCGATTGCCTCAAAGATCGCCGCACGCAACTGAGTCGCGTCAAGCCCGCGCTTGATTTTGCCGTCCTGCACGAAAGAAATAAGTCCCGTTTCCTCCGACACCACAACCGCCACGGCGTCCGTGTCCTCGGTGATGCCGAGCGCGGCACGGTGGCGCGTGCCGAGGTCTTTGGAGAGCAGCGGGTTTAAGGTGAGCGGCAGAAAGCACGACGCGGCGGCGATCCGGTGAAGGCGAATGATCACCGCGCCGTCGTGCAGCGGCGTGGTGGGGTTAAAGACGGTGACGAGTAAATCGTAACTTAATTCGGCGTCCAACTTGACGCCGCCGTCGATCACGTTTCTGAGACCCACATTGCGCTCGATCACCACCAGCGCTCCGGTTTTGGTGGAAGAAAGAGTCGCCGCCGCGAGCACGATCTCATCGTAAACGCCTTCGCCGAATTGCCCGCGATGCCGCCGCAGAAAAGGCAAACGAAAGCGGTTGCCGAAGGAAACCAGCGCCTGCCGAATTTCCGACTGAAAGAGCACGATGATCGCCACGCCGACGTAAGGCAGCGCGCCGCGCAGCACAAAATCCAGCGTCACAAGTTCTTGGCGAACGGCGAGCCAGGAAAGCAAAGCGAAGACGGCGATTCCGGCGGCCATCGGCGCCGCGCGCGTGCCGCGCAGCAGCTTCAGCACGGCGTAGACAAGCAGGAAAACGAAAAAGATGTCCACGAAGCTTCGTGGCTCAAACAGTTTTCCCCACTGGGCTATGTATGGAATCGCGAAAAGCAATTGCTACCTATGACCGATTTTTGAGAGACTTTTCCCACCGCCTGTCTTCTTCATCCGTTGAAGAGTTAGACGCATGGCGCACAATTGAGTGTTAAAGGGGGCGACCTTCTCGTTAGCTTGCTGATTATTTGCCGCGCGTCAAGTGCGCTTTCGCGTGACACGCGTCCGCGCCCATTATCTTGAAAAAGTCTCCATAAGGCAAACACATTGTTGCTCGGCCCGTAATCATTGGCTTAAAAGGCCAGCCGGCGTTTAGCGCGAAAAGAAAAGAATGCGGCTTCTGGCTGGCGCCGGCCAGCGCACGTGAGAGACGGGCGGCTCGCCTTGTGCGGCGATGTCAGCGGTTAAAGAATCTTTGGCGGCGCTTACCAATTGAGGACGCCTTCGCGGCGCGCTTTTTTATTAATCCCTTTTGCAGAAAGCCGATCAACTCGCCGGCCGGGTTGATGACCGCCAAAGCGTCCGCTCCGTTCTGCTTCATCAAATCTTCGGCGCGGCCGATCAGAGCGGAAGACTCAACGAACAATTGCGGACTGATGGGTCGCATGACATCGCGGGCGCGCGTTTGCCGCCACTTGTCGCGCGGCAAAGCTTTTAAGTCCGCGAGCGTGAGCAAGCCGTGCAGCCGCTTGTCGCGTGCCACCAGGAAACTGGTCTGCCGGTGCTGCGGCAAAATCACATCTACGAAGTGACTGACCGTCACATCGGGCTCGATCGCAAACGGCACGCCCATGACTTCGCCAACGGTGACGGCCCCACTGGCGCCGCCGGTCTCGGCGGTCACTTTGCGGGCGGCGTCGCCGAGGAAGAGGCCGACCATCACGCTCCACAAGCCTGTGAAAAGGTCGCCCGTTCCCCGCGTCACATGCAAAACCACAATAAAGATGCCGAAAGCGATGAGGGCCAAAGCGATCACTTGGCCGCAGAGGCCGGCGATCCTGGTGGCTTCAGAGATGTTGCCGTTGCGGTGCCAAAGCAGCGCCCGCAGCACGCGTCCGCCATCGAGCGGATAGCCCGGAAAAAGATTAAAAACGGCGAGCAAAAGGTTGAAGAACCACAGGAAAAAGAACACCGCAGCTCCGGCCCGAAAGCCGCCCGCGTTGGCCAGCAGCATGGCGCCGAAGCCGCACAGAGCGAAGAAAAAACTCGCCGCGGGTCCGGCCGCCGCGATGCGAAACTCGGCGCCGGGGCTGCGCGGTTGCTCAGCCAGACGCGCGAGACCTCCGAACGGATGCAGCACGATCTCTTCGGTCTCGATTCCTTCGGAACGCGCGACCAAGGCGTGAGCCAACTCATGGCCGAAAATTGAAAGAAAGAGCGTCGCAGTGGTCGCCACGCCGAGCAGCAATGATGTGCCGCGGCCCACGCCCGGAAGGCCAAGCGCGAGCATGTTGGTCGAAACCAACCACACGCTCAAACCGAAAACCAAAAACCAACGATAATCTATGCGCACCGGAATGCCGTAAACGCGCGCCACCTGGATCTGCCGGCGGTAAAGTTGCGTCAACGTCATCGCTGTGGCCTTCAAAATTTAATGCTCCTTAACCTGCCCCGGCCAGACCCGGGTTTGTCGCGCGACAAACTCTTCATCCCTCGAAGACTGTGCCGTCATCGCCGATCAGCAGTGATCCTTCGCTGCGGGAAATCCGGCGCAGCAAGGTGGGCTCGTCAAACGTTTGAGTCAACCCGCGCACAATCGCTAAGCGCGGCTCCTCGGCGATGTGCACGTCCAATTGCGTTTCGCTTTGCAGGTACTCGCTCATGCCCTTTAACAGCGCGCCGCCGCCAGTGAGAATGATACCGCGCTCGTAAATATCAGCCGCCACTTCGGGCTGCAATTCGCCCAGGGCTTTGCGAACTTCGCTCGCGATGCGTTGCAGAATCGGGTGCGCGACTTTGTACACTTCTTCGGCCGTCACGTCGATGGCGCCGGGCTGCCCCGTTTGCACGTCTAAGCCGCGTATGTTTGAGCTGCGCCAAGGGTCTTCCGGCTCCGTCGCCGAGCCAAGCTCAATCTTTAACTTCTCGGCCGTCGGCGGGCCGATGTTTAAGCCGCGAAAGCGTCGCAGCCGATCCATAATCGCCGCGTCGATGTCGGTGCTGCCCAGTCTTTCGGCGCGCGAGTGAATGATCGTGCCCTGCGTGACGACCGCGATGTTTGTGGTGCCGCCGCCAAAGTCTACGACCGCCGAAGCGCGCGGGTCCGTCAGCGACACGCCGGCGCCGATGGCGGCGGCCAAGCCCTCTTCAATCATATGCACGCGCCAGATGTGCGCGTTCTCCGCCGCGGCCAAAAGCGCGCGTTGCTCGACCTGCGTGATGCCCGACAGAACGCTCATGTAAGCGCGCCGGCTAAAGAAGGTGATGCCGCTGCGGGCTTTGCGCACAAAGTGAGCCAGCATTTTTTGCGTGCCCTCAAAGTCGGCCACCACTCCGTCCACCAGCGGCGCGACGATCGTGACGTCGCGCGGCTCGCGCCCGAGCATTTGCTGCGCCTCGCGCCCGATGGCCACCACTTCACCGGTCGTTTTATTGATCGCAATCATCGACGGCTCGTCGACGACCACGCCGCGCCGCCGCACAGAGATGATGGTGCTCGCCGAGCCCATGTCTATGGCCATCAAATCCGACACGCGCGCCAAGTTGCGCAGCTTCCCGAACTGCATGAAGGTGCGAGTTCTGTTGATAAATGATTTCGTCGCCATAGATTTTGAGGATTAAACGAGCGTTCGTTCGTGCGTGCCACAACAAATTCACTTTTCGCCCGTCATCCGTCCTTCCTCTCCCTTTTGCCAATCCACTTCGTACAGAGGCACAGGCTGCACGCGGTTCTTCACGTTGATCGCTTCGCGCGGCCGCAACACATAAGGCGACTCGGCGGCCGCTTGCGCCGTCGCTTCGGTCATCAGAATTTGCCCGCCGCTTGCGTTCGATTCCAAGCGCGCGGCCAAGTTTACCGTATCACCAATCGCAGTGTACTCTGACCTGCGCTCCGAGCCGATGTAGCCGACGGTCGCTTCCCCGGTGTGCAGTCCGACGCCGATTCTAAATTGCTCGATGCCTTCGGTGCGCAGTTCTTCATTGAAGACCTCCATGCGCCGCTGCATCTGAACCGCGGCGGCCACGGCATTGGCGGCATCCTGGGGGGTCGCTTGCGGGGCGCCGAAGAGCGCCATCAATCCGTCGCCCAAATATTTATCGAGCGTGCCGTCGTGCGCGAAAATAATTTCGGTCATCGCCGTAAAATAACGATTCAGCAAGTGTACCACCTGCTCGGGCCGCGCGTGCTCGGCCAAGCGGGTGAAGCCTCTAATGTCAGCGAAAAGCACCGTGATCAGCTGGTTCGCGCCGCCGAGTTGAAAAGACTCGGGGTTTTCGAGCATTTGATTAACGACGTACTCGGGTACAAACCGGCCATAGCTTGCGCGCACCACTTGTTCACGCGCGAGCCGCTCATGATTGCGCGCATTCTCGACCGCGACGGCGGTTTGCGCGGCGATGGCGCTGATTAGTTCCAGGTCGTCGCGCGTGAAAACGGCGAAGGGGTCGAGACGATCCGCGTAAAGCGCGCCGTGCACGCCGTGTTCAACCACAAGCGGAGCGCAGATCGTCGAGCGCACGCCCTGCGACACAATCGATTCGACTCCGCGCAGCCGCTCATCCGCCGCCGCATCTTGCGAAAGAAGCGCGACGCGGTCGCGCATCACTTGGCGTGTAATGGTTCGCCCGATGGTCAGGTTTTTGGCATGCACCGCAAGTTGCTCATCGCGCACGCGCAGCGCAATCGGCCGCAACGAAGCGTCGGGGCTTTGCGGGTCGGCGCCGTCGGCCAAAAGCGCGACCACGCGGTCGGCCGGAGTGACGCGGAAGATAATCTCGGTGGCCTTATTGAAAATGGCATCGAGGTCGAACACGGAGCCGAGCGTTTGACTCATCTCATACAGCACTTCGAGAATCTCAGCTTTACGCCGGAGCGCTTCGACTTCGCTTGCGGGAGACTGCCTTTGAGCTTGCGCGCGAAGCACCGTTGAGATCAGGTCGGTGGCGGAGACGAGCACCTGCGTGTGGCCCAAGCGTTTATCGTCGTAGCGCACTCCGCTGCTCGCCATTTCTTCTGCGCGCTGCTCAAAGCGCAGCACGCTGGTCCCGATGGTGATGCGGTCGTTGTTCGACAATTGATGCTCATAAGCTTGATTGCCGTTCACAAAAACCTTGTTGGCGCTGCGTCGCACATCGCCGCCAACGCGAATACCATCAACGATCTTGAAGCCGCTCTCATCGGCCACGATGTGCGCGTGATAGCGAGACGTGCGCGGATCATTAACCACGATGCAGTTGTCCGGCGCACGCCCGATGGTGCAGGGTGACGTAGAGGACCGCAGCGAATACTTCCATTCGCGTCCGCTCGCATCCAGTATGTGCAGGAGCGCCATAACTTACACCGCAGCGTGATAAAAAGGGTGACTCACCCGTGAGCCTGATCGACGAAACAACAGAGGGTACAAAAACTCTTTTGATTCTACCGTCAAAGCAGCCTTTGATGCCAGCGACTAAATATTTTCGCCCTTTGCCCAGCCGAAGCGATCTGTTTTGACCGCACAATTGTTGGCCAACTTCTTATTTTCAGCGCGTAAACATAGCGTCCGGTGGGTGGGAAAACACGCTCACGGCGTACATTCGGCAATCACCGGGATTTTATT
>JBBJMB010000390.1:0-2550 GCA_037719755.1 Pyrinomonadaceae bacterium
TCTTAACCAAAGCATGGTCGGCGAAAGCGAGCCGATGCGTCAAATCCTGCAATTCATCTCCAAAGTGGCTCCGGTCGACTCCTCCGTCCTGATTCTCGGGGAGAGCGGAACCGGCAAAGAGTTAGTCGCGCGAGCCATTCATCACCACAGTCACCGCACGGATAAGCCGTTCGTGGCGATCAATTGCGCCGCGCTCACGGATACGCTTTTGGAGAGCGAGCTTTTCGGTCACGAAAAAGGCGCTTTTACCGGTGCCATTAATCAAAAGAGAGGCCATCTGGAAGTGGCCGATGGGGGAACGGTTTTCTTTGATGAGATCGGCGAGCTGGCGGCCGAACTTCAAGCAAAGCTGCTCAGAGTGCTTCAGCAGCGCGAGTTTACGCGTGTGGGCGGAACGCGGCTGATCAAAATTAACGTCCGCGTCATCGCCGCCACCAACCGGGATTTACAGAAAGCGATGCACGAAAGTAAATTCCGTCAGGATCTTTATTTCCGGCTGAACGTGGTTTCCGTTTGTACTCCGCCGCTGCGAGAACGCCGGGAGGATATTCAACTGTTGGCAAACTATTTTGTGGCGAAACACGGTCAGGCATGTAACCGGCGGGTGCTTGGGCTTTCCTTTGCGGCTCTCAGGCATCTCAAGAGTTACGACTGGCCGGGTAATGTGCGCGAGCTGGAGAACGCGATCGAACGTTGCTGTGCTCGGCGATGCCGAACACATTATGGCGGAGGATCTGCCCGAAACCATCATCGAAGCAGGCGCCAGCGGCGCTGACGAGGCGGGCGCTGATTACTTCGAAGCGGTCAAGCAAACAAAGAAGCAATTAATTCTCAGTGCGCTCGACAACGCCCAGGGAAATATTACGGAGGCGGCCAAATTGCTCGGCTTGTACCCGACTTACCTGCACCGCTTGATGCGCAACTTGGATTTAAAAAGCGCGCGGCACAAACAATCTGGAGGAGGCGACGCCGACGCGGCGAAAGCTTCAGCGGTGGGTGATGATCGGGGCCGGTCGTCCGGTAAATTTTCTCTTCCTTGAGGCTTTGCGGCAATCACAGGGCATGAATCGTTTCTACACTTTATTTCTCACGAGCACGAGGTCGCCGGTTTCGCTGCCACGTGAAAGGACCAATTGCATTCCGTCGCGTGACCAGTCAAACCAGTAGATTTGATCCGTCTCGAAATCCGTCAGTTGCTCCGGAGGTCCGCCGTCAAGGCGTCGCTTCCAGACGTTGGAAACGCCTTCCCGCGTTTCGATATAAGCTAAAGCGAGTCCGTCCGGTGCCCAGCGAACAATCGGCTGCTGCAATGGATCGAGGGAAGAGTAAGCGTCGAAGATTTTGATGGGCTCACCACCGTCGAAGGGCATCACCGCCAGGCGCAGCGGAGCCTGCGGAGTGTGCTGTAAAAAGAAGGCGATCAGCTTACCATCGGGTGAAACGCTCGGGTGCGCCGAAAGCGCAGCGGTAAGCTTGACGGGCCGGCCGCCTTCACGCGGTATCTTCCAGAGCACCGGCTCAGGTGAATCGCCGCCCATTGAAGTGTAGACCACCCATTTGCCGTCGGGTGAAAAGCAGGGATCGGATTCTAATTTGCCGCTCGTCAATTGTCGCACTTCGCTGCCGTCGGCATTCATCAACCAGATGTTCAGCTCTCCCGCGCGCGTGGAGGCAAACGCGAGCTGGCGCCCATCGGGTGAGACGGCCGGCGAACGCCTGTGCGCGGCTCGTCAGTGATTTGTTTGTGCTCGCTGCCGTCCGGATTGGTCGACCAGATATCACGGCTGCCCCGCTCAACAGAGACATAGCGGATGCTGCCGTCTGGCGCGAACGTGAGACCGTTCAAACCTTCGTATTTATTGGAGCCGTGGGTCAATTGTTTGGCGCGACGATAAGGCGGAGCCTTCGCCTCACCGCTCTGCTTGACCGTGGGGCGATCCGCCAGGTTAACCAGCCAGATATTAGAATTATGTTCGGTGCGTATCGTCACCAGCGCGCCGGAGTCGCGCGAAAGGCTGAGACTGCGGTATCGATTCAGGTCATTCGTGATCCTTCGTGTTTTACCTTCCGGGAAGGAGATGTACCAGAGTTGGACTTGCGTCTCAGGGTCTTCGCTTGAGGTGTTTTTCTGGGGATTGTTTGAACCTGCGCGCGGTCACTAATAAACCTGTTCCGTCGAAGAGCCAGGCCGCTCCGCGGATGTACGGCCATGGACCTGAAGAAATGTGCTGCTGCGTTCCGTCTTTGACGCGTACGCCCACCAGCTCTTCGTGAAACAAGGGACTGTAATTGATCGCAGAACAAGCGATAAGGCTGCCGTCGGGAGACCAAGCCGGATTTTCCGAAGTAAAAGAATTCGGGCTTCGCCGAGTGGCAAGTTTTCGCTCACCTGTGCCGTCGGCATTGACGATGATGAGGGCGCTTTCACCTCGCGTTGAATCTTGTCTGATGAAAGCAAGCGATGCATCATCGGGCGCCATGCCGACGCCGCCACTGACGTTATTGAGAATGTGTTTCGGTGTTCCCGGCAGCGGAGCTGTCACTCGGTAG
>JBBJMB010000391.1:0-2521 GCA_037719755.1 Pyrinomonadaceae bacterium
TTCGCGAGGCACCCAATCGGCGTTGCGCCCAAGCGAGTCGGCCTTCGCCACGCGATAAAGCAAATCGAGTTCGCAGCGCCTCGCCAGACGGCGGAAAGCGCCATCGGAAACTTCCGTTCTCTTTTTGTAAAACTCGCCGGGCTTTAAGTGTTCGCGGACCAGAGAAAGCACCTGCGTGCGCACGTCGTACCCGTCGAGCGTGTGCACGTTTAATTTGTCTAACAAGCTTTCCGTTGGAGCCACGCCGGCCAAATCGTGGCCGTGAGCGCGCAAGCGCCCGTCGCGAAATTCGGTGGTCGCAGGCTTGCCGAGGTCGTGGCAGAGCGCGCCGAGCATCACCGTCACACGCTTCGGGTAAGCGAGGTCGTCGATCAGCTCACGCGCGCGATCAAGCACCAGCCAGGTGTGCACATCGACGGTGCCTTCCGGGTGCCACTCAGGCTCTTGCGGCACTCCGACCAGCGCCTGCAATTCGGGAAAGATTTGCGCGATGACGCTCAAGTCCAGCAAATGGCGAAAGCCGATGGAAGGCTTCGAGGCGCGCAGCAGAATCTTTTCCACTTCGCCCCAGATGCGCTCGGCGGGCAAATCCGTGAGATCGATCGTGCGGCAAACGTCGACGGTCGCGGCGTCTATGTCAAACTCGAAGCGGGCGGCAAACTGCGCGGCCCGGAGCACGCGCAAACTGTCTTCCGCAAAAGTTTCGCGCGCCACCATGCGCAGGATCTTTCGCTCGATGTCGGCGCGCCCCGCGAAGGATCAATAATTTCGCCGCTGAGCGGGTCTTGCAGAATCGCGTTGATGGTGAAGTCGCGGCGGCGCGCGGCCTCTTCCACGCTCATCGCCGGATCGCCTTCGACGACGAAAGCCCGGTGCCCGCGCCCGGCTTTACGCTCGCGCCGCGGCAGCGACACATCCAGGTCTTGGCCCAGCTTGTAAACCGTAAACGCTTCGCCGACCGCGTTCACTCGCCCGAAGTTTTCAAAATCCGGCGCAGCAGTGCGCCCTCTATGCCGTATACCTCCACATCCCAATCCTTCGGCTCGCGCTCCATCAGCGCGTCGCGCACGCAACCGCCGACGAGCAGCGCACGGCCGCCGCGACGGCGCACTTCTTCAGCCAAACGGAGAATCTTTTCGGGAATCTTCGGCAACACGAAAGTCGCATCCTTCGAGCGGGAGTACCTATTCATCAACCACAATGCGGACGCCGCGCGGAGGGAAGACAACTGAGGATTTGCACTCGTTCAATGCGCGTCAGCTCGGGCGAGGCATGCCACAGCTTCACCCAAAACGTTCGCGTCGCGCCGTGAACGGCGAAAGTTGAGGCATCCGTCATCACCGGCACCGGGTCCGCGAGCGTGCCGGCGCGCAACACCTCAAGCAGCTCCGGCAAGTACGGTCGGTAACTCTCAAACTGCACCACCAGCGCCGCCTCATCGACGCTCGCCGCCGGCAACTCCACCGGCTCGTCATCTTCGAGCAACAAGCGCGACTCGGTTTGCTGATTGAGTTTTTTGACAATAGCCATAACTAAATTCGAGTCATGAGGTGAAGAGCGGCCATCCTTTGCGTCTTCTCTTTGCGATCTTTGCGTTTAAGTATGCGTCACTTAAACGCAAAGATCGCAAAGAGAAGACGCAAAGAAGGCGCAAAGGGAGAGACCATGCATCTTGACTGCTGTCAACTCATGACGAGAGTTAATTAAGAGGGTTTGATTAACCTCTCACCTCTAACCTCTGCCTTAAATGGTCTGATAAATCCGCGACCTTGACTCGCTCTTGCTCCCAGGTGTCGCGGTCGCGGACGGTGACGGCTTCGTCTTCCAGCGATTGGTGATCGACGGTCACGCAAAAGGGTGTGCCGATCTCATCCTGCCGGGCGTAAAGCTTGCCGATGCCGCCGGTGTCGTCGTAAACGGCGCGCAGCACGGGCTGCAGCGAGCGCTTAATGGCCTTCGCCATGCCGACAATCTCGGGCTTGTTTTTGGCGAGCGGAAGAATGGCCGCTTTGATGGGCGCGAGCTCGGGTGATTGCAGGATCACGCGCCGCTCGCCTTTGTCGGTCGTCTCTCCGTGTAGGCGTCCATCAAAAAGGCGAGCACCGAGCGGTTGACGCCGGCTGCCAGCTCAATCACATAAGGGTAAAAGCGCTCCTTGGTTCCCTCGTCGAAATAAGAAAGATCTTCGGTTGCGTCGAGTTAAGCCTTTTGCCTTCGGCGTCCGTCCGATTTTTCGAGTGCGCTTTGAGGTCAAAGTCTTGGCGATTGGCGATGCCCATCAACTCGTCCCATTGCTTTTCTTCATCTTCGCGCTCTGGGAAAAAGCGATAGTGAATGTCCACCGTGCGTTTGGCGTAATGGGCCAGCTCGGCGGCGGGCTGCTCGTAGAAGCGCAAGTTGCCGGCCTTCAAGCCCAGCCGCTGATACCAACCCGCACATTCGTCGATCCACTGTTGGTGCGCCCGCTCGTCTTCGCCGGGCCGCACAAAATACTCCATTTCCATTTGCTCAAACTCGCGCG
>JBBJMB010000091.1:0-11636 GCA_037719755.1 Pyrinomonadaceae bacterium
TTAGCATCATACCACTCCAATTCGTGTATGATTACTTCTGCCAAGCACCACTAGACAGAAGCGGGCCGTTTATCTATGATGGCGCCCTTGAAATTGCCGGCTTTAAATGGCCCGCAACCTTGTCCCGCTTGTAGCGGCGCGGATGCCTTCTCAAAATCCTTTCGCGCGCAACCAGCTTTCATTCGGCATTGTTTCGCGAGTGACCTCACTTCACTTCCGCCGTCTTCTGACGCGAAGCGCCCCGCCAATCGGGCTGCACGTCTCAGGATTAACCCTTCCAAAGATCTTAGTGGAGATTGCAAATCATGCTCAGAGTGGGAAAACAGACAAAAGAAGAGCCGCTGACAAGTCACACGCCCGCGCCCGTTGAAGCTGCCGTTCAACCGAGACAGCCAATTAACAGCGAGCCGTACCGCACGTCCGTTGAAGCGCCGCCTTCAACAGTATCTGCTCAGTCCTCGGGTCAGCCCTCGGGTCAGCCCTCGGGTCAGCCCTCGGGCTCGGGCTCGCGCGCCGTGACGGAAAGCGAGTCGATGGCCCGCGACATCAAGGACGGAAATCTGAGTGGCTTTGTCGGCTCCGGCACAAGCGTCACCGGCGAGGCGACGTTCAAAATGATGCTGCGCGTTGACGGACAGATCTCGGGCCGCGTGAGCTCTGAGGACGGAACGCTGATTGTCAGCGCCGGCGGCCAAGTCGACGCCAACGTAGAAGTGTCGGTGGCCCTCATCAACGGAACCGTCAATGGCGACATCATCGCCACCAAGCGCATCGAGATCGGGCGCGTCGGCAAAGTGCTCGGCAACATCAAAACGCCGGCGCTGATTATCGAAAGCGGCGCGATCTTTGAGGGAGGTTGCCAAATGATGCAGGTCAAAGCCGCGTTCGATAAAGTTCAGGTTAATGAAGTTTTGGCGTCGCCGGTCATTGGCAACGGCAAGAAATCGGATGTGGCGGAAACCGCGCTCGCCGCCAGTTAAATTGGATTTTAACTGTTCTATTTAACTTAATGCGAATGCGATATCAGCAGACCAGCTCCAAGCATGTGTCCGACAATCTGCTCGATTGTCGCGCAGCTCTGTCAGAAATCAAGCTTGGCGGTCTGGGCATGAACGCGACAATCTAGAAGATTGTCGGACATTCCGGCAACCAAACTCACGTTAACTACCGAGGCGCTGCCGATGGAATTTGGCAGCGCCTTTTACCGTCGAGGCGCCGAGTAAAGAATGAGTCTTTACTCGGCGCCCTGCCTCTATCTGGCGACTCTGCTGTATAATTCCTTCCCTTAACACGTTATGCCAGAACCAATCATCACCAATCCTCGCTCTCTTAAAGTTGTCAAAGCGGCTTGCCCGCATGACTGTCCCGACACTTGCGCGATGCTTGTGACCGTTGAAGACGGCCGCGCGACGCGCGTGGAGGGCGATCCGATCACCCTCTGACGCGCGGCTTTCTGTGCACCAAAGTCGCCAATTACGAACACCGCACGCACAGCGCCGACCGCATCAAGACGCCGCTCTTGCGCACCGGGGCCAAGGGTGAAGGCGTCTTTTCGCCGATCAGTTGGGACGAAGCGCTGGACCGGGTGGCTGATCGCTTTCGCGCGCTCGCCGCGTCTCGTGAAGGACCCGAGACGATTTTGCCTTACAGCTACTGCGGCACGATGGGACTCGTGCAGTCTGAGTCAATGGACCGGCGGTTTTTTCACCGGCTCGGCGCTTCTCAGCTTGACCGCACGATTTGCGCTTCGGCCGGCACCGCCGGCTACGTCGCCACCGTCGGCGGCAAAATCGGCACAGACCCCGAGCAATTTCGCGAGTCTCGTCTGATTCTGCTCTGGGGCACCAACACTGTCACCAGCAACGTACACCTCTGGCCGGTGATTCGCGAGGCGCACAAACAGGGCGCGCGCGTGCTGGCGATTGACCCGCGGCGCACGCGCACCGCCGATCAGTGCGACGAACACATCGCGCCGCTGCCGGGCACAGACGCGGCGCTCGCCCTCGGCCTGATGCATGTGATTTTTGCGGAGCATCTGGAAGACCGCGATTACCTGGAGCGCTACTGCATCGGAGCGGATGAGTTGCGCGCCCGTGCGCATCAGTATCCGCCCGAGCGCGTCGCCGCGATTTGCGGAGTGGAGGCGGACACAGTTATTGGTTTGGCGCGGGCGTACGCGACGGTTAAGCCTTCCGTGATTCGCATCAACTACGGCATGCAGCGGCACGCGGGCGGCGGCATGGCGGTGCGCACGATCGCTTGTTTGCCGGCTGTGGTCGGCGCTTGGCGCAACACGGGCGGCGGCATTTTGCTTTCCACGAGCGGCTACTTTCCGCTCAATTACGCCGCGCTTGAACGCGCCGACTTGATGCCTACTCCGCGCCCGCGCACGCTCAACATGTCGCTTTTGGGCGATATCCTGACGCGCAGCACGGATGATCCGCCGGTGCGCGCGCTCTACGTCTACAACTCGAATCCGGCGGCGATTGCGCCCGAGCAAAGAAAGGTCATTGAGGGGTTGCGGCGCGCCGATCTTTTCACCGTTGTGCACGAGCAGTTTATGACCGACACGTGCGACTTCGCGGACGTGGTGTTGCCCGCGACCACGCAGCTTGAGCACTTTGACTTGCACAAGGCTTATGGCCATCTCTACCTGGTCATCAATGAACCGGCGATTGCGCCGCTTCACGAAGCCAAGTCGAATACGGATGTGTTCCGGCTGCTCGCCGCGCGTCTCGGCTACACGGAAGATTGCTTGACGGACTCGGACGAAGAGATCGCGCGCCAGGCGCTTGATTCTGGTCACGCGGCCCTGTCCGGCATCACGCTTGAAGCGCTGCGCGAAAAAGGCTGGCTGCGTCTGAACGTGGCCGAGGATTTCGCTCCGTTCGCGACGGGTAATTTCCCCACGCCTTCGGGCAAGTGCGAACTGTTCAGCGCCGCGCTTGAGGCCGAGGGCCTGCCCGGCGTCGCGGATTACATTCCGCCGCGCGAATCCAAACAAACGGCCCCGGAGTTAAGCGAGCGCTATCCGCTGGCGCTGATTACGCCGGCGGCGCACGCTTTTTTAAACTCCAGCTTCGCGAATCTTCCGAAGCAACTGCGCCAGGAGTTGCAGCCTTTCGTGGAAATCCATCCGGACGATGCGGCGGCGCGCCACATCAGCGAGGGCCGTCTGGTACGCGTCTTCAATGAGCGCGGCTCTTGTTTGCTTTCGGCGCGAGTGACGACGAGGGCCCGGCCGGGCGTCGTCGTTTCGCCTTCGGTCTGGTGGAACAAGCTTTCGCCCGGAGGCGCCAACGTTAATCAGCTCACCTCACAGCACCTCACAGATATGGGCGGCGGCGCGACCTTTTATGACGCCCTCGTGCAGATCGAGCCCGCCCATGTCTAGCTCGCATAATAATCTGAGCAACCACCCTGCATCTTTCGGCTTGATCGTGGTCGCCGCGCTTTTGTGTGCGCTGGCGCCCGTGTCTGACGCTCAACCGCACGCTTCGCCTGACGTTCTCACCATCCGGCGAGACGCGTGGTTGCGAATTTTGCGAGCTGAAGACAAAAGGCTTGTTGACAGTGCGTTGCTCGAACTGCTCGGCGACCGGGACGCGCAAACACGGCGCCGCGCGGCGCTGGCGCTCGGACGCATCGGCGAAAGCTCCGCAATCGCTCCGCTCGCTTCCCTTTTAGCGAATGATGAGCACATGAGCGTGCGCGGCGCGGCCGCCTTTGCGATCGGTGAGATTGAAGCTCTTGAAGGCGTCGCCGCGTTGCGCACAGCGTTGCACCGGGCGGAAGAAGCCGAACATGTGCGCGCACGCGCGACGGAAGCTCTCGGCAAAATCGCCGCCGCACTCGCGCCCGAAAAGCAAGTTGATCAATTGCGCGTTATTCAAAGCGAGATCACCAAGGTTTTAAGCGACGAAGCCGCTCGCAGCCATCAAGCTCGGCGGGAGCTGGCGCTCGCGGCCATCACCGCAGCTTTGCGCGCGCGCATGTCCGGGGCCGCTCTCACGATCTCCGAGTTTCTGGCGAGCGACGACGCGCGTGCGCGCCGATGCGGCCAACACGCTGGCGCGATTGCGCGCGCGCGTGGCCATCTCAAGGCTCGAAGCTGCGCTCGACGATAGTGATGCAATTGTGCGCGCCAACGCGGCCCGGGCGCTGGGTGTGGCGCAGAGCCGTTCTTCGGCGGCGAGCTTGACCGCGCTTGTTTCACAGGACGCGGATGAGCGCGTGCGCGTAAGCGCGATCCGCGCGCTCGCGGCGATCAAAGACGAGCGTGCGTTGACCGTCCTTCTCGCACGCGCAGAGTCTTTGTTTTCAACATACCGCCAGGGTAAAGCAGGGGGCGCGGCGCGCCCATCGGAAAGCAATGAATTGCTTGAGATCGCCAGCGCGCTCGGAGGTGTGGCGGGCGGTGCGGGCGACGGGCGGGCGTTGCAATTTCTCAAAAATTTGCGCGCCGGCGAGCGAATGATGGCGCCCGAGTTGGAAGTAGCATGGGCGCGGATTTCGCCGCCCGAGTATGTGCGCGCCGTCGAGGATGCGCTCAGTCAAAGAGCGACTTCCGCGCAATTGTTTCGCGATTGGCGAATCGTGAGCGCGACGGGGCAAGGCCTCGGGGAAGTGGCGCAGCTCACTGAAAAAGCGGCGTCCGCAGAAGACCTTCAAGCGGCGCGAGCCGCGGCTCAGCGCGCGGTCGCGTCGCTACTTAATCATCCGCGCACACCAACGCTCGCGATGCCCGATCTGCTGCGCGCCTTCGCCGCTTTCAAAACCACTGACGCGGGTGATGTTTTCGCGCAACACTTGGCCAAGTCGCGCGACGTCATGGTGAGGGCGACGGCGGCGGAACTGATCGGTGAATTGCCGCCTTCCCCAGAGCTGTCGCAAGCGCTCGCCGCGAGTTTGCAGAACGCGCTCGCCGATGCGATGAATGACGCTTCTTTGGCCGTTCTTGATGCTCTCGGCAAACAGAAAGACGCTTTGCAGAAAGACGATGCGGGCGCGCGGCGCGCGATCAAAGCGGCGCTCGCGGCGCGCGATCACCTGATTCGCCGCCGCGCCGCGCGTCTGCTGCAAACAAGCGGCGCGGGCGACGGCGCATCAAGCGTCGGCGTAGTTGAAATGAATCAGACGACCTCAGATTACGAGCGAGCGCTGGCCCGCTTGAATCGCCGCGTGACGGCGCGCATCTTCACGGACAAAGGAAGCTTTGCGATTGAATTGTTGCCGCGTGAGGCTCCGCTCACGGTTGACAGCTTCATCAAACTCGCGCGGCGGGGATTTTTCAATGATCTGACTTTTCACCGCGTGGTGCCCAACTTTGTGATCCAGGGCGGCGATCCGCGCGGCGACGGCAACGGCGGCCCGCTTTACCAGATTCGCTGCGAAATCAACGAAACGCCGTACGAAAGAGGCGCGGTCGGGATGGCTCTTTCCGGCAAAGACACGGGCGGCTCGCAGTGGTTTGTGACCCACGCGCCGCAGCCGCATTTGGACGGCGGCTATACGGTCTTCGGGCGCGTGGTGGAGGGCATGGACGTGGTTGACGCGATCGTGCGCGGCGACCGCATGCGCCGTGTTACGATTACCGAAAGCAAGCGCTGAATCGTCGCTTACGACGGTGCGCGATGAAACGTGACGCAAACTTCGCCAATCAAATTGCAACTGCGCGCGCGACGGCTCGTGTGCTGCTGGCTGTTGTGCGCCATCTCTATGCTTGCGCCTCTTTCTTTGAACGCCGCGCAGTCGAAGGGCGCACGGCGACGGAGCCCCGCGGTGCCGCGCCAAAGAGCGCGGGAGAAACGAATCGCTCCCGTTGCCGCCGCCGCGGAGCGTACCCGCTATCAGATCCAAATTGCGCTTGATTTCGACAATCGTTCTTATTCCGGCGTTCAGCGCACGCGCTGGATCAACCGCGACGACCGCCCCGCGTCGCAAATCTATTTTCACCTGTACCCGAATAAGCACACGCCCCCGGGCGCGCGCCCTGGGGCCGCGGCGGAGAACGGCCTCGCGCCCGGAAACCATCTCGAAGTGAAATCCGCAGAAGACGCGCCGGAGATTGATGAACCCCGCTTGCGCATAGAGGGCGTGCGCTCCGGCGGCGGACAATCGTCGCTGCCTTTTTCCCTTGACGAGCGCGAAACAATTCTCCGTGTGAGCCTGCGCGCGCCGGTGGCGCCGGGCGCCGCCGCCGAGGTGGAGGTGTCGTTTGCGGGCAGCGTGCCGGAAGTCGAAGCGGATGAAACGACGCTTTTGGCGCACGTCATGCAGCAGATAAATTCCGTTTTCCGCAGGCCTCGCGAAGCGCGCCAATCGCGCGACATCAATTTTAGCTGTCGCGGCGTGATGCTGCTCGGCGCCTACCCATTGCTCGCGGCGCGGGCGGGACGATGGCGGCGCAAAACGGAGACTTCGGTGGGCGACTTTGTGTTCGCGGAAGCGGCGGATTATGAGGTGAGCGTTGAAGCTTCGCCTGAGGTCCGCGTTTTCGCTTCGGCGGATGAGCGCCGCGCGGCGCCGTTGCCGTCGGGCCAAGTGGTGCACAGTTTCTCCGGCGCCAGCTTGCGCGACTTTGCGATCATCGCCGGCCGCACGCTGCGCGCCGAGGAGCGCGATGTCGGCGGCCTCAAGATCCGCTCAATCTATGCGGCCGGCCACGAAAACATAGGCCGGCGCGTGCTCGCCGTGGCGGCCAATGCGGCCCGCATCTACACGGCGCGCTTCGGGGCGTTGCCCCAGAGGGTGATCAACGTCGCGGAAGCTCCGCTGGTGGCTCGTTTAGGCGCCGCCGAGTTTAGCGGCCTGGCGTGTATCGCGAGCGCGTTTTACGTTGACTTCGACAACCCGGCGATGCGCAGTTTGCCTGAGATTGTGCGCGAGCAGCGCGTGTCCATTGAAGACAGCCTCGAATTTACGGCCGCGCACGTGGTCGCACAGCAGTGGTGGAGCGTCGCCGTCGGCAACGACCCGGAGCGCGAGCCCGTGCTCGACGAAGCGCTCTCCAACTGGTCGGCGCTGCTTTATTACCGCGACGCTCACGGCGACGAGCGCGCGCTCGTGGCCCTTGACGATCAACTGCGCGGCGTCTACAAGGTGTACCGCACGTTTGGCGGCGAAGACATGGCGGCGAATCGCGCCGCCCGCGACTATCGCAACTTCTTTCAGTATTCGGCCATCGTCGTCAGCAAGGGCGCGCTGATGTTCGACGCCTTACTACAGCTGCTCGGCGAAGAGCGCTTTTTCGCTGCGCTACGCGGCTATTACAACGCTAACATGCACGAAGTGGCGGAGATGGATGATTTGCGCGCCGCTTTTGTCGCCGAAGTGAACGTCGCCGAGCGGCGCTCCGTCACGCGCACCTTTAATCGCTGGCTCTCGGAAAAGCGCGGCGACGAAGACATCGCGCCGCCTGACCCGCAACTCGCGGCCGCCCTCGGCATCACCATTGACCCGGCGGCGATGGCCATTCAAAAAGGCGGCGCCAACGGCAATCGCTTCGCGCGGCTCGGCAAATTCTTTTGGCGGCAGATGACAAGGATCAGGTGAGCATTATGAGAGAAAGAACCGCGGAAGCGATGGCGCCGGCTCCGATTAAGAACCGGCCGTCGCCGATTGAGGTCGAACGTGGTTTAGATCAATTGAGCCACTTAATGGACGGTTTGTTTCGCATTCCGGGCACCGGCTGGCGCATCGGTTTGGATGCGCTCGTCGGTTTCATTCCCGGCGTCGGCGACACGGCCAGCTCGCTGGTCTCGTTCTACATCCTCGCCGCCGGCGTGCGCTACCGCGTGCCCAAAGCGACGCTTTTGCGCATGGGACTTAATCTCGGCATAGACTATGTGGTCGGCGCCATCCCATTTGTCGGCGACATCTTCGACGTGTGGTGGAAATCCAATCAAAAGAACGTCGAACTGCTGCGCCGCCGCGCCACCGTGTCGGCCGCTGAGGCACGCCACGGACGCGCCAGCGACTGGCTCTTTCTCGGCGTCATTGTGCTTATACTCGCCGCCATTCTGATCGGCTCCATCACCTTCAGCATTCTCGCGCTACGCTACGTGTTCCGACAGATCTTCGGTTGGTAGTACGCTCGCTAGGAAATCGTGATTCACTCTCCCATGGCCGCGGATTCACGCTGCGCCACGAAGGCGATGAGATTTCCCACATAGTCGCGGAAGTTCGGGCAGCGCACGCCGTGGGGCGCCAGCAGACGGTCGGCCTCGCGCGTGTCGTAGGTTTGGCTGAGAAAGAAATAAGGCACAGCGGAGCGCGGCAATCCGGTGAAGCGCGGCGCGATGGGCAGCAGCAGAGAGTTGTGCACGAGTTGAGCGGGAAACGTTACGCGCGATCCGTGTCCGGCCAAGCCGATGGCGATGCTCTCGAAAAGCTGATGCGTGGTGAGCGGCGCCGGGTCAGCCAATTGCACGGTGGCGCCGACGGAAGCCGCGTCATCCGCCAGCGCAACTATCGCTTCGATGACGAAATCAATGGGCACGATATTAAGTCGTACCTCGCGGTTGCCGATGTTGACGTGCGTCAGCAACTGCGGCCAAGAGCGCAAGTACTGAATCAAATAGTAAACTCCGTCGTACTTGGCCGTCTCCCCGGTGCGGGAATCGCCGCACACCACCGCCGGCCGGTGGATGGTCACGGGGAGACTGGTTTTAAGCGCGTCGACTTCCAATTCCGCGAGGTATTTTGTTTCTTCGTAGTAATTGCGAAACCCGGCCGCGTGGCCAAGCTCCGACTCCGCAATACGTCCGGTGCGCTTGCCCGCCACGTAGCAGGTAGAGACGTAATGATAACGCTTAAGGTGCGAGAGCGAGCTGGCAAACTCATTGACGCGGCGCGTTCCCTCCACGTTAACGCGCATCGCCAATTGGCGCTCGACCGCCAGATCATAAACCGCGGCCAAGTGGAAAATCATCGTGCATTCCCGCCGCACCAGATCGCGATCATTCTTCGCGAGACCCAGTTCGGGCATCGTGATGTCGCCTTCGAGCACGCGGAAAGCAGACGCGTCGCCAAACCTTGCGCGATGATGCGGGCGATTTCATCTCGCGCGCGGGGCGCGAACGTTGGCTGCACCAAAAGCTGAAAGCGCGCGCCCTCGCGCGCCAGGCGCTCAACAAGTCGCCCGGCGATGAATCCGGGAAAGCCGGTTAGAAAAATAGTCTCGTTCAACGGCACGGTTTGTCTTTCTGAGAGTGACAAGTGACTTTAAGAGTGACAAGTGACTTTAAGAGTGACAAGTGACAAGTGACAAGTGACAAGAAAGAAAAGAGGATTTATCTTGTCACTTGTCACTTGTCACTTGTCACTTTCTTCTCACTTTCTTCTCACTTTAAATCTTCCGCCTCGCAGACCGCAAATCTTGCGACGACCCTGGGGCTCTGGGGTCGGGCGGAAAAATGAAAGCTTCTGCTACAATGATGAGCGCGCGTTGACAAGGGAAGTTGACGCTCCATCCTTTCGCTACTCTTAACGAGGTTTCATGATGTTCATCGGGAAGCTGATTAGTTCCGGCTTGCTGTGCTGCGCGGCGCTCTGCTGTCACACATCGCCCATCGTTCAAGCTCAGACAGGAACGCTCATCCGTAATTCATTCGCGAGAGGTTCTGTGATGGCTTCGCGTCAGATGCGCGGGCGCGTGCGAGCGCCCGAATTAACGGGCGGCATCAGCTGGCTGAACACAGACACTCCGCTCTCGCTGACCGCCCTCAGAGGCAAGGTCGTGCTGCTCGACTTTTGGACCTACGGCTGCATCAACTGCATCCACATTATCCCCGATTTAAAGAAACTTGAAGCCAAGTATGCCAATCAATTGGTGGTGATCGGCGTTCATTCGGCAAAGTTTGATAACGAGAAAGACACCGAAAACATTCGGCGCATTATCCTGCGCTATGAAATCGAGCACCCGGTGGTGAACGACGCCGCTTTCAAGATTTTCAGCGTACGGCGCGCGCGCCTGGCCGACGCAGATGCTGATTGACCCGGCCGGCTACCTCGTCGGCCAGGTTTCGGGCGAAGGAAATTACGAAGGCATCGACCGCGCGATCGCGCAAACCGTGGAAGAGTTTCGCAAGCGCGGTGAACTCAACGAGCAACCGCTGAAGCTGGCGCTTGAGCGGGCGAAGGTGGGTGATTTGCCGCTCGCCTTTCCCGGCAAAGTGCTGGCCGACGCTCGCGGCGACCGCCTCTTTATCGCGGATTCAAATCACAACCGCATCGTCATCACCAAGCTCGACGGCACGCTCATCGAAACCATCGGCACCGGCGCCGCCGGCGCCCAAAACGGCGCGTTCGCCGGCGCCACCTTCTACCGGCCGCAGGGGCTTGCGCTCGATGGCGACTCGCTCTACATCGCCGACACCGAAAATCATTTGATCCGCCGCGCGGACTTGCGCGCTCGCACGGTTGACACGCTCGCCGGCACCGGAGGGCAATCCAAGTCGTATGGAAAAGTGGAAGGCCCCGGCGCCGCGACCGCGCTTAATTCCCCTTGGGATCTGCAATTCGTCGGGCGCACGCTCTACATCGCGATGGCGGGGCCGCATCAAATCTGGCAGCTCGATCTGGACACGCAAGTTGTCGGCACATATGCCGGCTCGGGCCGCGAAGCGCGCCTCGACGGAGCGCGCGAAGAAGCAGGCTTCGCCCAACCTTCGGGCATCACCACTGACGGCAAAATCTTTACGTCGCCGACAGCGAATCCAACATCATTCGAGCGATTGATCTGGCGAGCGGCAAAGTGCGCACCCTGGTTGGGGGCGATCTTTTCGACTTCGGCGATGAGGACGGCGGGGGCGACGATGTGCGGTAGCAACATCCTCAGGGCATCGTCGCAGCGCCGAAAAATTCGTTGCTCATCGCCGACACGTATAATCACAAGATCAAGCGCCTGAATCCGCGCGCGCGCACCGTCGAGACGTACGCCGGCACCGGCAGGCCGGGCCAAGCGGACAATTCTTCGCCTTCCTTTTATGAGCCGGGCGGCTTGACGATCGCCGGCGACACGCTGTTCATCGCCGACACCAACAATCACGCGGTGCGCGTGCTTGACCTTAAACGAAAGCGCGCTTCGACTTTAGTGATCAAAGGTCTGCGGCCGCCTGATGTGAGTTTCATATCGCAGAGTGCGGGCGAAGAAATTGCTCCCAATCAAAAGGAAATCGCCGTCGCCGCGCAGCGCCTTTCAGCAGCGCAGCGGGTCGCTCGTGATCGACGTGACGCTGCCCGCCGGCTATCACTTGAACGCCGCCGCGCCGCAGCGCTACAAAGTGACGGTGGAGGAAGGCGCGGCGAAAACGCTTTCCGTGCCCGATATGGCGGCGCGCGTGCGCAAGAATTTGCAGTTGCCGCTCAGACTGCCGATTCAGATTGGCGAGATCGGCCAAGCGAAGCTGCGCGTCGAGACCACGCTTTATTACTGCCGCGAAGACAACACCGGCACCTGCCGCGTGAAAACCCTGGTGTGGCGCATTCCGGTTGAAGTCACCGCCGATAAAACAGCGCAAGCCGAGTTGAGAGCGCGGGCGGAAATTAAGCTCGAAGATTAATCTCTCTCTGTGTCCCTCTCTTGTCTTTTCTCTGTGCTTCTCTGTGTTTAGTTAAGTCATACTTGAACACAG
>JBBJMB010000092.1:0-11522 GCA_037719755.1 Pyrinomonadaceae bacterium
TCAATCCCTTTAACGGCGAGCAACTGCTCGTGTGGGCGGCGAATCACGTATTGATGGAGTATGGCACCGGCGCGGTGATGGCCGTGCCCGCGCACGATGAGCGCGACTTTGAGTTCGCTCAGAAATACAAATTGCCGATCAAGCAGGTGATTGCTCCCATCACGCACGACCAGGAGCCAAGCGGTTTCGCGCCCGCTCTCGGCGAAGATCAATCAACCGAGATGCTCGGCGCCGTCACAGACTACGGCGTGCTCGTTAACTCCGGCGAGTGGAGCGGAAAGCTCTCCACAGATGCGGTGCGTGAAATGGCTGACTATGCCGAAAAGAAGAACTTCGGTAGCCCGGTTATCACTTACCGCTTGCGCGATTGGGGAATTTCGCGACAGCGCTTCTGGGGTGCGCCGATTCCAATCATTTATTGCGATAAATGCGGAGCCGTGCCCGTGCCGGAAAAGGATTTGCCGGTGAGATTGCCCGAGCAAGCCTCATTTACCGGAACAGGGCAGTCGCCGCTGGCCAGCGTTCCCGAGTTCGTCAACACGACATGCCCTTCATGCGGCGGAAGCGCTCGGCGCGAAACCGACACGATGGACACGTTTGTCGATTCCTCCTGGTACATCTTCCGCTACATAGACCCGCGCAACGACGCCGCTCCTTTTGATACTTCGAAGGCCAGGTACTGGACTCCCGTGGATCAGTATATAGGCGGCGTCGAGCACGCCGTGATGCACCTGCTTTACACGCGCTTCTGGACCAAGTTTATGCGCGACATAGGGCTGGTTGATTTTAACGAACCGGTCAAGAAATTGATGACACAAGGGATGGTAGTCGCCGAAACGTTTTATCGCCAGGACGGTGAAAGACAGCAATATTTTAATTTTTCGGACGTCGCCGCGGAGCGAGATGCAAAAGGTAAAGTCATCTCCGCGAAGCTTATCAGCGACGGCGAGTTGGTGAGCGTCGGTGCGGTCGAAAAGATGTCTAAGTCTAAAAACAACGGCGTCGATCCGGACGAGATGATCGACGCTTACGGCGCCGATTCGGTGCGCTTGTTTACCCTTTTCGCCGCTCCCGTGGAAAACGATCTGCGCTGGCAAGAAGCCGGCATCGAGGGCGCGCAGCGTTTCCTACAGCGCGTGCATCGCCTGGTTTGGCGCTGGTCAGGACGATTGCGGGCACTGCCGCGCGAAGCAGCGGCGCCGGACGCGCTTTCATTTTCCGACGACGCGCGAGAGTTGCGCCGCAAGACTCATCGCACGATTGCGCGCATCACCAGAGACTTCGGCGAGTTGCACTTTAACACCAGCATCGCCGCGCTGATGGAGCTTTCAAACGCGCTCGTCGATTTCAATGGTGCGCCCGAGGGTGCCGGTGAGCCACACGCCTACGCCGCGCGTGAAGCGCTCGAAGCGCTGGTGGTGATGCTCGCGCCCTACGCGCCGCACGCCGCCGAGGAGATGTGGGAAAGCTTAGGCCACGCGGGCGGGTTGCTCACAGGTGGCGTCGCCAGATGGCCGCAGGCCGACGAGGAATTGGCGCGCGCCGAAGAGTTGGAGATTCCCGTGCAAATCAACGGCAAGCTGCGCGCGCGCGTGCGGGCCACGCCAGACACTACGGAAGATGAATTAAGCGCCCTTGCCATCGCAGACGAAAAGATACGCGCGATGATCGCGGGGCATGAGGTCGTGAAAGTAATCGTGGTTCCGCAACGCCTCGTGAATATAGTGATTCGCTAACGCGAAAGGAAGGATGAAGGCGGAAGGAGCTTTGGACGGCGGAAGGCGGAAGGATGAAACATAAGGACGGAAGAACTTATTATAAAGTTCTTCACGCCTTAGCTTTCATCCTTCCGCCTTCATCCTTCCTCCTTCCGCCTTCATCCTTCCATTGCCCGCGCTTCTTGCTTGCGGACTTAATAGTCATTAAAATCCCTCGCGGATGGGGGCGCCCCTTGCCAAGCAGTCCTTTTCGTTTCCTTGCGCTTTTACATGAAAGAATGCCCGGCCTGCCATCGCTGCTTTACCGACGACTTTTCCCATTGTCCGACCGATGGAGACACGCTGGCGCAGACGCTTGTCGGCGAGCCGATTTTAGACGGCCGTTATCAACTTGAATCGCGCCTCGGTCACGGCGGCATGGGCATCGTCTTTAAGGCCCGTCACATCTTCCTCAAAACATCGCACGCCATTAAAGTCGTGCTGCCGGATCTGGTCGGCAACGATCCGTCGCTCGTCACGCGCTTTCGCCAAGAAGCGATGGCGGCGGCCGCGATTCGCCACCCGAACATCATCGCCGTCACTGATTTCGGCGTCACGCGCGGCACCATGCCTTTTTTGGTGATGGAATTCATCAAGGGCAAATCTCTGCACGACGTGCTCGGCGAACAGGGGCGCCTTTCTCTCCAGCAAACCTTTGAAATCATCGCCGCCGTGGGCGCAGGCGTCGGCGCCGCTCACCATCAGGGCATCGTCCACCGCGACTTAAAGCCGCTGAACATTATGCTCGTCGACGGCCAGCCGATGAGCGCCGCCGTCAAAGTGCTTGACTTCGGTTTGGCGAAAATCAAGTCGGGCGAGTTGCTCGGCTCATTTGTGCAGGCGCAAACCACCGGCTTGATGGGGTCGCCGTATTACATGGCCCCCGAACAGTGGTCGGATGAAGAGCCGGATCGGCGGGCCGACATCTATAGCCTCGGCATCATCATCTTCCAGATGCTCGTGGGCGACGTGCCTTTCAAGGGCGCGTCGATGCCTTCGATTATGAAGAAGCATCTGACGAGCCCGCCGCCGCCGCTGACCGCTTTTGGCGTCAACGTTTCTCCGGCAGTCGAAAGGGTCATCAATCAGGCGCTGGAGAAAAGCCCGGACGCTCGCCCGCAAACGGTCGACGAGTTGATCGTCGCACTGCGTCAAGCGATCGGTTCGTCGCAGCCGGGTTACCCGGCGGCGATCGACCCGCTGGCCACCAATGTGATGTACCCTGTGCCGCAACTGACGGGCGATCATCTCGGCAAAACAGCCGGCCGAAGTCCCGCCGGCGATGCAACGAAGCACGAGCCGCGGCAAACTGCCTACATAGCTCCTCCGACGCCAGAGCAAACGCCCGGCCCCGGCGGCGGTCTGGCCACAAACGTGCCGGCGGGCGACGCGACGGCAAACACGGAAGCTCTCAATCAAGGCGAAACCGGCGTGATTGATCCGCATCGCGGCGGCGGAGGAAGAGATCCGGGCTCCAAAACAACTGCTTCCACCACTCCGGGCCAGGCTGCCGCGACCAGCTACGGCAACGCGCCGCCGGCGAAGCCTCCGCCAAAGTTTGACGCCACCAATCAGCAGGACCGCGGAGTGTTCGCCGAGACCGCCGGTAAGTTTGCGGGCTCGGAGGAGCCTGCTCCCTGGGAGACGCGGCGCGCGGCCGCAGCGTTTGAGCCGTCGCCGCCTGCCATCGACGCGGCGATTGCGCCTCCGCGTCCGGCCGCCTCAAATCTTCCGGCCGTTATTTTGGCTTCGATTTTCGGAGCGCTGATTTTGCTCGGCGGCCTCGGCTTCGCCGTCTACCGCTTCGTCATCAACCCGCAGCCGATCATCGATAATTCAAACACGATTATTTATCAACAAACTCCGGCGCCGACCGTGACCGAGGTTCCGCAGCCTCCGATCAAAACCGCGCCCGAAATGATCGTCATTCCCGGCGGCACGTTCCAGATGGGCACCAACGACGTCGCGGCGAATTCGACGGTGACCTTCGACGTGGTGCAGTGGCCCGCGCACCCTGTCTCGGTGAAGAGCTTTAGGCTGCAAAAGACCGAGGTCACCAACGCCGCTTACGCGGAGTTTATCAAGGCCACGGGGCACACGCCGCCGGAAGACTGGGCGGCAGGCGTACCGCCCGCGAGCCAGGAATTGTGGCCCGTGCGCTTCATCTCTTACGACGATGCGGGGGCGTACGCCGCATGGATTTCCCAACAGGGCAGCGTCAAGTATCGATTGCCGACCGAAGAAGAATGGGAGTACGCGGCGCGCGACGGCGGGCGCGCAAAGCTTTATCCGTGGGGCGACGAGTGGGTGGATGGCCGCGCCAACGTGGATGCGGGCGGCCCGAAGATTGTTAACTCTTACCCGCAGGGCGCCAATCGGTGGGGCGTGGTCGACTTGATCGGCAACGTCTCGGAGTGGACCGCTTCAAAAGCGTCGATTTACGGGCAACACCCGGCCCATGCGTGTACCAGCCGAGCAAAAGGGCACCTGATACAGCGCGGCGGCTCCTACCTTTCAAAGCCGAAAGGCGATCGCGCGATCACCGCCCTCAGACGCGCCTGGAATCCATCCTCTATGAAAAACCCGAGCTTTGGCTTCCGCCTGGCCAGCGACGGCCCGTGAACCGGCGTGCGGACTTCTCAGCTTACACTTCCGACACCTTAACGCGCGGTTTCGGCTCACACCTCCTTGAGCAACTTCCGCCACATTAAACCGTCCCTCCAACCGGTAAAAATAAATGCACCACGACAAGTTAAAAAGGCTGAGGTAATTTGTATGGGCCGCGGACGTGTCCCTTGCCCATCCAATTTCATTTCGCTTCACAAATTAATATCGTTAGTGATCGTCGCCGCTTCACTGCTCGGCACATCCATTTACGCGCAAGACATTGAAGGCGGAACCGGCGTGATTATTGCGCCTCCGAAGAACCCGGTTATTCGCCGCCGAAGCGCGCCGCGCGCCGCTCAACAATCTCGTTCCGCGCAATCAAAGCCGCCGCAAAACACTGGCGCCGCCAACACTAACAATGCAAGCCCGCTCGACAAACCCATCGATCATGGCTCCGCTCAGCTGATCACATCCGTAACCCCCAAAAGCGACGAGCGCACGACGATTGCTCAGCCGGCCACAAGCATCGCGGATCAAGTGGACGAAGCGTTAGAGCAGGGCAACGCGGCCCGCGATGCCGATCCGCCTCGTTACGCCGAAGCCGAACGCGCTTACAAAAAAGCCGCCGCGCTGGATGCGCGAGACGCTCGCGCTTATGCCGGGCTCGGAAACATTTACTACGACCAGCGGTCCTACGCCGAAGCCGAAAATAACTTTCGCTTGGCTACCGAACTTGACGCCAGCGACGCGGACGCTCATCGCTACCTCGCTTTGACGTACATTAAGGCGAAGAAATTTCGCGAGGCCGAGCAATCCGCGAAGCAAGCCGTTCGGTTGGAGCCGCAAAACTTTTACGGTTATTCAGCGCTCGGCTGGGCGCACTTTCGCTTGAAGAATTACCCAGAGGCCGAAGCGGCTTACCACAAGGCGATCGCGCTTTCGCCGCAGACCTTCGGTCTGTACAGCGACCTCGGATTGTTTTTGGCTCAACAGGGCCGTTACCAAGAGGCCGTCGAGCCGTACCGCAAAGCCCTCGAACTAAACGCCGCTTACGCGCCCGCGCTCGCCAACTACGGCGTGGTGATGCAAAAGCTTTGGAAACTCGCGGAGGCCGAAGACGCCTTTGTGCGTTTCCTGAAGGCCAACAATCAAGACAGCATCAAAACCGCGCCGGTGCGCTCCAATTTAGCGCTGGTTTATTATCATCAAGGCGATCGGGTGAAAGCCGCCGCACAGTGGGAGGCGGCCGCGCGGCTGGGCAGCACTTCGCCGCTGGATCGGGCCGGGCAATTGATCGTCAAACGGCGGCATTTGGATGCGCGCGTTTCGTTGGAGTCGTACGTGCGCGCCAACCCCGGCGACGAAAACGGCTGGCTGATGCTGGGCGACGCGATCGCCCATGGCGGCGACCGGAAACTGGCGCAAAAGGCTTACGACAATGCCGCTCGCGTCGCGCCGCTTACGCGCGGCGTGGCGCGACCGAAGATGATGTAGCAACATCCGTGTCAGAGCCGTCTTCCGCCGCTCGCTTGGCGACAGCCGTCAAGTCTCTTTGCGGAAAATGCTTCGCCGCCGCGGCTGTTTCCTGGCTGACTGTAAATCTTGATGGGCGCTATTGATCTTTTTCGTCAGCGCTTGGTGTGAAATGCCGAGCAGGCGCGCGGCTTCTGTGATCGAGCCGCTGGACTTTTGCAGAGCACCGCGGATCAATTCCTTTTCGTATGCTTTGATCTCGTTGGCCAACGAGCAACTTCTCCGTTTTCTTAAAACATCAATTTGTAAATCGTCCAACGTCGCTGCTGCGGCGGTGTGTTGCAGCGCCGCGTTGTGAACTGCGAGCGGCGTCGCTTCGCCGCCGTCGCTGCCAAAGATCACCATGCGTTCAATCAGCGAACGCAGCTCGCGGGCGTTGCCGCGCAGTTCGAGCCGCGCGATCGTGGCGAGCGCTTCTTCGCTAAAAGTCATCCGCCGGTGGTTGCGCTTGAGCGCCGTCGCGATGAAGTGTTCGGCGAGCGGCCGGATATCCTCAGCGCGCTCGCGCAACGGCGGGATCTCGACCACAAAGACGCACAGGCGGTGATACAAATCGAGGCGAAAGCGCCCTTCGCGGACGAGCTTTGAAAGATTGCGGTTGGTCGCCGCGATGATGCGCAGATCAATGCGCTCCGCCATGTCGCTGCCCACGGCCTTGATTTCCTTGCTTTCCAAAAGGCGCAACAGCTTCGCTTGATTGACCGGAGAAATCTCGCCGATCTCGTCCAAAAAAAGCGTGCCGCCGGAGGCGCGCTTGGCCGCGCCGGCATGATCCTGTGTGGCGTCGGTGAACGCGCCTTTGCGATGCCCGAACACCTCCGATTCAATCAAACCTTCATGCAGCCCTGCGCAATTAACGGTCACGAGATGCCCCTGGCGCCCGGACCACGCGTGAATTTGCGCGGCCAACACTTCCTTGCCGGTGCCGGTTTCGCCGGTGATTAAAAGCGTGACGTCGGTGCGCGCCGCGCATTCCACCTCACAGAGAAGTTTGGCGGTGCGCGCCGACGCGTGCACAAAGTCGCAGCTGTGAGCGAAATTCGTTTTCGCCGCGTTGTCCCGAGCCTCGTGAATAATTAACTTGGCGCAGTTGCGCAGCCGCTCAATGGTCGCGGCTTGCTGCTGTCGGCCGCGCCGCAGCATCGAGTCCGCGACGTCGTAGGCCGCGCGCAGTTCTTCTCCGCTCGAACAATGGGTTAGCTCTTCGACAAGCGTCAGCGCGGCGCGGCCCGCCCGCGCTATCGCCGATCCGCTCGCCCGTCGCGATGGCGCGGGCGAGCACCTCTTTGGCCTGATCGTGGCGGTCGAGCCGAGCCAAAGAAACAGCGTGAGTCGTGAGCGCCTTCACTACTTGCGCGCGCTCGCTATTGTCGCGCGCGAGCGCGATGACGGCGACGCGGGCCAGCCGCTCCGCTTTGAAGTTGCGCCCCTCGGCCAAAAATAAGCGCGCGCGTGTCTCGTGCACCACGGCGACGCACGCCCGGTCCTTCACGCTCTGATAAAGGCGTCGCGCCCGATCCAGATGCTCGCGCGCTTGACTGAGCTTGCCGGCCTTAAGGTGCAACTGCCCGAGGTTGTGCTCAGAGGAGGCGTGGTCGCGCGTGTAATCCGCCAGCTTAAAGTAAGAGCCGGCCGCGGCAAACTCAATCAGCGCGCGATCAATGTAGTTTTCGCGTCGCTCGATCTCTCCCAGACCGCACAGCACCAGCGCCAGCGTGTGATGGTAAATGCCTTTGAGCGCGTACGACTCGGCAAGTCCGTCGCACAGCGAAGCGGCCTCGCCCAACAATTCAAGAGCTGCGGCGAAGCGACCCGCTTGCTTTTCAATAATCGCGCGGCGCACCAAAGCCAGAACGCATAACTCAGGCTCTTGCTCGCCGCTCAAATCACGCGTCGCGTCAATCAGCATGTGGCGCGCTTGATCCGGCGCGCCCTCGCTCCGCCAGCAGCACCACCACGCCATTTCGATGCGAGCTTCAACCGCGCGCACTTTTTCTCCCATCTCGACGTAGCAATCAAGCGCCTCGCGAATCAAATCCTGCCCCGCGCTCTGCTGCGCTGACGGCCGCCGCTGAGCGCCGTCGAAACAGCACGCCAGCGTGCCCGATCTGAGCAGCACTGCGGCTTGTGCCGCGGGCTCAAGGGCGATGATGCGGGGGCGTTTGCCGATGCCTTGCCAAAAATCTCCCAGGGCTCCGCAAGCCGCCTCATAACTTCCGCTGGCTTCCAACTCGCGCGCCAGCGCGCAACGCGTCAGCGCGCTCTCGCTCCTGGTGAGGCGAGGGTCACTGATCTTTTTGAGCAAGTCTTTAATTAAGACCATACCGATTTAACCGCGCGCGGAAGAGCTTGGACCGCTCGCTATAAGGCGCTGAGAAGCTGTTTGAAAAAGCTCCCTGAAAGGGAGCCATTTAATAGCCGTGGGCTGCCGCCCACGGACACTGCGCGGTTTAATATTTCGACCCTGAAGGGGTCGCATTCAAAGTCCGACCCCTTCAGGGTCGAAATCTTTGTGCTTGGCACACCGGTGGCGCGGCCACCGGCTATTAAGTGCAGCCCTTTCAGGGCTCAAGCGGCTTTGCAAATAGCCTCTGAAATTAACAAGGCGTTGAGATGAGCGCGTCAGGATGCAAGGTTTCGCGTGACCAACGCGGGCAGTTGGTCGACCCCTTTGTTTTTGCCAAAGGGCGGAGCGGAATCTAAGCGCACGCGAATGTTAGAGGAATCACTGCTGAAGCGTGACCGGTGAGCCGGCGCTAAAACGCGAGCGGTGAGGGGACATGTGTCGCCGATCAGCGCCTGATGACCAACGCCCGTAGTAAAACATCAATCATCACACGCTTCCACATTCCTAACTTCGCGCTCAGCGCACAGGACATCCTCGCCAAAGACGGATTCGCTGGGTGGTTGACGCTTGCTCGTTCGGCGCGCTTCGCTTGAGTTGCGTCTCTTTGCCGCTCGTCCTCGCATTTGATAAAGTTGCGCCGTCGCTTTCTTGCTCATGTTCCGCGCTCTTCTTTCCGGTCAGTCAATATTTTTTCAAGTTTATGAAAATTCTTTCACCCGCAAACGCTTTAGCAGCTCTCATTATTTTTACGACGGCAATTGGCGCCAACAGTTTTTTCGCCGCGCAAGACATCGAAGGCGGAACGGGCGTACTGATTAGTCGGCGGCCGGAAAATCCGTCGTCAGGCGCCGCAGCGCCGCACCCGCAATCCTCCGAGGCCGACGCGCACGCCGCGGCGCAGTCCCGCCGCCGGCGAGCCTCAAAGCGGCAGCGAAAAAGAGAACGCGGGGCAAAGCGCTGACCAACCAAGCGGCGAGCCAGCGGCTGTCAATCCGCAAGTGGAGGAAGCCATTGAGCGGGGAAACACGGCGCGGGATGCGCGGCCGCCGCGCCACAGCGATGCCGAAGTCGCTTACCAGCGCGCCGCCGAAATTGATCCCAAAGATGCCCGCGCCTACCGCGGGCTCGGTACCGTCTACTACGACCAGCGGCGCTACGCCGACGCGGAGCCCACCTTCCGGCGCGCCATCGAACTTAACGAGCGCGATACGGTGACGCCGTTTTACCTCGCGTTCGCCAACAACGAAATGAAGCGCTACGACGAAGCCGAGCGGTGGGCGCGCCGCGCCACAGAGGTGCGACCGCTTGAGTATTACGGCTACTACCTGCTCGGCGTCAGCCGCTTTCGCCGCCAAGACTACAAAGGAGCTGATGAGGCGTACCGGAAAGCCATAGAGCTTTCGCCCAACAATGCGACGCTTTACTTTGATCTGGGCGGGGTGTATCTGGCCGAGCATCGCTACCGCGAAGCCGCCGCGATGCTCAAAAAAGGCGTGCCCATTGAGCCGGAAAACTTGGCGCTGCAACTCGCCTACGCCGCCGCGCTGCAGCGCTCAGCGAGCTTCGACGAAGCCGTCGCGCAATACCGCAAAGTCATCCAACTCAACGCGCAGTTGACCGGTCCGCATTCAAATCTGGGCCTGATCTTTTACCTGAAGGGCGACATCGCGCAGGCGCGTGAAGCGTGGGAAACAGCGATCCGCTTGGGCACGCGGCGACCGCTCGACACGGCGGGCCTGCAAGCGACCGAGGGAAACGCGCGCCGCCCTGGAGCTGCTTGAGCAGTACACTCGCCAGCGTCCGGATTCCGAGGCCGGATGGCTGATGTTAAGCGACGTGCGCCGCGCGCTCGGCGATGAGGAAGGCGCCCGCCTGGCTTACGCGCGCGGCGTGGAGCTGGCGCCCGATTACGCGCGCCTCACGCGCCCGACGCTGCAGTCAAGACGGCGGCAAGCGCTGATGGCGCCGCCGCCGGAGAAGAGGAAGCGACCTCGATCCGCGGGGCAGCGATGCGAACGGCTTCACCAGTTTGATGCACGTCGCCTCGCGCGGCCGCGCGGAGGCCGTGAGGTCGCTCATCAGCGCCGGCGCCGACCCGAACGCCCGTGACAAAAAGGGCAGCACCGCTTTGATGTATGCGGCCGGGCAGGGACACGAGGAAGTCGTCAAGGCCTTGCTTGAGAAAAGAGTCGACGCCAACTTGAAGGATGAGCGCGGTCAAACGGCGCTCATGTATGCGGCGGGCCAGGGCAGCGCGGCCATTGTGCAATTGATTATTGACGGCGGCGCCGACGTGAACGCCAAGTCAAAGGGCCGAGCAACTGCGCTTAAAATCGCCAAAGCGAAAAAGCGCGCCGACCTGATCGCGTTGCTCGTAAAGGCCGGCGCGAAAGATTGAGTCGACCAAGGGGGATGCTGATGAGCGAAAAAGATCAAGATGCGAAGCTGGCCATCATCAGCATCAGGCCTATCCGCGAGGATGACGTGCAGGCCATCTTCGCGGCCGTGCGAGAATCTCTTGCGGAACTTTCCCCGTGGATGCCCTGGTGTCATCCGCATTACTCAATCGCGGAGACCATTGAGTATGTCACTTCGCGGCGGGAGGCATGGGCGAAAGAGCGGGAGTACGCCTTTGCGATTATCGACGAGGCGACCGGTCGTTTCCTCGGAGGCGTCGGACTCAATCAGATTAACCCCATGTACCGGATAGCCAACTTAGGCTACTGGGTACGCACCAGCGCCAGCGGGCGCGGCGTGGCAACCATCGCCGCGCGCCAGGCGGCACAGTTCGGATTAGAAGCCGTCGGCTTGCAACGCATCGAGATTGTGGCCGCCACCGGAAATGTTGCCAGCCAGCGCGTGGCCGCAAAAGTCGGCGCACAAAGAGAAGGCGTTCTCCGCAAGCGCCTCTCGGCCAGCGGCCAGCCAGTAGATGCCGTGATGTTCTCGCTTGTCAGCGAAGATTTACTATCTGTCAGCGACGGCCGCGCATCCGACACCGCCGCAACGCCTGCGGAACAGTACAGTGAGCGGTGGAAATATGGTTGTAACCCACTCCGTTCTTGGCTATAATAGCTACTTACGTTCATATCTGCTCACAGGAAGGTCTCTGATGATCACCGTCAATATTGCCGATCTGAAAAACAACTTGAGCGCGCATCTTGAGCGCGTGCGGGCAGGCGAAGAATTGCTCGTTAAGGATCGTAATCGCCCCATCGCCAAAATTGTTCCACTCGCTTCAGGTGAAGACCTCGACGCAGAGGAAATGGAACTGGCGG
>JBBJMB010000093.1:0-11494 GCA_037719755.1 Pyrinomonadaceae bacterium
ACAGCTACAACACTTTGATTGATTTTCTGACCGACTTTGCGCTCCCCGGCCAACGACGTTTTCAACAATTCCAGCAGGCGTTCGGCCAATCGGCTTTCGAGTTTTCGACGAACGACTACAATTTCTTTTTTCAAGACGACATCCGCGTCGATTCGCGTTTGACCGTGAACGTTGGTTTGCGCTACGAGTATCAGCAACTGCCGCAAGCGCAAATCGCCAATCCGCTGTTTGCGGCGACGGCCGAAATGCCGTCCGACAAAAACAACTTCGGGCCGCGCTTTGGTTTCGCTTACGACGTGACCGGCGACGGCAAAACTTCGGTGCGCGGCGGCTTCGGCATGTACTACGGGCGCATCATCAATTCGACCATCTCAAACGCCATCACCAACACCGGCACCGCCACTTCACAGCGCACGTTCACGTTCTTTCCAACTACTGTGGGCGCGCCCCTTTTCCCGAACGTGCTCGCGGGCGTACCCGCGACGACCACCACCGTGGCACCGAGCATCGTCGCGTTCGCAGGTGATTTCGAGAATCCGCAGATTTATCAAGGCGACTTTATTATCGAGCGCGAGATCGCCCGCAACACAATCGTATCGGCGTCGTATTTGTTTAGCGCCGGGCGCAACCTGCCGACGTTTGTCGACATCAACTTGCCCGCGCCGATCACCAACCCGACGCCGATCAGAGTAGTCGGCGGGCCTTTCGACGGCCAGAGCTTCACGCTGCCGATCTTCGCCACCGCGGGCGGCGCGCGCCCCAATCGCGACTTCGGCGTCATCACGCAGATTCGCAGCGACGTTGATTCGCAATACGACGCGCTGGTGCTGCAACTCAATCGCCGCTTGACCGCAGGTCTACAGCTTCAAACCAATTACACGCTCGCGACCGCAACTGATTCAGGGCAAACTTCACAAACGTTTACGACCGCGAATGCGCCGCTCAATCCGTTTGATCGCAGCCTCGAAAAAAGCACGTCAAACTTCGACATTCGCCACCGCTTTGTGGCGAGCGCCGTTTACACGCCGAACAACTTTTTCGGCCTCGGCGAATCATCACTGGGCCGCGCGATTTTCAACGGCTTTACGATTGCGCCGATCGTCTCGATCTCGTCCGGCGCGCCCTACACTGCTTTCATCAACGGTAACGCCACCGCGCCCGCCGGAACGACGCGCATCGGCTCAGGTGTGCTCGGCGCCGGCGGCACCAATCGCGCGCCGTTTATCGAGCGCAACGCCTTCCGCTTTCCGTCGACGGCCGTGCTTGATCTGCGCATCTCGCGTCGCTTCAATCTCGGCGAAACGAGAAACATAGAGATTCTGGCCGAAGGCTTCAACCTCTTCAACCGGCAGAACATCACCGGCATCGGCACCACGGCGTACGTTCTTTCTGGCAGCACGCTTAACTTCCAGGGCGTCGGCGGACCCGCGTCAAATCCGACGTTTGGCATTCCGAACGAAGCCGGCAACACGATTTACCGCGAACGGCAAATTCAACTTGCCCTCCGCTTCCAGTTTTAATTATGATGAAGATCGATTTTGTCAATTCGCAGCCACACAACCGAATTTGGAGGTATCACGCAAATGGGATTACCGAATGAAGACGAAGCACAAGGAAAGATTGATCAAATAAAGGGCGCCATTAAAGAGAAGGTTGGACGTGCCACCGGCGACCAAGACATGGAAACGGAGGGCGCCGTTGATCGCGCCGGCGGAGATGTCCAAGAAGGCGTCGGCACGGCGCGGCGCAAAGTCGGCGAAGCCATCGAGGATATCGGCAACAAAATTAGCCACTAATTTTCGCACGATATCAGAGCCAATCAAGCCGGGTACGTTTGCCACAAGCATGCTCGGCTTGATTTTTGTCTTGTTAACAAACACGATCACGGAGCTTGCGAGTTGGCGAATGACCGGCGGTTCGTTAAACTAACGTGAATTCAATGTCGAGGGATGGCTCTTCTCTTCGCTCTAGCGCAAGGCTACTGCTGCCCGACATCAGTGTAGTCAAGCGTCCGACAATCTTCTCGATTGTCGAGAGACCTGCCCAGCTGCGAAGCTTGTTGTCTGAGAGTGTCAGCGACAATCGAGAAGATTGTCGGACATGCGCTGAAAGCTGATGCTGACATCGCGTGCACGTTAAACTAACGACAACCGCAAACGGTTCCGTGACAGATGAGCGAATTAGATGAAGAGCGTTGGGCGGTCGTCGGCGAACGCGGCTGCGAGAAAGTTGGCCTCAGCTACGGTGATGCCGTGCTTTTGGTAGGCCAGTTAGCGACGGAGAATGTGCGTGGCTTGGTCATCGTCACGGAAGAAGCCGGACGGCGAATCCTTCAATTCGCCGATACTAAAACGACGGCAACTGACCAATGACCGCACGAAAACCTTTCGTGTGTCAGCGTAGCGAAAACTCGGCCACCATCGGCAGATGGTCGGAGGCGGGAGGGCAGCGCGGCTGCGGTGCAACTGGAATTTATCCAGCCGCAGCGACGGATCAAAGTAAATATGATCCAAGTGCATCACCGGAAGCACGCCCGGGTATGTCCTCCGACTTCCGAGATGCAGAGCCACATCCACGCTCTCCAGCATGTCCCCTAAAAGGCGCGTCGTGAGCCCGCGCATCCACTCATTAAAATCCCCGAGCACAATGCGCGTTCCGCCGCGCAAAGACGCGTCGCCGAGAATCTCGCCGCCCACGAGCTTGCGGGCCTGATAGCGCCGTTCGATGTAGGCGGTCCCGAGGTGAACGTTAAAGACATGCAGCAGATGCGGAAGGTCTTCTCCCAGTTTAACGTCGATGCGCAAACAGCCGCGCCGCTCGCGATCGCGCCACGTCAAATCGTAATTATGAGCGCGCACAAACGGCAGGCGGCTCAGGATGACGTTGCCGTAAGAGCCGCCTTTTAGTCTCCGATTTTCGCCCAAAAATAATTCGTAACCCAGTGTGTCGGCGATAAAGCGCGCTTGATTTTCCTCAGGCGATTTGCCTTCAATGCTCAAGACTTCCTGCAGCGCGACAATATCGGCGTCCACTTCGCGTAACACATCAGCGATGCGCGCCGGCCGCACCCGGCGGTCGATTCCGCAGCATTTGTGCACATTGTAAGTGACGATGCGAAATCTTTGCGGCTGCGGCGGCGCCTCAATCATCGCTCTTTATTCGTCGGAATTTGGTTCGCAACACAAGCCAGAGCAAGCGGCCTTGACGGCTCACGGGCTACATCCAAAATTACTTTTCCGAAACTCTCATTCGATTCGAGCCGGCGGTGGGCGTCACGCACATCGCTCAGGGAATAAACGCTGTCGATAACCGGTCGCACCGCGCCGCTCGCGAGCAACGGAAGGACGTGAGCGGAGAAGAGGCGCGCGGCCTGCGCTTTTTCTTCCGCCGAACGCGAGCGCAGCACTGTGCCGATAATTCGCAATCTTTTGCGCATCACCACAGCGAAGTCGAGCGGCGCCGTCGCGCCGGCCATCGTTCCGATTAGTACCAAACGGCCGCGCGGCGCGAGACTGTCAAGGTTCGCGCCGAGGTAAGGGGCCCCCACTAAGTCTAGGATCAAATTAACGCCTGCCGCGTTTGTTTGCTCACGTATGGCGTCGGCGAACGTCTGCGGATTGTTTTGTACGACGACAGTATTATCGAGACCGTATGGCCTCGCACGCTCAAGCTTTTCCGGCGTGCGGGCCGTGCCGAAAACAAAAGCTTTGGTGGCGTGCGCCAATTGAATTGCGGCCAGACCCACGCCCGAGCCCGCCGCGTGAACCAGCACACGCTCTCCCATCTGCAGGCTTCCTTGCGTCCACAGGGCATCGTGCGCGGTGATAAACGCTTCCGGCACTGCGGCCGCTTCCGTCCAGCTCAAATTTTCCGGCACTTCAATGAGCGCGCTCTCGGGCACGACCACATATTCGGCCTGCGCTCCGCCGCCCGTAATGCCGAAAACCCTTTGTCCCGCACGCCACGCGGTGACATCGCCGCCGAGTTGGTCCACCGCGCCCGCGAACTCCAAACCGGGAACGTCAGAGGGGACGCCGGTAGGCGCAGGGTAATGCCCACGCCGCTGAAGCAAATCGGCGCGGTTGAGGCCGGCCGCCATCACCCGCACGCGCACGCGATCGCCCAACGCTTGCGGCCGCACCACCTCGCGCACTTCAAGCACCTCCGCACCGCCCGGCGAAGTGATGACCACGGCGCGCATCATTTCAATGGTCATAAATGTAACAAGTCAAAAATTTTGATTACTCAAACGAGGCCGATGAATTCACTGTCTCGCTTTTTACCTAAATCAGACCACGCGACATTGAGACAGCGCGCTTTCGGCTGGGAGCGCAGGCGGCCCGCTTGCCAAAACGTGCCACCCACGCTTAAAGCGCGGACTTTTCTCGCACGTCGCGTTAATTGGGTCGCGCCTTTTTCGCGCTCTTCGCGCTCATGGCAGGCGGGACGCCTGCGCTCCCGGCCAGAAGCGCGCTGTCTCAATCTTGTCAGTTCTGGTTTAGCGCGCTTGGCGTCTTTTCTCCGCGTCCTTTGCGTTTACAGTTCGGCGCCGGAGAACACATAGAGCTTACTGCGGCGAAGCCTTGTGGTAAAGTGGCGGCAAATATGAGTTCGCCTCTCCGCACTCTCGTCATCCTGAACAACAAGGCCGCCCGCGCGAAGCGCACCTGGCCGCTGATCCGCAAGGTTCTGGCGCGCCATAATTTTAGTTTCGATCTTCACGAAACCACTCACGCCGGCGACGCGGAAAGCTGCACGCGCTCGGCCCTTGGCGCGGGTTACAGCGTCATCGCAGTGGTTGGCGGCGACGGCACGCTCAGCGAGGTCGCCTCGGGATTCTTTGAGCCGCAGGATGGCCAAAAGAGCGCCAGCATGCCCGCGTCAATCAGCGAAACGGCGGCGCTCGCGCTGCTGCCCTCCGGCACCGGCAACGACTTTGCGCGCGGCTTGCTGCGGCGTCGCGCATCGCTTGACGACTGGATCAACAAGCTCATCGAATACTCGCGCAACGGCGCGGCCGCGCAACGCATAGACGTGCTGCAAGGCAGCGTCGACGGCGGAGCGAAGAAATTCATTTGTTTGAACGCGGCCACGCTCGGCATCGGCGCCGAAGTGGCCGCGCTCGTCGCCGGACAAAGCCATCTGACGCAACGTTTTTCCGGAGAGATCCGCTTCGCGATGGCCGCGCTGGCCGCGCTGGCGCGTTGGCGCGTGCGCCGCGTGCGCGTGCGCGTAGACGACCAGGCTCCGCTCGACACCGCGTCAAACTTGATCGCCATTTCCAACGGCCTCTACGCGGGCGGAGGCATGAAATTCACGCCCGCCGCGCGCTTCAATGATGGACGACTGGATGTCCTCGTCGTGCAGCGCGGAACGCGCCGCACGATTCTCCGCGAACTGACGCGCATCCACAGCGGAGGCCACCTCGCGAATCCGAAAGTGCTTGTCAAAAGCGGCACGCGCGTGCGCATCGATACGCCGCACGAAGATCAACGGCTGACCCTCGAAGCCGACGGCAACGTCGCGGACAAACGCCAGCCGAGTTCTCCGTGCTGCCGGGGCGGTTAAGAATTGTGCTGTAAAGATGAGGCGGGATTAATGAACGGGAATCCACCTTTGCGTCTTCACTTTGCGTCCTTTGCGTTTAAGTGAGACTTACCTCAACGCAAAGGGCGCAAAGTGAAGACGCAAAGAGGAGCATCAGAGCAAAAGGCGCGCGCGTTGTAAGACGTTCTCCACGTTGAAGCCTAATTCTCGCAGTGCGATTTCGCCGGGCGCGGAGGTGCCGAAGCGTTCGAGCGCGATCACGTCGCCTCGTGTGCCCACATAGCGGTCCCAGCCGAGGCAGGCGGCGGCTTCAATCGCCAGGCGGGCGGTAATCTGTGGAGGCAGCACTTCATCTTTGTATTCGCGCGACTGTTCCTCAAATAATTCCCAGCAAGGCAGGGAAACGACGCGCGTCGGCGTGTTTTCGCGTTGCAGCGCTTCGCGCGCTTCGAGCGCTAATCCCACTTCCGAACCCGTGGCGATTATGATGAGCGCCGGCGCAACTTTGTCCCCGTTTGCGTTCGCGGCTTCGGCGAGCACGTAGGCGCCGCGCCGCGCGCCTTCCGCGGACGCGTAAGTACGGCGATCAATGAGCATCACCTTTTGTCTGCTGAGCGCGAGGGCGGTCGGGGCATGCCGACGCAGGATCGCGATGCGCCAGGCTTCGCGCACTTCGTGAGCGTCGGCCGGGCGGATGGTGAAAAGATGCGGCGTGGCGCGCAAGGAGGCGATCTGCTCGATTGGCTGGTGCGTCGGCCCATCTTCGCCGAGCCCTATGGAATCGTGCGTGAAAACGTAGATGACCTGCACTTCGGAGATCGCCGCGAGTCGAATCGACGCTTTCATGTAATCGTCGAAGTTAAGAACCGTGCCGCCGAAAGGAATCAGACCGCCATTCAGGCTGATGCCGGTCAAGCACGCGCCCATCGCGTGCTCGCGCACGCCGAAGTGCAGAATGCGTCCCGCGTAAGAGCCGTATTGAAAACTCCCGCCCTCCTTGATGTCAGTATTATTTGACGGCGACAGATCGGCCGAGCCGCCGATCAGCATCGGGAGCACAGGCGCGACGGCGTTAATGACTTCGCCGCTCGCTGCGCGCGTCGCCATCGGCTTTGAGTTCTCAAACGTCGGCAGATGATCTTCCCATCCGGCGGGCAACTCGCCGCTCATCACCGCGTTCCACAAATGCCCCTCTTCGGCGTGGGCTTGCCCGTAGCCCTTGACCAGCTCCTTCCATTCGGCTTCTAATTTCGCGCCGCGCTCCACCGCCGCGCGAAAGTGCGCAAGGGCCTCGTCGGGCAAGTAAAATGTTTTGTCTTCCGGCCAATTCAGTTTCTTCTTCGTTTCGCGTACCACTTCCGCGCCCGGCGCGTCGGAGTGAGCTTTGCGCGTGCCGGCGGTGGGCATGCCGAAGCCGATCACGGTGCGCACACAGATGATCGACGGGCGATCCGTGACGCCTTGCGCCTCAGTAATCGCCTGCTCAATCGCGGCGAGGTCGTTTCCGTCTTCCACAATTAAAGTGTGCCAGCCGTAGGACTCAAAACGCTGCGGCACGTTTTCGGAAAAGGCGAGCGACGTCGGCCCTTCGATGGTCACGCTGTTGTCGTCGTACAGGTAAATCAAATTCCCTAGACGAAGATGGCCGGCCAGCGAAGCGGCCTCTGACGCGACGCCTTCCATCAAGTCGCCGTCGGAAACGATGGCGTAAACATAGTGGTCTATCAGCGGAAACTCCGGGCGGTTAAACTTCGCCCCGAGGTGTGCGCCGCCAATCGCCATGCCGACGCCGTTGGCGAAGCCCTGGCCAAGCGGCCCCGTGGTGATTTCCACGCCGGGAGTCAAGATATTTTCAGGATGCCCCGGCGTTTTTGAGTTGAGCTGGCGGAAATTTTTCAGTTCATCGAGCGGCAGATCATAGCCCGTCAGGTGCAGCAGCGAATACAGCAGCATTGATCCGTGGCCGGCCGAAAGCAGAAAGCGATCGCGATTCGACCACTTGGGATTACGCGGATTGTGGCGCAAAAACTTCGTCCAGAGCACGTAGGCCATCGGGGCGGCGCCAAGCGGCAGGCCCGGGTGGCCCGATTTCGCCTGCTCCACGGCGTCGAGCGACAGCATGCGGATTGTGTTAATGCAAAGCTCGTCGAGCGCGGCATTTGCGCTCTGGTTCTGTTCTGAGATGGGTGCGCTCATAATTTTTGGGCGGCCTTTCCTGTGGAGTTGTCTCTAACTTCGCTGTAAATTTCTGGCACGTTTGTAACGCGCTTGACCCTTTGAGCGCAAGGACAATACGGCACTCATTCGCTTTCCAATTTCCCGCTTGATTTTTGGCGTGAGAGGTAATGCTCGACGACGAAGATAATGTCTTCGCTGAAGTATTCATTAACGCGGTGCAACGCTCGGACGGCATCGTCGCGACTGAAGTTCTGCTCGATCTCCACTTCAACGATGAAATCGAACACGCAGTCGCGCAGCAGCTCCAGCTCGCGCAGCAATTCGGTCAGCGAGTATCCTTCGGCGGCACGGATGTAGCCGTGCTGGCTTGAAGCGCGAATCGCCTCGAAGTCCGGCTCCTCCTCGCTCTCAAAAATCTCGCACAGCTCATCGAGCATCTGCGGCACATGATCGACGATCTGCGTGAGGGTGAGATGATCGTCCGACTTGAGATACGGATCGCTTTGCACGCGCCGCACCCAGCGCAGCGTAATCATCTCTATGTTTCCGCGAAGCGCTTCGCAGAGAGATGTGAGTTTGGATAACACTTGAAACACCTCTTGATAACTGCCCCAGGGTAATCAGGATAGTTAAGTTCTACGGCTTTTTCAACACCGGTGCGGCCGGCTCACTCCGCCAAGCCCTCTCCAGCACCAGCGCGACGCCCATGATCACATATAAAACCATCGCGACTTCCGAATCGCCGAGATTGTAGTGAACCATGCCGCTTGCAATGAAGCCGATCATGCCGCCGAGCGCCCCCAGCCAAATGCCTCGCTCTGTCCACTCCGCGAAGCGCATTCGCCGATCAGCGACAAGCAATCGCCGTAGCAGCATCAGCACGTAGGCGGCGACGAGCGCGACCCAGGCACACAGGGCGGGCAGGCCCCGCTCAAGCGCGAGCTGCAGCGGCGTCGAGTGCATGTGCCCGACGGGGATGCGCCCTTGTCAAACATACCCCACGCGCGCCAATAACGCTTAATGGAATCCATGCCGATCCCAAACATCAAATGGCGCGGGCGCGAGACGAGCAGTTGCAAGCCTTCGCGGTAAACTGTGGTGCGCCAGGTGATGGAACCGTCTTGGCGATCAAAAAAGCTCACGTTTCTCTTTTGCTGTAGCAAAAAGAGGCCCGCCGGAACGACCAGCGCGCCGCACAGCATCATCGCCAGCACCATCCGACGAGTTCCGCCAAGAACAGTGATGACGAAAACTGAGATCAAAAAAGAAAGCGACGACGCGCGCGTCACCGTCAGAAAAAGCGCCGCGCAGAGGCCCGCGAGCCCGAGCGCTAAAAATAATCCGCGTCGCGATCTCCAGCGCTCAAGGGCAACGAGGAGCCCGCAAGCGAGCGAGGCGATGAGCTGCAACACCTCGGCATACGTGGTGTAGTGGCCGTAAAAGCCCGAGGCGCGCCAGTCTCGCCCGCGCGACCAACCGGCGACGCCGAGTTGCTCTTCGGGAGTCGCGCCCGGCAAAAGCTTCGCGCGCGGCACTTCCACCAGGGTGGTCAACTCAAAGCGGTAGATTTTCACCATCGCCGGCGTGTCCCCGGCCTTCGCGAGTCCGCGCACAAGATCGCCGGGGTTGCGCAAGCGCACGTTGTCTAATTCCAGTAGCGTGTCGCTCGCTTGAATGTTCGCCGCCCGCAAAGGGCTTTCAGCGGAGATGCCTGTGACTTTCACGCCGCGCCCCCATATTCGCTCGCCGAGCGTGTAGATCACGTTAAGCATGCAACTGGCGAGCAGCGTCAAGGCGAGCAGCTTGGCGGTGCGCCGCGAGCGCACGTTTTGCGCGACGAGGTAAACAATCGTAAAAAGACTGGCCGCCCGCAGCTTGCCAATAGAGATTTCCGGATCGTAGGAAAGAAACGAAGAAACGACCGTCAACGCGAAGAACACAAGCAGCGGGTAATCAATCGGAGTGCGAAAAAACGCCGGGCGCGGGCGCACCAAGTAGCGCGCCGTCCAGGCGACGAGGGCCAGAGCCCAGGCTGTTTGCGTGGCGGCAATGGAATGAGGCGCGCAAAACGCGAGCGCGAAAAGCAGGATCAAGATCGCGCGGTCGAGCCACGCCGCGGCGACGGCGGCGTCAGATGAAATTACTTCGGCAGCAGGGTGCGTGAGAGAGTGGCTCAAAGCTTATGATTTCGATGCGCGCTTAAAAGGCGTCGCCGCGCACCATCACCGGCAGCGTGCGGAGAATAATCTTCAAGTCAAGCAAAAGCGACCAGTTTTCGATGTACAGTAAATCGAGCCTGACCATCTCTTCAAAGGAAAGCCGGTTGCGACCCGAAACCTGCCAGAGGCCAGTCAATCCGGGCTTCATCTCCAAGCGCTTGCGGTGCCACAAATCGTAGAACTCCACTTCGTAAGGAATCGGCGGGCGCGGGCCCACAATGCTCATGTCGCCGCGCAGCACGTTGAGCAACTGCGGCAATTCATCCAGGCTCAAGCGGCGCAAGATGCGCCCCACGCGCGTCACGCGCGCGTCGCGCTGCAATTTGTAGATTGGCTGCTGGCCTGGGTCGCCCTGATTGGTTGACGGATCTCCCGCGATGTACTGCCGCTGGTACTCGCGGTGCGTACGGTCATCGGCGTCGGTGCGCATCGTGCGAAATTTGTAGAAAAGGAAGATGCGCCCGTCCATGCCGACTCGCTCCTGCTTGTAGAACACGGGCCCGCGCGAATCGAGCTTGATTAAGACTGCGATCACGGCCCACAGCGGCGAGAGAGCGCCGAGGGCTGCGCCGGCCAGACATAAATCGAAAGCGCGCTTGGCGAGGCGGGCCGCATGCGACAGCGGATCGCGAAAAAGCGTGATCATCGGAAGGTGGCCGATTTGGTCGATCTCGGTTTTGCGCGGCAGGCAATTGAGCAACGTCGGCGCCACCCGAAACTCAACGCCGCGGCCGCGCCCCAAGCGCATCATCGCGTCGAACAGGGCGTCGTGCGAAACGCGCTGGTCGGTCACAATCACTTCGCGGGCGCCCATCTCGATGATCGCTCGCGGCAGCGCATCCATGTGGCCGACCACGGGGACGCCCTCAAACTCGTGCGCCAAAGTCTCGCCTCGCGGCTCGCTGTCAATGATGCCGATCACGCGGTAGCCGAGCTCGGGACGATCGCGCATCTCGCCCACGCACAGCGCGGCCTCGGGGCCGCAGCCCACGACCAGCGTCGGGATCAAATTAATCGCGCGCCGCCGCGCAAAGCTCTGCGTCTGCCGCACGATCAAGCGCAACGTTCCCGTCGCAACAAGCGCCACCACGAAATCCAGCAAAAGACGCCGCGCGCATATGAGAAAGTACGAAACTCAAAGCCGCCGCGGTAGAGAAACGCCGCCGCGACGATCAGCAGCGAGCCCGTCGCCGTCGCTTTGAAAACCTTAATGCCGTCTTCAACGTGCGAGAACTCGCCGCGCAATTGGTAAAGATTGTAGTAAACGTTAGTGGTCAACCGCAGCGGAACAACGAAGATGAGCAACACTGCGTACGGCGCAAACTCTGCGCTCCACAGCGCATCGCCCGCCGACAGCACCGGCTTTCCCTCACGCATCACGAAAGCGAGCATAAACGAACCGAGCGCCGTCGCCACATCCGCGGCGATCAGCGACGCCTTGACCATGGGGATCGCCCACGCCGGCATACGCTCCTGCGCTTGCGTCGCCACTCTTTGAGTTGTCGCCTGCTCGATGCGCATTTCTCGGTAAATATCTCTCTGCGCTTCTC
>JBBJMB010000094.1:0-11462 GCA_037719755.1 Pyrinomonadaceae bacterium
GATTAAAAGCAGGGGTCAACACCTACGCCGGCAAGCTCACTTACGAAGCGGTCGCCGTCGCTCAGGGGCTCGAATACACGCCGATTGATGAGCTAATCCGCGCCGCGTCGAATCGCGAGATGGTGAGTATTTAATCAGTGCTGAGTGCTGAGGACTGAGTGCTGAGTTTAAGGGCAATTCTTCAACTCAGCACACAGTCCTCAGCACTCAGCACTTCTGGATAAAGAAGATGTACGAATTTGCCGTCGCCCCCGCCGTGACGCAGTTGCGCCGCAGGGGCGTTGAAATCACTGAAGTTGCGCCCGAAGGTTTGGCCGCCGAGCTGGAGCTTGAGGCGGGCGACCGCATCCTGCGCGTCAACGGCCGCGCGGTGCGCGATTATTTAGATTTCCGATTCTTAACCGGCGGCGAAACCGAGCTCGTCTTAAACGTTCGCAAAAAAATCACCGGCGAAGAATGGGAAGTCGAGCTCGAACGCGAAAGAGGGCGAAGACTTCGGCCTTGACTTTGAGCAGATCGTTCCGCGCCAGTGCGCCAACGAGTGCCTTTTCTGCTTTTGCAAAGGAAACCCGGCGGACGCCTGACCCTCGCTCTTTGTCCGCGACGAAGACATCCGTCTTTCTTTCCTTTACGGCAACTACACCACGCTCACCTCGATCACCGAAGACGAGATGACGCGCATCATCGAGCAGCGTCTGACGCCGCAGTACGTTTCGGTGCACGCGACCGATTTGGATGTGCGTGCTCACCTGTTGGGCGTCACGCGCGAGCGCGCGGACATCAACGCTAAAATGCGGCGCATGATGGATGCCGGCATTGAGATTCACGCGCAAGTCGTGCTGTGCCCGCAAATCAACGACGGCCAAGTTTTGCGCCGCACGATTGACGATTTGGCCGCGCTCTACCCGCGCGTCACGAGCGTCGCCATCGTGCCCCTCGGCCTCACGCGCTACAACACAGACGCGCGCTTGACCGCCGTCACGCCCGAGTTCTGCGAGCGCACCATACGCGAAATAGAACCGTTGCAGCGCGCACTGCGCAAACGCTTGGGCACGACCTTCGCTCTGCTTGGCGACGAGATTTACTTGCGCGCCGGCCGTGCGGTGCCCCCGCGCGGGCATTACGGCGATTATCCGCAAATCGAGGACGGCATCGGCATGGTGCGATCTTTTCAGAACAGCTGCGACGCCCTTTTGCGCAGGCTCGCACGCCGTCCGCCGCAAAAACCCGAACGGTTTTCCGCCACCGTGATGACCGGCACATTGTTTGCGCCAATTTTGGAACGCTCGCTCGCGCTGTTGAACGACAAGTTCCGCACAGACTTTGAAGTTGTGGCAGTTGAAAATACTTATTTTGGCGGAGATGTCAGCGTCGCGGGCCTGCTCACCGGCTCTGATATTTTGGCGGCGCGCGGCCGCGTGCGTAAGCCGCTTTTGATCGTTCCGCGCTCCGCCATTAAAAGCGACGAGACGGTGATGCTGGACGGGATGACCATCGCTGAACTTGAGCGCCAACTGGCGGTGCCCGTCGTCGCCTATGATTTCGCCTCGCTTGCGCGGATGCTCACTGATTGAACGAGCAGGCGAAGAAAGCCAAACGAAAATCAGATCCGTCGCCTCTTCCCAATCGCCCTCGCCGGCAAGAGACACCGGCAAGAGACAACAGCAAGAGACAACAGCAATGGCATTTAACCAATTGCCTTTGGCGCCGCTCGGCGCCGGCGACTTAATCGACCGCTCTGTGCGTCTCTACCGCAGACATTTCGTGACGTTGCTGCGCATGGCCGCGCCGCCGGTGCTGGTGTCGAGCGTGGGATCCGTCTTGTGGGCGTTGGGAGTGAGGGAATCGACGCGCACCACAAGCGACACGGAGCTGGCCGCATATTTCTTCGTCGCTGGGATCGGCCTGCTGCTCTCCATCGGCAGTAATTTGCTTTTTCTGATTGTGATGGGCGGGGCGGCGCGTAACTTGGTGGCGCATCTGTTGTGGGCGGAGCCGGTGTCTGTGCGCTCGACGTATCGCAATGTGCGGGCGCGCTTTTGGGCATTGCTCGCGGCGACAGTGCTGGCGACCATTTTCGCTGCGGTTTCGGCGGGAGTCGCGCTTGTCGCGTGGATCATGGTGTTTTGGGTGGCGGCGATGATTGTCGGGCTTGCGGCCATTTACACTCCGGCTTGGCTGGCGGCGATGCTCGGCGTCACGATCACTATCGCTTCGGTGCTCGGCGGATTGTGGCTGTTCTTTTTCCTGGTCGGGCGCGTGGCGTATGTGCCGCAGGTGCTCCTGGTTGAGGGGAAAGGCGTGATGGCTTCGCTTAGTCGCAGCGCCGCCCTGGCGCAAGGCAATGCGCGACGCTTGGCGGCGCTCGCCTTTTTTAGTCTTTTCGCGACTTACGCGGCGCTCGCGCTGCTGGCCGTGCCGCTCGGCTGGTACGCTTATGTGAACGGCATCGATTTACTGCCCTTTATGGGCGCCAACCATCCGCTCTGGTACGAAATCAGCTACAACGCTTTGACGCAGGCGAGCACCATGCTGCTGGCCCCGGTTCTGATCATTGGCCTTTCTTTGCTCTACATAGACGAGCGGGTCAGGCGCGAAGCCTACGATGTCGAACTGATGGCGATGAATCGTCTCGGCCCGATGCCCGTACTAAAAGGCAATTACCGCGTGCCGTTTGCCCCGGCTCTGGTCGCCGACCCCGCAGAGCGCGTTGATCTGCCGCCCGCGCCGCCGGCCGGTTCAATCCTCGGCTTGCGATGACGATTTCGATGAGCCACGCACTGCAACTCTCAAAGATAACCACAACACGGATACGGCCGTTCAAGCTTCGCGGTTGCGCTTTGTGTGTGCTCGCCGTTGTTTTCATGTTTAAGGCGAGCGTCATGGCGATGCCGTTTGATGACTACCACAAGCGAGTTGACCGCGCGGTGGCGGCCCTTGATGAATTGCTCGCGGCGGAGAACAGCGATGCACCGCAAACAGCCGCGACCTTTCGCGAACTGCGCGGCGCGCTTCCCCGCGTTGCGCGGTCGAACGTGAGGGCGGCGGAAGCGCTACGGAGGTGGACAACACCTGGCTCGACGCGGCCCTCACAGAATATGAGCAACATTTTGCGGAGCGTAGCGCGTGGGCGAACCGCCACGCGCTCACAAGTATTGCGGAGCGGCTGCAAGCGCTTGATGAGCGTTTGCTTGAAGTGGAGCGCGCGGAAAAGGTGAGCGACAGAGCCGACGACCGTGCGCGACTGAACGCGATTTTAGAACGAATGAACAAAGGACGAGAGCGCAAAGACGATCAGAAAACCGCGCTCGCCCGCCTCGGCGAGGCGATCGCAGAGGCCTTCAGAAAGTTCTTTGCATGGCTGCGAGATTTGCTGCCCTCGCCGCCGAAAATTCAGCCGGTCAGCGGAGTCAGCAATCTTCCCAAATTGGCGCTCGCTTTGATTTGCGTGCTGCTCGTCGGCCTGCTCGCTTTCCTCGGCTGGAAACTGGGCCCGAGTCTGCTCGGCAATTTCCGCCGGAAGTGCACCACGGAGGAGCGCGCCGCGCGCGTGGTGCTTGGGGAACGCGTCGAAGCCGACGAAAACGCGGCCGATTTGTTCGCTGAGGCCGAAGCGCTCGCCCGCTGCGGCGAAACGCGCGCCGCGATTCGCAAAGCTTATATCGCACTGTTGTGCGAGCTTGGCGACCGCAAATTGCTGCGGCTCGCGCAGCACAAAACGAACCGCGATTACTTGCAGGCGCTCAGCCAACGTCCCGCGCTCTACGCCGAGGTGCATCCGCTCACCTACAGCTTCGAAAGTTGCTGGTACGGCGCCGAAACTCAGGGCGCCCAACAGCACGACTGGCACGCCTTTCGCGCCCAATGCCAGCAAGCCCTGGTAGAAAGTGACAAGTGACGAGTGACAAGTGACAAGATCAAGACAAGTTCTTTCTTGTCACTTGTCACTCGTCACTTGTCACTCTTTAAATATGCGAACACGCTTAGCACTCATCGCGACCGTGGCGCTTTTGCTCGGATTGCTGGCCATTTTGAACGCCGCATCTTACGTTTACAAAAATGAGCCGGCGGCGGATTCGGAATTCAATCCAAATCGGTCGAGCTATCACGAGGGCAATACGGGCACGCGGGGCTTGTTCGAGTTTTTGCAAGGCAGCGATTACCGTGTAGTGCGTTGGCGCAAGTCGCTGGTGTCGCTGCTGGACGGGGGCGCGTCGCGTCCTCAGGTGTTGCTGATTATCGGCAGGACGCGGATTCCGTTCGATGAAAAAGAGCACGTTTCGCTCGCGCGGTGGGTCGGAGAGGGAGGACGCCTCGTGATCGTTGATCGCGAATTGGCGCCGGAGTTGCTACGGATGCTGGCCGGCTGGCATCTCTTCGCGCGGATGCTCGCCGAACCGAGCTTCACGCTCGGAGAAGAAAAGCCCGAGGCCGTCACCCAAGGCGTGACACAGCTTTCGCCCGCGCAACCCACGCTGTTGACGCGCGAAGTGAAAGCGATCATGCCTTCGCGCTACGCGGCGCGCTTGACGCTTTCCGTGATTGACGCAGGCGAAGATGATGAAGAGGAAACTGACGGCGAGTTGTCGTCGCCAACTCCGCCGCCCGCCGCCCATACCGGCGACGAGGAAGAGGCAGAAGAGGAAGCGCCACTGTCAACGGCGCCGGTCGTGCATTTCTCCGACGAGCAGGGCGCGTTGCTGGTCGATCACGCTTACGGGGGAGGGCGCATCATGCTGCTCAGCGATCCCTTCCTGCTGGCCAATATGGCATCGCTCGCGCGGATAATTTGCAGCTCGCCTTAAACCTGATCGGGGGCGCGAGCCGGGACTCGTCGCCTTTGACGAATATCATCACGGCCACGGCGCGGCGCGCGAAACACTCTTTACTTATTTCGCCGGAACGCCCGTCCCTGTGCTGGCGGCGCAACTCGTGCTGCTCGTCCTCGTCTTCGCTTGGGCGCGCGGCCGGCGCTTTGCGAGGGCGTTGCCGGCGCCGCACGAAGACCGGCGCTCAAAATTAGAATTCATCACCTCCATGGCCGAGCTGCAAATGAGGGCGCGCGCCTTCGACCTCGCGCTGGAAAACATCTACGCGCGCACGCGCCGCGTGCTCGCCCGCACGAGCGGCACCGAGGCCTCGGCCTCGCGCGAGCGTATCGCCGTCAGAGTGGCCGATCAATCGGGCCGCATCAGCAAGCAAGAACTGGAAAAAATCATGCGCGCATGCGACGAAGCCATCGCCGGAGCCCCAACCGACGGAAAAAAGGCGCTCGCACTGGCCGCCGAGTTGCGCCGCGTGGAACGACTGCTCGGCACGCAAACGCGCCGCCGCGAAGCCAAACAAGGGGTTTGGAAGTCAGAACGATGAACGATGAACGATGAACGCTCAGGATAAAAGATTTAATAAATTCCTCCTGTCTTAACTTCATCGTTCCGCGTTCCGCGTTCATCGTTCATAATGTGTTTTTATGCATTTTCATCATGTTCCCGCGACGGTTGAGCATATCAGGGCAGAGCTGCGCAAGGTGGTGGTCGGCCAGGATGCGGTGATCGAGCAGATCTTGGTGGCGATTTTGGCCGAGGGGCACGCGCTCGTTGAGGGCGTGCCGGGCACCGCCAAAACGTTGATCGTGAAGACGCTGGCGCGCGTCATCGACGCGACTTTTAGCCGCATCCAGTTTACGCCGGATTTGATGCCGTCAGATATCACCGGCACCAACGTCTTTAACACCACAACCTCGAACTTTGCGTTGCGACGGGGGCCGGTCTTCACTGATCTTTTGCTCGCCGACGAAATTAATCGCACGCCGCCGAAAACGCAGGCCGCATTGCTTGAAGCGATGGAGGAGCGACAGGTGACGATTGACGGCGAGCTGCACACGCTTTCGCCGCTCTTCACCGTTTTCGCCACGCAAAACCCCATCGAGTTTGAAGGCACCTACCCGCTTCCCGAAGCGCAACTCGACCGCTTTCTGTTAAAAATCGAGATCGACTATCCGAGCGCCGAAGAAGAACTGCAAGTCGTCGCCAACTGGGACGAAGGTTTCAACGCGCGGCGGCTGGAGCAGCTTGACATCCGACAATTGCCGGACGCGGCCGCCATCTCACACTGCCGCGCGGAAGTTCGCGCGGGGCGCACCGAGCCGGGCGTGCAAAAATACATCGTCGACATCGTGGCCCGCACACGCAACCACCCGTCGCTGACGTACGGCGCGAGCCCCCGCGGCTCCGTGGCCCTGCTGCTTTCGGCCAAAGCGCTCGCCGCCATCCGCGACCGCTCCTTCCCTACGCCCGACGACGTGCGCGACATGACGCGCCCCGTGTTGCGTCACCGCCTCGCCCTCCGCGCCGAAGCCGAACTCGACGGCGCCACACCGGATTCTGTGATCACGGACATTTTGAATACTGTGAAGGTGCCAAGATAGAGAGGTCTGATGTTAGTCAACCCGAGTCACGAATTGACCCCTCTTTGCGCCCCTTTGCGTCTTCTCTTGGCGATGCTTTGCGTTTAAGTAAGTCTCCCCTCAACGCAAAGAAGCGCAAAGAGGAAGACGCAAAGCAAGCGCAATGGATGAGTTATGGTTCCCGCGAAACTCTTCTACTTGTTGTTGGCCGCCGGATTGGTGCCGCTCTCCATGTCGTGGGAGCGGCCGGGATTGAGGTGGGCGACGCTTGTTTACGACCTTTTGCTGATTACCGCGGCGATGTTCGATGGCCGTCGCAGTCGATGGCCGAGAGACCTGCAAGTGACGCGCGAGATCGCGGGGCGCATGCAGATCGGGGCGGAAAGCGAGGTGAGCGTCAATTTGTCGAACCATTCACAGCGGGCGTTCACGCTGCGGGTGAAGGATGAGTATCCGCCGGAGATGGCGCTCAAAGGCGAGCGCGAAGCGAAGCTGCGGCTCGAAGAAATGGCCACGGCGCGGGTGGCGTATGTGCTGGTGCCGCCGCGGCGCGGGCGATTTGAGTTCGGGCGCGTGGCGGTTCGATATCTTTCGCGGTGGCGCTTGATGTGGTGTCAGACGCTTGTGGGCGAACCGCTTGCGGTTAAAGTTTACCCGAATCTGCGCCGAGCGCGCGAAGCGGAGCTCAAAGCGCTGGGCGCGCAGTCGCTCGTCTCGGCGCACCGGCGGGCGCACGCGCGCGGCGAGGGACGCGAATTCGAGTCGCTGCGCGATTACGTGCCCGGCGACGAATTGCGGCACATCTCTTGGACGGCCACCGCGCGGCGCGGCCGGATGGTGACGCGTCAATATCAGATCGAGCGCGACCAAACGGTGATGATCGCCCTTGACGCCGGGCGGTTGATGACGGCGCGCATCGAGCGCGAAACGAAGCTCGACGCGGCGATCAATGCGACGCTCGCGCTCATGTCGGCCGCGGCCCGCGGCGGCGACAACGCCGGCCTGTTGGTGTTCGGCCGCAACATCAAGGCTTATCTTCCGCCGGGCCGCGGGCGCGAACAAACTGAAGCCGCCCTTGAAGCGCTGCACGGCGTCGAGCCGGAGATGATCGAGCCGTCTTACACGCGCGCCTTTGAGTTTATCTACACGAAATGTAAAAGGCGCGCGCTCATTGTGCTGCTCACGGATTTGGTCGACGAAGAAGGCTCGCGCGAACTGCTCGCGTCGCTCAAACTTCTGCGCCCGCGCCACCTGCCCTTGGTAGTCACCATCGGCGACCGCGATTTGCAAGCGACGGTGCGCGAAACGCCCGCGACGGTGCGCGAGCTTTTCGTGCAATCCGTGGCTGAAGAGATGATGCGGCAACGAGAAGCGGCGCTGCGCCACGTGGAGGCGCAAGGCGGGTTGGCGCTCGACATCAACGCCGCCGCCCTCGCGCCGGCGCTGCTGGAGACTTATTTAAGGGTGAAAGAACGGGGGCTGCTGTAGGATCTTTCCTCTGTGTTTGACGTGAGTGAGATATCAGGGATCGCTCTTTTCTCACTCACTCTCTGCTCAAGCGCAAAGGCGCCGATTACAACTATCTGGAGGTCGTCGAACAAAACTTCGTTTGTTTTAAGCTCTTGGCGATGCTTTGCGTTTAAGTTGGTCTGACCTAAACGCAAAGCATCGCCAAGAGAAGACGCAAAGTGTCGCAAAGAAGGGTCAACTCATGGCGAGGCTTGATTAACTCTTCATGCCGGCGAGCAGCGCCTTCGTGTAGCCGACTGATTCGGCAAGACCGGGCAGCGGATCGTCTGCGTCCTTCTCGTACTCGAAGCTGACGAGGTAAGAGAATTTGATTTTCACCAGTGCCTGCAACACGCTCGATAAGTTGAGCACGCCGCGGCCGATCTCGATGGTCTGGCCGTCGGGCTCGGTGCTGTTGAGGTCTTTGAAGTGCAGATCGTAGAGGCGCTCGCGGAACCGCAAGATTGACTCGGCCGGATCCACCTTCGCCCGCGCCGTGTGGCCCACGTCGATGCAAAAGCCGATCCGCCGGTCATATTTCTCAATCGCTTTCCACACGTCATACGGCGAAGGGAATTTCTTGTCTTCCGGGCCGTGATTGTGAATCGCGAGCTTGATGTCGAATTCCTTCACCATGCGGTCGAGAATCGGCATCGAGTTCGGGTCGGGGCTGCACACGATGGTCGGGATGCCGGCATCGCGGGCGTACTCGAACGCCTGACGAACGTTGGCCTCGTCGTTTTGCATGGTGATGTTGCCGCAGCTGAGCGGCGTGATGCCGGCGGCCTTAAATTTTTGCGCCGCCGCTTGCCGCTCTTCTTTCGTGGTCTTGAGCGGCAAGTGAAAGTCTTTGATCGAGACATACTGCAAACCGACGCGCTGAATGGCCTTGATCGCGTCGTCAAGCGGCATTTTGCGCAGCGTGTATGAGGCCACGCCGACCTTGAAACCGTGCCACGGGTCGCCGGCGGCGAGCGCTCCTTGCTTTTGCGCGGCCGAAGCTTCTACGCCGCGGCCGAGCAAGTGAAGGCCAATGCCCGAAGCCGCGGCCATCTTTATCATCATTCGACGGGACTGCGTGCGATCATTATTCATAAGGCACCTTTAGAGAAGGAATTCTGTTGAAGAACTTACTCTTGGCGACACTTGGCGTTGAGGTAACACTTACTTAAACGCAAAGAAGCGCGAAGGGAAGACGCGAAAGTGTCGCAAAGATTTAAGAGAAGCCAATCATACCACCCTTGTTGTCCGAAATCAGATTTATGTCTCCGCCGCGGTTGAGAGTGGCGCGCGCCCGGCCGTGAGCAGGTAGGCGTAGAGCGCAAGGCCGCTCAGCGCGGCGACCGCAAATTTGCTCGCCGGGTGCAACGGCGCCGGTGAGACGAAGCCCTCAATCGTGCCGGCGACAATCAGCAGTAGCGCCGAGCCCATGATCAGCCGGATCGCGTCGGTCGCGCGCGCTTTCAGGGCATCGGCCCGTGAGAGATCGCCGGGCGCGATGATCGCTTCGCCGATCAAAAAACCCGCCGCGCCTGACATAAAGATGCACGACAGCTCGACGACTCCGTGCCCGGCCATAAAGGTGAGCAAATCGTTGCCGTAGCCGGCGCGGTAGCACAGCGCGAGCACCGCGCCGATGGAGAGGCCGTTGAGGGCCAGCACGTAAAGAGTGCCGACGCCGACCATCGCGCCAAGCGCAAAGGCGTAAACCGTGACGCCTATATTATTGGTCATAATCGAGCTCGCGCCGACCTGGTGCCCTTCATTAAGGCGCTCCCACCAATGCACTTTGTTTTTGATGGTAACTTCGCGAAAGTATGAATCGACGCCGGCCAGCTCGGAAAACTCTGCGTCGCGCCACGTGAGCGCAAAGCCGATGATAAAGAAACCCATAAAGATCGCGAACGAGATGGCCGTGTAGCGCCACGTGCGACGAAACGTCTGCGGAAAATCTCGCGTGAAAAACTCGCGCACGCGCCGGCCGCCCGACGAATCGGCGCGGTAAATACGGCCGTGCGCGCGAATCACCAAGCTGTTGAGGTAACTGATTAACTGCGGGTCGCGCGACTCGACGCGCGCGATCGCCAGATCCGCGGCCGTCCGGCGGTAGATGTCGCCGAGCTCGCGCACCTCTTCGCGGTGAAGTCTGCGCAGCGACGAGCGGTCGACGCGCGCGAGCAATTCTTCTAACCGCTTCCACGCGCGCTTGCGCTCCACAATAAACTTTTCGGATGATGGCATCGAAACTCGGCAAACTGTTAAACTGCTCGTTCGGCCGCGGTTATAAATGAAACTTGTTTCCAGGTCTTGACCGCTCGCCATGTATGCAGCGAGTCATCGAGTGTGAACCAACAAGACGTTGATCAATCTATCCCACTTCATGACAAAAACCAATCTTTGACGCGCCTCGAAGCCACGGCGACAGAGGCCGAAGAGGCTAACAAGAAGACGAAGAAGAAAGGCGGGAAGAGATGAGTACCGAAGAAAGACTTCTCAGACTTGAAAACGCTTACACCACGCTCGCGGAGCTGCTCGCGCAGGCCGAGTCGCGCGCGGACATTTTGATCCAGCTTGCGCGCAGCGCGACGAGCGCCTGGAGACGCAGCGAGGATGGATCAACCAACTCGGCGACGGGCAGACGAGTCTCCGTGAGACGCTGGTGACGCTCGGCGAAGCGCAGGCCAATGCCGAACAGAAGATCGCCGCTTTGGCCGACGCGCAGATTAAAACGGAATCCGCGCTGGTCGAGTTGACTGCGGCTGTTAACCGATTTATTGAGGGTCGCAACGGACACAACTAAATACCACCTGCGACACGCACGACAGTGGGTTGGCGCGTCATGTCACACGTTGAAAACCAATGTATAAAGACGAGCAGCTATGATTTCGCCGCGAGTAAGGCCGACTAAAGTCAGAGCGACAAAGAAAGGTAGTAAGAAATGACCGACGAAGAGCGACAGCGCCAAATGGACTTCACCATCAATGCGCTCGCACAACTGAGCGCGCGTTTCGATCAGTCCGATCTCGAGCGTAGAGCTGACGCCGTAAGGCTGGCACGCGTAGAAGATGCTCTGACCACCCTCACCGCTCTGGCGGTACGCTACGACGAGAGGTTCGATACCCAGGAGGCGCGCATCTCGACCGTAGAAGAGGCCGTGGTGAGGCTTGAGCAGCTGACAAGAAAACAGAACGGAAACGCTCAGGCGTGAGCAGAGAAGACCCGACACAACAATTACCAGAGGGCGCGCGCTTTGAATCTCGCGTGCTCTCAGCGCTCGGGCGAGGCTAGAAGGCCCACACTCATGAGGCCTTGAAGGAAAGTGAAAATGACGGCGTGAGAGGGGTGAGGAAGTGACTGACGAAGAGCGACAGCGCCAGATGGATTTCATCATAGGCACCCTTGCGCAACTCAGCGCGAAAGTGGATGGGCTCGCCGACGCACACGCGGGATCCGAACAACTGCGCCAAGCTGACGCCGTACGCATCGGTCGCGTGGAAGAATCTTTCTCTACCGTTACTAAGCTCCTCGTCAGGTACGACGAAAGGTT
>JBBJMB010000095.1:0-11376 GCA_037719755.1 Pyrinomonadaceae bacterium
GCATGAGCCCCGGCAAAGAAGCTGTGCTTTACGAAGTGGTGACAACGGACACCACCGAAGAGCGCATCAGCGACCGGCGCAGCGGCGGCGATCAGTTTAGCGACACGCGCGTGTGGCGCGACAATCCTGGCATGTTCGGGTATTAAGGATGCTCACAGCGGATCTCGCTCAAAGCTGGCACCGCGGAACGAAAACCGGGCCGCGCTACATAGACGCGCGCGACTCTCAATACCTGCAAGACGCCGCCGACTTGATCGCGATCTTCGCGGCGCACGAAGGCCGTCGGCGCGCCGAGCTTTCCGAGGCGCTCGACGCGCACGTCGGACTCGGCGTGGACTACCGGATACTGCGCGGCTTAATCAAATTGCTGACGGATCGCTGCGACTTTGAAACGGCGAGCGCGGTTGAACCCGTGGAGATTCGCCGCGCGCTCTTTCTTGCAGCCGGGCGCAATCATCCGGTGATCGGCGATGACGCCAAGCGCGAATTGATAATCAGAGAAACGGCTTTGGAGCTTGAATGTCCGCCGCAAGCTTTGCTCGAAGGGCTTTACGCGGATCTGCCGGAAAATCAAAAACTAAATTACTTTGAGCCGCTCACCGAAGAGCAATTGCTCGACCTCTACAATTTGGCGCAGGCGCAGGCGCTGCTTTATCGCTGCGTGGAGATGCGTTTGTGGATCGAGCCGCAGGCCGCGGATTATTACCGCGAGTTGTTCGGCGCCATCAAGGCTTACCGCTTGATTCACCAGATCGGGGAAGCGCACGCGACGGCTACGAGATTCGGCTCGACGGGCCCGTTTCGATGTTCCATCGCTCGCAAAAGTACGGCGTACAAATGGCCGTCTTTTTGCCCGCGTTATTGCTTTGCCGCGGATGGCGCATGCGCTCCGAGATTAGCCTCCGGCTCACCAGCGGCGCGAGCCGCAGCGCGTATTTCGAGCTTGACAGCGAACAGCAGCAATTGCGTTCGCACTATCAAGGCGCCGCCGCTCGGCTGGAAAACTCTGGCCGGCGAGAAACTCGCCGCTACTTGGGAGCGCCTTCAGAGTTTGTGGGAAATGGACGTCAGCAGCGAAGTGATCGATTTGGGCGAGTCGGCGTTTATTCCCGACTTCGTCTTTCGGCATTCTGACGGCAGGGAAGTCTATCTGGAGGTGCTGGGTTTCTGGACGCCGCGCTATCTGCAAGAGAGGCTCAAGGAATTTGAGCACGGCCCCGTCAAAAACTACCTGCTCGCCGCGTGGGACGAGCTGCGCGGCAGCCGTGAGCCGCTCGCGCGCGTTCCGCCGCACACAATCATCTTCAAAAGAAATTTGGACGCGGCGTCCGTCGAGGCGGCCATCAACAAGCTGTTCGAGCAAGTGTGAATAATGGGGCGCGAGAAATATGTTAACCGCGCTTAAGCGCTCAGACAAGGAAAAAGTTGGCGCTTGGGAGGTGGAGAAAAATGAAGGGCCCTTCGAGTGTCACTGTTGCCGCAGCCTGCTCACGCTCAGGCGCGGCGGCATTAAGGCGCCGCACTTTGCACATCAGCCGCCGGTCACGTGTGAATACGGCACCGGCGAATCCGAAGAACATCGCCGCTGCAAACTTGAGATTTACGAAAACCTTGTCGCTCATCCGCAAGTCACAAAGTGCGAGATGGAGCGCAGCCTCGGCGCCGTGAGGCCCGACGTGAGCGCTTACTTAAACGGCGTGCCCGTCGCCATCGAGGTGCAGATCAGCACGCTCTCGTTGGATAAAATCCAGTACCGCACAGAGCAGTACGCCCGCCGCGGCATTTACCTGATTTGGCTTCCGCTGTACACGCCGAGCCTGGGTAAAAACCTGTACCAACCGCGCCCCTGGGAGCGCTGGCTCCACGCGGCCTACTTCGGCCGCGCTTACTACTGGGTTAAAGCGCTGAGTGTTTTGCCAATTCACTTTCGAGACTATTATACGCGCGTGCGCGGCCGCACCCGAGATTACCAAAAGCGCTCGCGCATGAAAGTGCCCATCCCCGGCCAGCTCGTCAACCTCGCTGAGGACTTCAGGCCCATCTGCCGCGATGAATTTCGGGCCAACGACTCGCTGGCAATTCCCAAATCCAGACTTTTCGTAGATGCTCAGCCGCGATGGTACAACGTGCCAAGTTTTAACTGAGCGTCCGTAAAGCTAGCCAAAATAAAAATCAGCCCAAGCGCGTTCTCAGGTTTCCGCAAAGATACGCTCGCCCGCACACCATACGGTACGACGGAATGACTTAATCGTGTATTACTCCGAACCACCCGCTAACATCGGGGCCGTAATTTACCGAGGGCCTGATTGTCCGCCGCCTGTGGCACGACGCTTGTCAACGCCCCGGCCGAGAGTTTCACGATGTCGCGCATCAAATTATTGGAACTCAAGAAGGATACAAAGATGAAAAATTTGTTCACAAAGACGCTTGTGCTGGTGCTCGGATTGTTTCTCATTCTGCCGACGGTTGGTGTCGCAGCCCAACGCCAAGACGGTGACTGGGGTAGGCGCGATGATTGGCGGCGCGAACAACGCCGGGAAAGGCGTGAACGTCGCGAGGAGAGGCGTGAAGACAGGCGCGATGACCGCCGTGACCGGCGTGACGACCGTCGCGGAGGCGGCTGGGGCAGCAACGGCGGCTGGGGCAACAACGGCGGCTGGGGCGACGGCAACAGCAATTACGGCGGGTCCTTCCAACTGCGACAAACCGCACTCAACGCCGGGTATAACAACGGCATCCAGGAAGGCCGTAAAGACGGCAGCCGCGGTGACCGCTACGATTTCCGAGATGAAGGCGATTACCAAAAAGCCACGGAAGACTACAGCTCGCGGCTCGGTGATCGGGAACTGTACCGCCGCTACTTTCGCGAAGGGTTTGAGAACGGCTACCGAGACGGCTACAGAAATTACTAAAACAAATTGATGAGATCAAGCTTTGGCCGGGGTGAGGACTAATTGGTTCCTCGCTCCGGCCTCTTTATTTGTCAACGGCGCCGGTTACGACACAGCTTGACCGCCGCGTCGCTTCAAAGCCGCGGCTGACAGATGAGCGCCGAGCGTGACAAGCAGGATGGCCGCGGCGGGCGCAAGCAGCGTGAAGGTGCTGCGGCGAAGCTGGGCGAGGTCGGTCGCTTCGGCCAGCATGTTGCCCCAGCTTGGCTCGGGCTCTTGCAGACCGACGCCGAGAAATGAGAGCGCCGTTTCGGCCAGCAAAAACGCGGGAAACATCAGCGAGGCTTGGACAATCAAGGGTCGCGCGGCGTTCGGAAGAATGTGGCGGAAAAGAATGCGCGTGCGGGAAAGCCCGAGCCCCTTGGCGGCCACCACAAATTCGCGCTCGCCGAGCACCAGCACCATGCTTCTGGCCAAGCGCGCCATCTCGGCCCAGCCGAGCAACGCGAAAATTGAGACGAGCAGAAGAACCGCCCGCGAAGGCGGAAGCTCAAGTGGAAAAGCGGTCCTCACCGCCAAAACAATCACCAAAGTCGGAAGCGCCATCAGCACATCCGCCAGTCGCATCAGCGCCGCATCCGCCGCGCCCCCGGCCGAGCCGGCCACACACCCGATGATTATTCCAAGAGCGCCCGCCAAAAGCGTTCCCATCGGTCCGGTGAGCAGCGAGAATCGCGCGGCCACAATTAATCGCGAAAAGCGGTCACGGCCAAGCCGGTCTGCGCCAAGCAGATAAAGGCGAGCGGGCTCGCCCGAAGCCGCCGCTTCCACGCCAAATAAATGTCTTTCAACGGAAATCAAGCCGAGAAGCTTGTAGGAATAACCGCGGGGAAAAAGAGTGAGCGATTGTGGTGCGGCGCGCGCATCCTCGCCGTAGCGCCGCGCGAGCGGATCGATGAGCGTTTGTTTGTAAAGGCACAGGCGCGGCAGAAATCCGGCCACCTCGCTTGGCGGGCAACGGCCGAGCCGGGCGGGCGGCGCGAACGGCTCGCGGCGCGATTGCGAGGCGTAGGGGTAAGGCGCAATGAAGTCTGCAAAAATGGCGACCAAGTAGCAGGCGCTGATAATCGCGATGCCGGCCGTCAGCGTCCAATCGCGCCGCACGCTGCGCAGCCGTACGGCGAGCAACTGCGGCCATCCCGTGTTAATGTGTTGATGCGTCATGCGGGCGAGGATTTGCGCGCCGAATCGGCCGCGCGCCGGAGCCGCGGGTCGCTCAAATGCTGCAGCACATCGGCCAGCAGGTTGCCGAGCAGCACCGCCGCCGAAGTGAGCATCACCACGCCCATCAACAGCGGCACATCGCGGTTGCGCACTGCGGTCACACTCAATTGACCGAGTCCCGGCCAATTAAGGATCGTTTCGACCACGACCGATCCGCTCATCAAACTGCCGAGCGAATACCCGAACGTTGTGATCAGGGGGTTGAGCGCCGCGCGAAGGGCGTGGCGAAAAAGCACCGCCCTTTCGCTTAATCCTTTCGCGCGCGCGACCCGGACGAAATCAAGAGCGAGCGCCGCTTTGAGCGCGTCGCGCGTCTGGCCCAGAAAGATGGCCACAAGCGGCACGCTCAGCACAAACGCCGCCAGACAGAGTTGCCACACGTCACCGGACGCACCGCGCCAACTGAAGCTGCCCGGTGTTGTTTGGAACGCTCGGTCGGCGGCGGCGGGCATCGACGCGATCAACGCGAGGGCCGCTAAGGCGAGCACGATGCGCGGAGTCGACGCGGTCAAAAGAATCACCAATCCGCAAAAACGGTCAATCAAAGAGTTGGGGCGCCGCGCACTCGCCGCGCCTAAAAGCGCTGAGCAAGCGACGGCCATCATAAGGGCTGCGCTCGCGAGCAGCAGTGTGGACGAAAGACGCGGTTTGAGCACGCTCCAGACGGATGATTGATAGAAAAAGGATTGGCCAAGGTCGCCGCGCAGAAGGAGGCCGGAAACCCAGCGCGCGTAGCGCAGGTGAAGCGGTTGGTCCAAATTGTAGACGCGGCTTAAGCGGCGAATACTTTCCTCAGAGATAAGCGGGTCAACCCGCAATGCGGTCAACGCATCGCCTCCTACTGCGGCCAGCAGCGAGAAGGTGAGGGTGGAGATCAAGAGAAGCGCCAGCAGCGCTTGCAGCAGCCTGGAAAGAATGAGGCGCAACATCTTTTCGGCGTGACCCAAGACTTGTTATGAAGGCGGAAGGCGGAAGGCGGAAGGATGAAACATCAGGACGGAAGAACTTTTATTAATTTTTTTATCCTGAGCTTTCATCCTTCCGCCTTCCGCCTTCCGCAGCTCTTCCCATCTTCGGGCCACTACCTTTAAAGGATCTAGACAGCGCGCTATATCCGTGATTGAATCACGGCCGTCACGCACTTGACAGATAAACCTCTCGGCCGACTCTGACCCGCCAATGGAAAACTTAAAAGATCGCCACTTTATCTTACTGCGCTTTACGCTGTTGCTGACAGTGCTTTTCGCGTTTGCGTCTTGTCAATCTCAACCATCCGGTGAATCGCGGCAAGGGGTCGGCACTGCGGAGAATCGGCGCGCGGTCGGCCCGATGGGCGGCACTTTGCGCTACCGCGTCGCGGCGCCGGTGAAGACATTTAACTACCTCGCCGTGTCGGACGAACCGTCGTACATTGCGACGTTTTTCCTGATGGGCGGGCGCTTGGTCGAGTTCGATCATGACCGGCAGACTTATGTCCCGGCCCTCGCCACCGCATGGGAAGATGTGGGCGACGGCAAAGCTTTCGCGCTCACGCTGCGCGACGACGCGCGCTTTTCCGACGGACGCGAATTGACGGCCGAAGACGTCGCTTTCACGTTGCGCGCGATGTACGATGAGCGCACCGCGTCGCCGCTTTTCCGCGACTTGATGATGATCGGCGGCAAGCAAATCACAGCGCAGGTCAAGGACGCGCACCACTTGCAGCTCACTTTCCCGGAGGCAGTGGCGGTGCCCGAGTCTTACTTCTCGAACATCGCCGTGCTGCCGCGCCACGTGCTCGAAGAAGAACTTCGTAAAGGCTCGCTGCGAGATGCCTACAACATCACCTCTGATCCGCAGCGCATCGTTACCTCCGGCGCTTTCACAGTCCAATCGGCGGTGCCGGGTGAGAGCGTCACGCTGCGCCGCAACGCCCACTATTGGAAGCGCGACGCAGCAGGCAATCAACTTCCTAACCTGGAATCAATTTCTGTTGAGACCATTACCGACAAGAGCAACGCCAATGTGCGCATAAACCAAGGCGCGCTCGATGTAGTGGACCGCATCCGGCCAAGTGATTACGGCTCTTTGCCCCACGGATCGGAGGCGGCGGCCGCCGCAGTGCGCGCCTATGATCTGGGGCCGGGCCTGAACACAGACCATCTGTGGTTTAACCTCAACACCGCTCAAAAAATCAATCGCTCAACCGTCGATTCAGTCAAACTCGCTTGGTTCCGCGATGTGCGCTTCCGACGCGCCGTCTCGCACGCGATTGACCGCGATTCGATGGTCGCGACAACGCTCCAGGGGCTCGCCACGTCGCTCTACGGATTCATCTCGCCGGGCAACCGCGCGTGGAACGCCGCGGATCTTCCGCAAGATGCGTACGATCTGGATCGCGCTCGCGCTCTGCTCGCCGAAGCGGGTTTTACCTGGCGCAACCCCGGAGAGGCGCCGGAGCTTTACGACGCGGAAGGAAACAGAGTGGAGTGGACGCTGATCGTTCCCGCGGAAAACGAGGCGCGCAAAAACATGGCGGCGATCATCCAGGAAGATTTGGGCAAAGTGGGCATGCGCGTGCACATCGCGCCCGTCGAGTCCGGCGAGCTTGCCCGCCGCTGGTCGCAAAGCTACGACTACGATGCGGTGCTCTACGGCACCGCCGTCACCGAGCCCGACCCCTCGTCTTATGCCGGAGTTTTGCGCAGCACCGGCGCTCAGCACTTTTGGGCGCCGAAACAAGAAAAACCAAGCGATTGGGAACTCAAAATCGACGCCTTGATGACCGGCATTTCTTTCGCAAAGAACGAAAACCTGCGCCGCGCCGACTTCCGCGAGGTGCAGCGCATACTCGCCGAGCAGTTGCCAATGATCCCCATCGTCGCCAGACACCTGACCGTCGCAGCCACCGCGCGGCTCGGCAATTACCGCCCGAGCGCAGTGACACCTTATTCACTTTGGAACGTCGAAGAAATTTTTTGGAAGAGTGATAAGTAGTTATCTCAGCGCTCTAAAGGAGTGCCAGATATTTCTGCCCGCGTCTGCCACGTGGGCGATTCGTGACCGCGTGTGCCAGACGTGGCACGTGCGGGCTACCTTCTCACTGCCGCTTTGCAGCGGAAAACAATTTCCCAACACGCTCCTATATGGCAGCCACACCAAGGAAGTGGATTGCTGTCAGTACCGCCTGCTTCAGCTTGGGCGGGTTTTGGCGACGCTAAGAACCCGCCCAGCTGAAGCAGGCGGTACTGACCAGAGCCCTGTCGCCAAGTCGGTATCTTGCGGTGCGCGGCATATAGAGATTTACCGCGGAGACGCCGAGGAGGCAACATATTCCTTTGCGCTGCCTCGGCGGTCTCTGCGTGAACGCCGTGAACTTTTTGTTACCCGCGAAATGTGGCAGAATGCGGCTTCACACTCACCGCAAAGGAAAGCTTATATGATTACTAAAATCTTTTTTGGGTTCCTGCTGCTCGCGAGCGCCGGGGCCCCGACGGCGGCGGCACAGCAGACGGCCACGCCGCCGCAAAAACCCGAGACTTCGACGGATCGCACCGATTCGCATGTCGATAAAACGTCAACCATGGCGACCGTCTACGTGTACCGCTCGCTGGGCGAAGAATCGACGGCGCAGGGTAAGATTCCCGTTTTCTTTGACGGCAAGCAGGTCGCGGCCGTGGCCAGCGGCCGCGGCGTCATTTTGGTGCTCGACCCCCCCATGCACAACAGCAGCGGAGCGGTGCGCGGGCGCGTCGGCACCTTCGCGACCGAGCTGAAGCGCGGCCAGAAATATTACCTGCGCGTCGACAGCGAACCGACGCCCGGCGCGCGCCGGAAAGGGGATCCGCGTTTCACCACGGTCGAGACCGCGCAGGGCGCGACCGAGGTCGGACAATTGACTCCGATTGAGGCCGCCGACGTGAAAGACAAAGACCGCGTTTTAACGCGCTACCCGGAATCGTAGAGGCGGCTTTTCTCCCCCGCGTCCGCCAGCTTTTCTCCGCCTTGTCCGCCAGCAAGCTGCGCCCGCTCGAATTCGAGCGGGCGCAGCTTTTTTGGTGAACGTGAGAGACACATCCATCCTTCGTACGAAACTTTTCGTTGACAGTACGAGTCGTTTCGTACTATAACGTGCGGGCCGAGAAAAGGAGCACCTCACATGGCGACTAAAAACTTGCCGAGCCCGACCGATGCGGAGCTCGAAATCTTAAACGTCTTATGGCAGCGCGGCCCGAGCACCGTGCGCGAAGTCTACGACGAAATCAACAGAGCGCGCGAGACCGGCTACACGACCGTGCTCAAGATGATGCAGATCATGGCGGAAAAGGGATTGGTGCGACGCGATGAGGCCGAGCGCGCGCATGTCTACGAGCCGGCGCGGGCGCGCGAGCAAACGCAACGTCAGATGCTGCGCAGTTTGTTGGAGCGCGCCTTCGAGGGCTCGGCGAGCAATCTCGTGATGCAGGCGCTGTCGGCGAAGCGGGCGTCCCCGCAGGAGCTGGCGCGCATTCGAGAAATGTTGGATGAATTGGAGGGCCGTCGGAAATGACTAACCTGGAGATGATCTTGGCCGAACCCGTGATTCACGCGCTCGGGTGGGCGCTGCTGCACTTCGTGTGGCAGGGTGCGCTGATCGCGCTGTTTACAGTGTTTATTCTGCGGTTGCTCCGCGATTACTCCGCCGGCCTGCGCTATGCGGCGGCCTCGACGGCGCTCCTGCTGATGCTCATCGCACCGATCTTCACGGCGTGGCGCGCCGCCGCCACTATGGACGCTGTCACGGAGCCGATGCGCGCCGTGAACGAAGAATTATTTGCGAGCGATAACCGCACCGCTTTGACCGAGCCGCGCGCGGCGGCGAGCGATGCGTCGCAACAAACGGCGAGGCCGTTTCTGCCGCGCGCAGAAGCTGCGGCGGGCTTTCCCTTGGCGGTTCATCTCAATCGTCTGAACGCGCGTAATGTCGCGGTGCCCTGGCTCGCCGTCGCTTGGCTAATGTGCGTGCTATTGCTTCTGGCGCGCGTGGGCGGCGGCCTTTTGATTGCTAACCGCCTGCGACGCGCGAAGCAACTGCGCCCGGTTGCGCCCGAGTGGTGCGCCGCGCTCGACCGGCTGGCGCGGCATCTCGACATCTCGCGCCGCGTGGGCGTCTATCAATCAACGCTCGTGCAGGTGCCGACCACCATCGGCTGGCTGCGCCCCGTGGTGCTCGTTCCTGAGAGCGCCTTTGCGAGTTTAAGCGCGCCGCAGCTCGAGGCCATCCTGGCGCACGAATTAACGCACATCCGCCGACACGATTACTTGATTAATATTTTGCAGTCGCTTGCCGAAGCGTTACTTTTTTATCATCCGGCCGTGTGGTGGGTTGCGAAACAAATTCGCGTCGAGCGCGAACACGTGTGCGATGATCGCGCGATCGCGGTGACGGGAAGCGTGGCCACTTACGCGCGCGCGTTAACTGAAATTGAATTGCTCTGCCAGCGAGTCGCAGCGGGCGGCGGCGGTGGCTGGCGCTCACCGCTGGCTCTTGGCGCCGGCGGAGCACCGCTGCTGGCGCGCATCGGGCGACTAATCAAACCCGCGCGCAACAAGGGCGGCAACTCTCTTCCGGGTTGCTCGCCGCGGCTTTGGCCGTCGCCGCCGTCTGCACGGTGCTGGCCAGCGCGCGCAGCGTGATCGACGGCCAACGCCTTGCGGTGGCGCTGTCCGCGAGAAACTTTGCGCCCGCGCCGCTGACCCGGCCCGTGATCGAATCCACCAATTATGAGTCCACGCAAAACGCGTCCAACGTGGCGGCTTTGATCGCGCGCGACGACGCGCGCGGCGAAGATGAAGAGGTGCGGCGCGCCGCCGTCGCCGCGCTCGGCGCTCACGCCGGCTCGGTGGTTGTGATGGATCCGCGCACCGGCCGCATCCACGCCGTCGTCAATCAAGAGTGGGCGCTGAAGCGCGGTTGGGCGCCGGCTTCCACCTTCAAGCTGATTACGGCGCTCGCCGGCATCGGCGAGCAACAGCTCGACCCAACGCAAAAATCCGCGTCACCGCGGCGGCGACGCCAGGCAAAACCAAGTCGCTTGATCTGACCGACGCGCTCGCGATTTCAGACACGCCTTATTTTGAAATTGTCGGAGAGCGCGTCGGCGCCGAGCGTTTGCTCGGCTACGCACGGCAGTTCGGCCTCGGCGAAGCGACGGGCGCCAACTACGCCGGCGAAATCTCGGGCAAGCTTCCCGCGACTGGCGCGGAGGCCGCAGTGGGCCGCCTGGGCGGCGCCGGCGCCGGCATCGAAGTGACGCCGTTGCAGCTGGGCGTGCTCGTCTCGATGATCGCAAACGGCGGCACGCGTCTGGTGCCGCACACGCCGCGCACGCCGGAAGAGGCGCATCACTTTAAAGCCGAAATCAGAAAGCAACCCGGCGTTTCGCAGGAAACGCTGCGCGCCGTTGTGCCCGGAATGATCAAGGCCGTGACCGACGGCACCGCGCAAGGCGCTCGCCACGTCGGCGTCCAAGTGGCGGGCAAAACGGGAACGAGCATGAACGGCGACATCGGCCTCGGCCTCTTCGCTTCGTACGCGCCCGTCGATCGCCCGCGCCTGGTCATCGTCGTCCAAATCCACGGCGCGAAAGAAAGCGGAGTGATCGCCGCCGAAATCGCGGGCAATATTTATCGCTCACTCGCAAACAGACTGAAGGCGACTTCTGAGTAAATCCAAACATAGCCCGCTTGAACGGGCGGCAGAGCGTAGCCCCAGGCGGTCAAGCCTGGGGTTAAGCATCCTCCGCAACATCCGTGAGCCTGCCTGAGCAGGCGACAGAGAAGCGGGCACTGGATAGCGGAGAGCCTTCTGCCGCCTGCTCAGGCAGGCTCCGAAATCTCTTCTGACTCAGAATCCCACGCCGCCGCGCGGGGCTACACTCTCTCGCCCGCTTACGCGGGCTATGCAGCAGAGTGCCGCACAAGATTTACCTCGCGCCGTGCTTACTGTTTAGCTCCGCGCGGTGCGCTCGTGATTCGCTTGCGTCGAACTGATGTTACCTGCAGCTATATGCCGCGCACACCAAGATACCGACCCCGTCTGAGACGCACAGGCAGTACGGCCTGCTTCAGCTGGGCGGGTGGTGGCGCTCGCAAAACCCGCCCAGCTGAAGCAGGCGGTACTGACAAAATCCACTTCCTTGGTGTGGCTGCCATATAGTGACGAGAAAGATCATGCTTTTAC
>JBBJMB010000096.1:0-11370 GCA_037719755.1 Pyrinomonadaceae bacterium
AAACATTGACCAAAATCGTCATCAGGCTATTCACTCAACTGAAAACCGCTGTAAGTTGAATGGACGTTAACTAACGTGAGTTCGACGTAAAAACTCAGAAGGTGCAACCCGGCGGCAGCTCCAATTACTACTGCAGTCTGTTGCACAGGCTCGTTAGATGCAGCTTGCGAAACCGAAATGCCCGCTTGGTTGTCCAGAAGCACAACCAAGCGGGCATTATTAAAAACGTCGTGTATCCACAGAGCGGAAGCCGCTAGCCTCCCAAAATTTCATCCCTCATCCTTCCGCCTTCATCCTTCCAGATGTCCTTCCGCCTTCATCCTTCTCCTCACTGTTGTGTGACCGTGAATTTAGCGGATTCGGTCATTTCTGGCCGGAGACGCGGTCGTTGATGCGAATCGACAGTTCGTAGTTTCCGGGAGCCATCTCTTTGGTCTCAATCAGCGGGCGAGCGTTGGGCTGGCCAGATGTCATGCCGCGCCAATCTTCGGGCTGATTGCCGCTTCTTTGCCGTCCTTCGCCAGCACATACACCACATCAACCGCAGGACGCAGCGTCATTTGATCATCGGCGTTGTAGATCTGCATGTAAACCCCGACGAGCTCGCCGCGCCGGTAAACGGCCGCGACGTTTGGAATCCTTTGTTGTTGCCGATCACGAATTGACCGACGGCCGGCTGATCGAGAGGTTTTGCAGTTTGGCGGCGAGCACCAGTGTCGAATGCGAAAGCTTCGCCGAGTCATACTTCGGCACTTCAAAGCCCAGGTGCTTCACGCCGGTCGCGCCCGAGCGCATCGCGCACGATCACGTCCACGCTGGCGGCCGGCGGCAGCGCCACTTTCTGGTAAACGGATTTGCGATTCTTGGCTTGACCAATTCCGTGGTGGTCGCTGTAGCGTCACCGGATCTTCAAATGCCGGCGCGCTTGCCGGAAACGTGTGATTTTGCCGAAGATGTTCATGCGGGCGGTCTCTATGCCGCCGATGTTTTCGAAGGAAAGATCTTTGTTCTCAGCCTGCACGGTGAAGGCCGTAATGACACGCTCGTCGGACTGGCGGAAAAAGTCAATGCGCATGTCGAAGTCAAGCGGATTGTCTTCGATTACCGGCGTGCCGACCTGTGACGCCAAGTCGTTGTACTTGACGACCGGCGCTTTTTGCAAATCAGTCAGGATTTGCAGGCGCGTGAACGGATTGTCTTGCTCGCGGCGGTAATTGTTGACGCCTACGCCGCCGATGCCGGAGATGCGGTCGCCTTTGCTTGACAAACCAAGTTGCTCGGAAAGCGTGAGGCCCGCGCCGGGCACGTGCAGCATGGCGTCTTTCTCGTCGGGGTTGCGCGCGATGCGGTACTCGCCGGAGCCGGTCGGGTCGACAAACTCGATCTCAATGCCTGAGCCGACGCCGGGCAAATAGCGGTAAAACCAATTTCAAACGGGTAAGTAGTGGTCGATCCGCCGCTCTCATGGATTGGCGCTGGTAGCTGCCGCCGGCGGGTGTGACTCAACTTCGTCGGCCTTGCCCCAGGTGATGTAAATGCGGCCGCGGTCTGTTTCCAGCCGGGGATGCCCAGTGAAATGCTCGTTAGCGTAAGCGATGCGCTCGTAATATTCTTCGCGGTACTCGTTTCGTCTGTGTCCGGATCGGGATCGCGGCGGCGCCAAAAAGCCTCGATGAACTGCTCGCGCTCTTCATCGGTCTGAAGTTTTTTGAAGGCTTGCTTTTCCTCAGACGTGATGATGTAGGCCACGTCCTGGTCAATCCACTTCTTATAGGCCTGGTTGATTTCCTTTTTAACTTTGCGCTCGCGATTGTCTATGGTTTCAGTTTGCTGGGTCTTCTTATCTTTTTGGGCCAAAATCGCGGAGAAAGGAGCCACGGCCAAATTCAGTACGAAGACAAACATGACGATGCGCCGCATCCGGTGATGTAAAGACATTGCTTGAGTACTCCTCGAGTTGGAAGCGAAAGCGATCTTTCGAGCGTGTATGCTGTTAACGATGAGAAATTCTAGAGCCAGCCGCCGATAGAGTCAAGATGCAGCCGGCCCGAGGCCACGTTGTCCGCCCAAAGTGAAACAGCTTATTCGGTTGTGCGCTCCCGGCCGAAAATCCAGGCGATAAATATCGAAACGACGTAGAGCACCACCATCGGCGCGGCGAAAAGCATCATGTTCGGCAAATCATTGGTCGGCGAAAGCACGGCCGCGGCGACCAAAATCACCACTGCGGAAATCTTCCAGATGCGCAGCAAAAAGCCGGCCGTTACCAAGCCTATGCGCGAAAGCACATAGGTGATCGCGGGCATCTGAAAGACCGCGCCCATCGCCAGCATAATGAGAATGATAAAGTCGAAGTAATCGTCGGCCTTGAGCAGCAATTGAAAGTCGGGGCCGAGGCTGAGCAGGTAAGTCACCGCCGGCGGAAAGATGACGTAATAAGCGAAGGCGGCGCCGATGATAAAAGAGATCGAAGAAAGAACGATAAACGGCGTGGCATACGAGCGCTCGTGCGGATAAAGGCCGGGCGAAACAAACGCCCAGATTTGCCACAGCAAAAACGGCACCGAAAGGCACACCGCGGCGTACAGTGAAACCTTGACGTACAGCGAAAAAGGCTCCATCGCGCTCGTCACGATCAGCTTCGTGTCTTCGCTTTCCGGCAGTAAATCCAAGCCATTTGCGATATCAACCGGCAACAGCACACCTTTGTCGAACACCACTTGGCCGGTGATAATGCGCTCGTCCTGTAAAGCCCGAGGCGGCCCTGACTGTCGCGCACGACTCGGCCGATGAGAGACGTCCCAGCGGGAATGGCGCCTTTGCCGAGCCGCGAGGCTTCGCGGAAGACGTAGCGCACCGTGTCGTCTTCACGCAGATCTTTGATCGACATTATGGCCGCCGGCCCATTTAAGCCGCGCAACGGCACTTCCATTTGGCCCACGTTAACAAGCGGTGCGCACCGGGCGGGCGAGAAAGTTGTAAATGTGGTCGGAGACGAACCAGCAAGCGACGAAAGCGATGAAGACGAAAATGATGGCGCGGATCAGCCTTTTGCGCAGCTCGTCCAGATGTTCAGAAGGACATCTGGCCGCCGAGGTCTCGCTGTTGCTCATCTTCGTGCTCGGTGTCTAAAAGGGTTGACGACATGCTGCTACTGCTGGGAAGCTCACCGCACTCACTCACAAATTAAATCAGAGCCAGTCTTGCTTGCGCGGCGCGATTGAGGCGACGGGCGCCGGCTCGGCGGCCGGAGTTTCGGTGGCGGAGGAGGCGGAGGATTTTTCGCCGGAATCGTCAACCACAGTTGACGAATCGTCAGCGGAATCCATATACGAATCACCGCTCTCATCTTGATCAGCGGAATTGCGCGCGTAAACCGGAGTGGAGGGGCTCGCGGGAGAGATCGCATTCTCGATGCGCGCCTCTTTATCGGCCGTCTCCATATTGACTTCCATCTGCCAGGTGCGCTTGAAGTCCTCGGAGGCGCGCTTAAATTCGCTCAAGCTTTTCCCAATTGAGTGGCCGATCTGCGGCAGCTTGCGCGGCCCGAAGAGCACGAGCGCAACCACCGCGATGACGAGAAGCTCGGTCGTACCTAAAAATTCTAAAAATAAAAAGGGCACTTTCTTCGAACCGCTTTCTTTCGAGAAAACTTAAATGTGAGGCGCCGACTTGGCCTTGTCGTTCCAATCGCCGCGTCTTTGATTGAGCCGGTCAAATCCTACGCGCCAGTGATTCAAGCGTCAAGCGACCCGATGGCCATCCGGGTCCATCCATTCTTGCTTTCCTCTGCGACCCTCTGCGTCTTTTCTCTGTGTTTCTCTCTCGTTTAGGTCAGTCTCACTTAAACACAGAGAAACACCGCAGAGAAAACGCAGAGGGTCGCAGAGAGAGCGCTAGCTGTGCGTTCCCGTGTACTCCGGCGGGTAATAAATCAGCTCAACGATTTGAGCGCCGGCGCCTTTGGTGTAAAAGGAAACGGAACAATCGCGGTGCTCCTTGACGGGATGGTTCTCACGCCGGGCGGCCGCTTCCAATTCTTCGCGCGTGTCGACGCGTAGCGCGAGATGAGGCGGGTGCCTGGAGTTGGCCGGAAGAAGCGCCACGCCGAAGCCGCGCGAATCCCTGAGCATGGCCCAGTCGTCGTAAAGGCTTTCCAGCGTGAATCCCAAACGCTGATACTCTTTGACGTCTTGTTGCAAATCCTCACACTGCACCGCGATGTGATCCACCACGCCCGAAAAGCGAGTCGCCGCCTGCTCTGACATCTCTCATTGCCTCCGCGTCACGAAAAACTTTTAAACTTTGCATGTGGCCCATCGGTCAAGCTTACGCCTCAGAAGGTTACCATGAACCACCGGGCGCTGCGAACGCCGCCCATGCCGAAGCGCTGCTTGACAAGGCGGTTGATGCGCGTCTAGGTTTTCATTTTCGTGATCAACATGCCACAAGCAAAGCTCACCATCTGGTGCAACGCGAACAACTTCGCCCACAGCGCGCGCTCTCTTTTGCGCGCCGGCGCCGAGCCGCACCGCGTCGTCTTCGCGGACGAACAGGACGGGCAAAGCGCTGAACAGCTTTTGACGGAGGCGGACGTAGCGTTCGGCCAGCCGCCCCCGGACGCGGCGATCAAATCATCGGCCCTGCGTTGGCTGCATCTGAACAGCGCCGGCTATACGGCTTACGACCGCCAAGACTTGCGCGACGCTTTGGCAAAGCGAGGCGCAACGCTCACCAACAGCTCAAGCGTGTACAGCGAGCCTTGCGCGCAGCACCTGCTGGCGATGATGCTCTCGCTCGCTAGACAGCTTCCCCAGTCTCTCGACGAACAGCGCGGAGCGCGCGCGTGGTCTGACGATCAAATCAGGGCCAATTCGGTGTTGCTCACCGATCAGACCGCGTTGCTGCTCGGCTTTGGCGCCATCGCTCGCCGTTTGGTTGAACTGCTGCGGCCGCTTGGCATCAACATCATCGCCGCGCGGCGACGCGTCGCGGGCGATGAAAGCGTGCGCGCGGTCGAGTTGTCGGAAGTGGAATCTTATGTGCCGCTCGCCGATCACATCGTCAACATCTTGCCGGCTCACGAAAGCACCAAGCATTTTCTCGATGCCCGGCGTCTCGCCGCGGTCAAGCGCGGCGTCATCATTTACAATATCGGGCGCGGAACGACTGTGGAGCAAACGGCGCTCATCCGTGGCTTAGAGTCGGGACAAGTGGCCGCCGCATATCTGGATGTGACCGAGCCCGAGCCGCTGCCGCCGGATCATCCGCTCTGGTCCGCACCGAACTGCTTGATCACGCCGCACACGGCCGGCGGTCACGCCAATGAGAGCGAGCGTTTGGTGCGCCACTTTCTGGAAAACCTGAACAGGTTCATTGCGAATGAGCCGCTCGTTGATCGCGTTTTCTAACAAAACTCCTCTCTGCGTCTCTCTCCTGTCTTTTCTCTGTGATTCTCTGTGTTTAAGTCTCACCTAAACACAGAGAAAGACAACCAAGAGCAAACTGGCATGCGCGAAGAACACACCGATGTATTGATTGTCGGCGCGAATCAGTCGCACTAAAGGCCGTGTCAACGTCCGGCGCGGCGTTTATCAAGGCGGCGAAACTCGTCTGAGCTTTTTGCGTTTGATTGTGTTTGAAGTAAAAGCTGACGAGCTGTTGTGTGCTCTTTTCGCCGCGGAGCGCGGCCGAAAGAGCGCCGGCAAACAGTGGTTCGGCGTGCTCTTCACTGGCCACCTCGACGATGTACCACGCCGCGCCGCGCTTGGCCATTTGCACGCGCAACGAGTCTTCGCCGCGCAGCACCAGGGCGTGGGCCCGACCCGCCTGAACGCCGCTTGACAGCACGCGCGTGGTGCCCGCCCACGCCGGGTTCCAGTTGTCGACTTCGGTGGCCACAGTTCGGTCGAAAGCGTTGATCACCATCGTCCGCTGCCGCTCATCGAGTTGCTCAAAGGCGCCGGGGCCGAGCGCTTGTTCGACGGTGAGCGCGAAGTCAAAAGCAAATTCGTGCGTTTCCGGCGCAGACTCGGAATTCCAATGGCGAATCAACTTCAGCGGATCGCTTTGCGAGGAAAGCAGAAAGGGGCGCGCTTCGAGCACTTCGACGTCAATCTGATTGAGCATCGCGTAAGAGATGAAGGCATCGCCGTCAAAGCGCAGATGCGTGGCATCCACGTAGTCCATCAGGCCCCAAGTGGGATCAATCTCCGCCCAGCGCCCGAGGTAAATTTCCACCCAGGCGTGAGCGCCGAACGAGCCGCCGCTGTAGGCCGCGCCCGTCACGACGCGGGCCGGAAAAGCAGGCCAGAAACAAAAAGAGCAAGAATCGCGGAAAAAGGAGTTGGGGCATTGGTTGACGCTTTCGCGCGAGGAGTCGGGTGGCGCTGTGAAATGCTAAAGTAGATCACGAGAGAGCGGGGCGCTTTGTCACTTGCTCGACCGAAGAGCCTCACTTCTGGCTGGCAGACTATGGTTCCCGGAAGCAACTGTCAATAGCGTTTTCACCATGCGCCAACGCGGACGCGGCTTGAAGCCGGTCGCCGATCTCTTTATAGTCTTACTTAACTCCAGTCCCTTTGCGCCTTCCCTTTGCGCTTCTTTGCGTTTAGGTGATGCTTAAACGCAAAGAAGCGCAAAGGGAAGACGCAAAGAGTGACACAAACCAAATCTTCGGAAGGAGCGCGCATGTTGAAAAAGAGATGGTGCATCGTTCTCATTTGTGCAGCGGCAGCGAATGCGGCCGCGCTCGCGCAACAAAAATCCGAAAAAGCGACCGCACCGCTTGCGCAGGAATCGCCGCCGCTCGTCCGCTGCGATCGCGACCGCGCGCTTGACCTGGTCAACGATCAATTGGATGAATTGAAGATGTTCGCCAACTCTCCCAAGCGGATCGCTTTGATGGTGAAAGCGGCGGAGCTTTTGTGGGCTCTTGAGGAGGAGCGGGCGCGCGCCATTTTAAAGAGTTCCTACGAGTTGGCCTCCGACTACGTCGTTCAAAAGGCAAAGGCGCCGCCCGACATGAATGTGGTTTTTAACGGCGACGAAGATCCGCGCATCACCGTGGTGAAAGCCGTCGCGCGCAAAGATGCGGCGTGGGCGAAACTTCTCTCCGAGCGCATGACCGAAGAAATGAAAGAGGCCGAGCGTTTGAAGTCCGCAACGGACGCCGAACAGTCACAAACCGGCGAGAGCCTGTTAAGCGTCGCTCACTCCGTCATCGACACGGACGGAAATCTCGCGCTCGCGCTCGCGCGGAGAAGCCTCCAGCATCGCCCGACATATTCTCTCGTGAGTTTCCTGTACGGCCTCGCGAAGGCGGACCCGGCGGCGGCGAACCAATTTTACCGAGAAGCGGTTCAGGCCTCCGCCGGCGAACAAATTAAGGCTTTGCTGTGGCTGTCCTCTTACCCTTTCGGACAGCCGCGCTTGGTGGGGCCGGACAGGTCGAGCTTCAGTAGGCACGTTGACGAAGGCTTTCAACCGTCAAGTGCCGAGCAGCAACTCTTCCTGGAAACGATTCTTAATCGCGCGGCCGCGTTTGGCGCCGCGCCTCCTCCGCCCTCAAGTGATAATCAATACGTTTCAGAAGCCGCTTCGCTTCACCTCGCGATGCAGCAACTCGTGACGCTCGCCGCGCAATACCAGCCCGCTTACGTACCGCGCATCGCGGCGTCAAAACTAGCTTTGAGCGCGCATCTCACTGAAAAAGACCGAGGGCAAACGGCGGAATTGTCGCAGCGTCTGGACGAGATGGACAACGACACTTCGGAAAGCATTCTCGACCGCGCCGAAAAGGAAGTGGATGTGGACAAAAGGGACATGCTGATCTCAAACGCGGTGACGGCGAAAGGCAGCACGGAGAATCCCGAACGGATCGAAAGTTTGATTAGGAAAGTGAGCGATTCGGAACTGAGAAAACAGTTATCGAGCTGGTTCTTCTTCACCCGCGCACAAAAGGCCATCGAGAAGAAGCAGTTGGATGAAGCGACGCAATACCTGGAAGGCGTAGACGAGCTGGATTTGCGCGCGTACCTGGCGATGGAAATTGCCACCAAAAGAATCGAGAAGGCCGCCCAGCGCCAGCGCGCAACCGATGTGCTTGAGCCGGTTATCTCACTCGCCTTGAAAGCATCCGACAGCGCGGCCAAAGCGAAAGCCCTTTTCGGTCTCACGTATCTTTACGCCAAACTCGACAGGGCGCGCGCTTTTTCGGTGATGAATGAGGCGATCAAAACCGTCAATAACAGCGAGGCGAAAGATTTAGCTAGCGGTAATTTTGTGCGTGCCATCAAAGGCAAGGCGTTTATGAGTTTCTCGATGTACCAGATTCCAGGGTTCACACCGGAGAACACTTTTTTGGGTTTGGAGAATCAAGACTTCGACGCCGTGCTCAGTATGGCCTTGAACCTTTCGGACAAGTCTTTGCGTTCGTCCGTGATGCTCGCGCTCGCCGAACAGTGTTTGGCAAAACATCTCGCCGAGGAAAAGAAAAAGCAAGACGCCATGAAGAAGATCACAAAGAAGCCACAAGCGAAGCCCGCGCCGCAGTCGAATTAAAAGTTTGTTTGAAAAGCCCCGAGGAGCAATGGCCTTGACGTAATTGACAACTTCTCTTTGCGTTTTCTCTTTGCGTTTAGGCAAGACCTACTTAAACGCAAAGGACGTAAAGAGAGATTCGGTATCGCTCAAAAATGGTCGCGGGCTTCGTTCTTGACAGCATCCGCCTATCGCGCGACATTCTCTCAATCATAATCAAGACACACCAGAACGAGGAACATCTAATGACCACAAACGAAACGCCGCGCATCGTTTCGCTGCTGCCTTCGGCGACCGAGATCGTGTGCGCCCTGGGGTTGGAAGACGCGCTCATTGGCGTGACTCACGAGTGCGACTATCCGCCCGCCATTGCCGGCGGCGCTAAGGCCCGGCTCACCGCGAGCAAAATCTCGCACGAAACGATGACGAGCGCCGAGATTGATCGCCACGTGCGCGCCCAACTTGATGGCCACGGCTCGATTTACGATCTTGATGAAGTGCGGCTGCGCGAGTTGCGTCCAGATTTGATTCTCACGCAGGAACTTTGCGATGTGTGCGCCGTCAGCTACAAAACCGTGCTCGCGGCCGCCCGCTTGATCGACGACGAGATGAAGGTCGTTTCGCTTGAGCCGAACACGATTCATGACATTTTCTCAAACATCCGTGCGGTCGGCCAATTAACCGATCGCGAAGCGCGAGCCGAGAAAGTTGTGGCGCAGCTCGCGTCGCGCCTTGATGCCGTGGTGCTCGCGCTTGCGGATGTGGAGCGTTTGCCGCGCGTGCTGATGCTCGAATGGCTGGAGCCGCCGTTCGCTCCCGGCCACTGGGTGCCCGAACAAGTGGCGTTGGCGGGCGGCGATCATACCTTCGGCCAAGCCGGGCGACCTTCAATCACCACGACCGCGGAAGAGATCAGTGCGTACGCGCCCGAAATCATCGTTTTGATTCCGTGCGGCTATTACAAAGAGGACACGCTCTGCGCGCTCGAAACCGTTCGCCTGCCCGCGGGTTGGCGCGATCTTCCGGCTGTGGTTAACGATCAAGTGTGGGCCGTCGACGCCACGTCTTACTTCAGCCGGCCCGGCCCGCGCGTCGTCGACGGCGTGGAAATTCTGGCCCGCATTCTGCATCCCGAGATCTACGGTGCGCCCGACCAACGCGACGCCGTGCGCGTGCCCCGCGAGTTGATGCTGCAACAATCAGCGTAGTCCGCCGACTCAAGAATTTAGCTCACCTGCTAATGATTCCTGCCGATGAAAACAGCGAGAGGAGCGGTCTACTAGAGCACTTCGCGCGCACCGCCGAAGCGGTTGGGGCGACGACCAAAAAGCTCGCCAAGTCGGCTTCGCTCGGCGCTTATTTTCACGACTTGACGGACGACGATTTGCGCCGCGCGGCGCGCTACTTCGCCGGCCATCAATTTGCGATGAATGATGCGCGCACCACCAACGTCGGCTCAAGCGTGTTGCGCGACGCGCTCAGCGAAGTGACCAAACTGGAAGTGGAAAATTTGCGGCCGCGCTATGTGCGGCTCGGCGACTCGGGCGATGTGGCCTACGAAGTTTTTCTCGAAGCCGGGCCGCGCGACGCCGTTCCGGCGATGACGCTCGCAAGCACGCAAAAACTCATTGATAACTTGAGCGCCACGCGCGGCACCAAAAACAAAAAGATGATGCTCATTGAGGCGTTGCGCAGGGCGACGCCGCTTGAAGCGAAATACCTTGTCAAACTGCTGGCCGGCGATTTGCGCATCGGCCTCAAAGAAGGATTAGTTGAAGACGCGCTGGCGCGCGCCTTCGAACGCCAGTTGGCGAGCGTCGCGCAAGTCAATATGCTCACCGGCGACATCGGCGAAACGGCTTGGCGCGCTCGCCACAACCAACTTGAAGGCACGGCGATGCGCCTCTTTCGTCCGATCAAGTTTATGCTCGCCACAGCCGCCGCCGACTTGACGGATGTCGCCCGCACGATGCCGCCCAGTTTTACGTCGAAGACAAGTTCGACGGCATCCGCGCGCAGGCTCACGTGGAGCGGGCGCGCCGCGCTTTTCTCGCGCACGCTTGATGACATCACGCACCGCTTTCCCGAACTCGTCGCGCCGCTTGCGGCGCTCGCGGCTGACGCGATCATCGACGGCGAAGTGGTGCCCGCGCGCGGCGAGCGTATTTTGCCTTTTCAGGAATTGCAGAAACGGCTTGGCCGTAAAACGGTGGGCGATGATCTGCTCGCCGCCACGCCCGTGGTTTTCGTGGCTTACGATCTGCTCTACGAAAACGGGCGGGTGTTGATTGACGAGCCGCTCGCCGTGCGCAGAAAGCAACTCGAACAATTGATTGCCGTTGATCACAGCGGCGCGCTTCGTCTTTCGCGAACGTTACTTGTGGAGAGCGTCGCTCAGCTTGACGAAGAGTTTGACGCCGCGCGCGCGCGCGGCAACGAAGGCTTGATGATTAAAGACCCGCGCTCATCTTATAAGCCGGGGCGGCGCGGCCGCGAGTGGTTAAAGATTAAGCGCGCGCTGGCCACTTTGGACGTGGTGGTGACAAGCGTCGAGGTCGGACACGGCAAGCGCCGCCACCTGCTCTCGGACTACACTTTCGCCGTACGCCGCTCTGAGGACGACCCAGAGCTTTTAAACGTCGGCAAAGCCTACTCGGGACTGACCGATCTGGAGCTCGCCGAGCTCACCGAGTGGTTTCGCGCGCACACCGTTCAGGAGTTCGCCCACGGCCGCGTGCGGGTCGTCGAGCCGCAGATCATTCTCGAAGTCACCTTCGATCGTGTGCAAGCCTCGAAGAGGCACAAAAGCGGCTACGCTCTCCGCTTCCC
>JBBJMB010000097.1:0-11310 GCA_037719755.1 Pyrinomonadaceae bacterium
AGCGGATGGACGACTCTTTCGTTGTGGTCAACTGACTTCATGCGCTATTCAAGCTTCATCATGGTTGTCTTGTCAAGAAGTTTCATTTTGTTAGTGTTAACAACAAACTCGCACAGTCGATTCGACGAGACAACTTAAACATACCGCGATCAAACCGGGCGCCTCCTTGGAGCCAGTTAACTTGTTGCCTTCCGGTCACTGCTTGGTTATTGTGGCGTTGACAATCACTAATTGACGGAGAGTTAAGACCCAATGAAATACCGAGTCGGTTGCGAGTTAAAATATGCGGTGAGATCCCCGGCAACCTTTGTTTTTAATGTCGCGGTGCGCGAAAGCAAGCAACAAAAAATCATTGAGGAGAAGTTTTCGCTCAGTCCCCAAAAAGATGTCGAAGAATTGGCGGCGCGGCCCGAAGACAATCGTTTTCACAGACTGAATGCCGGCGTCGGCGATTTGAGTCTCTCGTACCACGCTGTGGTCGAGCATTTTGCCAGAGAAGTTGAGGGGCCCATCGCAGAAGTGCCGATTGAATCGCTGCCGGCCGAAGTTATTTCCTACCTTTATCCCAGCCGTTACTGCCCCTCGGACAAGCTTTTGCGACTGGCGGATCGAACTTTCGGCGGCTTCAATCCCGGCGTGACGCGCGTGATGGCCATCTGCAACTGGATTTACACCAACGTAGAGTATTTGCGCGGCAACACGGACGAGCACACGTCCGCCTCTGAAACCCTCGTTGAACGGGTGGGTGTTTGCCGCGACTTCGCTCACTTAGGCATCTCCTTATGCCGCGCGCTCGGCATCCCGGCGCGCTTTTTGAGCGCTTACGCTTACGCGCTCGACCCGTCGGATTTTCATGCTTGTTTTGAAGCTTACCTCGGCCATTGCTGGTACGTCTTTGACGCGACGCGGCTCGCACCGACCGGCGGCTTTGTGAGAATCGGGATCGGCCGCGACGCCGCCGATACCTCCATCGCTTCGATTTACGGCGACGTTGAAATGGTTGACATGCGCGTTTTCGTAGAGCCCGCGCAGGGCGCACAAGAGAGTCAGGCGAGTGACTTTCCCGTCTTCACTACTGCGGCCGTCGCCATTTCGTAAATGAGTGTCGCGCAACCCCAGCGCAATCGAGCTTCGCGTCGATCCGGCGAAGTGACCAGGCCGACGTTTTCGCAGTTGAAACAAGTAGGCTTCTGAGCAGACTTTGGGTTTCCGCTGCCGTAGCGGCACGCGCGCGAAAAATCGCTTAACTTCTTTTCCGCGACATTGGGAGAAATTTTACATTCTCTCTTTACCATCAGCGAACCGAATTTTTATGCTGTGGTGGAGCTTTGCACAAGCTTCTTAGCGCCAAGCTTTGTGGTGCCAACATTTATGCTGCTGCTGATGCTATTTATCTGGCGGAAATGAATGGTTAATAAATTTGTGAGCGCTAATTTCGGAACTACGATTACTTTCACCGTTTCATCTCCGTAGCGCGAAAACAAAAGGTAATACTTCTTGCCCACGTTTCGCGTTCCTCCCGAGTAATTGAGAGACAAGTCGATACTTGTCTCTCGTTTTTTTTCGTTCCGCCAGCGTGTCCGTCGGCGTTAACAAAATCAAAGGCCGCGGCGAAATCCGCATCATTCAGCAGCCTTCGCGAATCAACGACTTTACCGCCCTCATTCAAATCAAAAACGATAAAGGCGGAGCCTCCGATTATGAGTTTGAAGCTTTTTGGTAAAAACGGGAACTAAGATAGGACTTACGCAGTTGACAGGAGCATGTCAACTGCGTAACTCCTAAAGATTCACCGCCAAGCACAGTAGCGGCGCTTCTCGCGCCGAGCAGAACCATCGCGCTCACGTTACTTGCTCACGTTACTTGCTCACGTTACTGGCAGTCGTCTACACAAACAAACCAGTGCTCTACCTGCGAATACCGCCGACCGGGACGCAAGGCAACTCTTTTTGAGTAAGCGAAGAGTTGGCCGTCGACGAAAAATGCGTAATGCGCCGGTCGGTGTTGAGTTGATTCCCCGGAGAGATCTTCGGGAAACGTGATCTCGACTTTGACTCGCGGATTAACGCCGCGTTGCTCCAAAGATCTTCTAAACTTGCCTTGAAAATGGACCACTGTGCCGCGCATTCCGATCTCCTAACTTTGATTGAACAAGAATCGTGAGGAATTTCATCACCTTCGCGTCTTTGTGATAGCGCCGAAGGTCACACTAAATCTTATCGTTCAGTGTGACCTAAATCTTAAGCCCAATGTTGCCCGCGAGGTGGGTGAGGCAAAAAGTGCAAAAGCCGGGCGGTTGCTTAAAAACCGTCCGGCTTGATGCGTTTGGTGGCGTGAAGGCCCGGCTGTTTGCCGTGGAAAAGGTGGTGGGGGAACTTTTCGGGAAGTTAATAGAGCGATAACTTGCCCGCGCAGTCTTGACAGAGCCAGACTTTGACGCGCGCAGCATCGGCCCAGAAAAACGGCGTCACGTTTTTAGCTACCTGCGAAGCGGCGGTGGCCCGGAGGCTCATCAGAGATTGCACGTAATTGTCGCCCGCAAAAAACTGACCCTTGACGCCCAACTTGCGATGCGCACATTCTCTTTCATGCGCTTCAGTGACTTCAAAACTTTGGCTACTCATCAGTCACACCCGCCTCTACCGAACGCTTGTTAGTTTGCGGCCGAAGCTGCAAAAGCAAAATTCATGCCTTTTGTTGCTAAAAATTACGATGCCTTCAAATGCTCGTAAAAGCGCGTTCCGTGAACATCCGCGAAGTGTGGGGCTACAATTTTTGGATGGCCATACAAACTCTTGAATAATTCTTTGTGAGCGCTGCTGAGACTGTAACTGAGAACAGCCGATCATGTCACCCGTGATAATTAAATTCCTTTTATCTGTGGCTGAAAACTTCGATCGCTGAAATGGCGGCAAAGTCTGTCTTCGCTTTGAGCGTCAGAGTCAGCACATTGTTCTCGATTTTAACGTTGCTAATTGGCACCACCACGGAGGTGAGCGCTTGGCCGGCAGCGCGAGTGATGTCAAAGTCGCTCAGCACGATGCGGCCGCCGGCCTCCACATCGAAGATGCGCTTGCCCGGCCCCGCGGGACCGCCGCCGGGCGCTCCCCAGTAAAGCTCTGCAAAATGTAGCCGCAGATCCACCGCTTCGTGACGACGCACCGGGATTCGAAAAGTAAGGTGGCGCTCCGCTTGCGGCGTCGATCCGCCGACGTTGCCGCGGTAAGTGCGATAAATCGTCGGATCCTTGGCGCCGCTAATCTCAGGTTGGCCGCGGCTTTCGGCAAAAGCGCGTTCTGGCGAGAAAACTCCGTATCAGGCGACCAAACGCGGCCTTCATTGTCCGTGTAGGCCGCAATATTTCCGACATCAATGCGCGCGATAACTTCTGCTGCGCCTTTATCGCCACTACTGACCACGCCTGACGTGCTTTGCAGCGCCGCAACATGCTTGCCGTCAGCGCCGACATTTTGTCCCACGATGGTGGCGGCCGAAGCTGCGCACACCAGCGCCCGGTTAATCACGCTCAGTATACTTATTCTCATGCTCGCAAGATATCCGATCTTGTCGGCGATCAAGCGGGCGGCGGGCCTGGCTTGATCTCCAACACTTCCCGGCGAAGATGTTACCCTTGATCCCGAACGAGTATGGAAACAGAAGAAACACCCAGCCAACTCAACACATCATTGTGGCGAATGGGCGGCCTCAGCCCGAAAGAGCTGGCGGGGCGCGTTTGGCGCACGGTTTATTACGGTGATTTTTTTACGCGTACGGCCGCTCTTTCTTATTATTTTCTGCTGGCGCTTTTCCCTTTGCTGTTGTGCATGACCGCGATGCTCGGCTCGTTTGCGGAGCGCGGCACCGAGCTCAGACGTAATTTGCTGTCTTACCTGAGTCGAATCGTTCCCGGATCGGCGTCGGCATTAATCTACACGACCGTCGATGAGATTACGAAAAATGCCGACAGCACTAAAATCTCCTTTGGTTTGCTGGCGGCGTTGTGGGCGGCCTCTTATGGAATGGCTGCGATCAGTGAATCCTTAAACGTCGCTTACGGCGTCAAAGAGACCAGGCCCTGGTGGAAGGTGCGCCTGGCGGCCATCGGGCTGACGCTCGCGCTCGCGGTGCTTATTATCATTGCGCTGATGCTTGTGCTGTACGGCGGAGTGATCGGCGAAAAATTGGCCATCAAACTGGGCTTGGGCGCTCTTTTTCTTATTTTGTGGCAGCTCGTCCAGTGGCCGATTATACTCATCTTCGCGATCCTCGCTTTCGCGCTGATTTACTATTTTTCGCCTGACACCGAGCATCAAAAATGGTATTGGATCACGCCCGGCTCGATTCTCGGCCTCGCCCTGTGGCTCTTTGTCTCTTACATCTTCCGGCTTTACCTCAGTTATTTTAACAACTACAGCGTGACTTACGGCTCGCTGGGCGCGGTCATTATTTTAATGCTGTGGTTTTATATCACCGGCATCGCCATACTTTTCGGAGGAGAATTAAACGCGGAGATCGAGAACGCGGCCGCCGAAGCGGGGGCGTCAGGGGCGAAACTCAAAGGAGAATCGAGTCCGGGAGAGCAAGAATCCGAGCCTCAAATCGGCCCCGTCCCTTAATATTCTTTAGTTTCCAGTGATTACTTTGGAAGTGACAAGTGACAAGTGACAAGTGACAAGGAAGAAAAGAACTTCCTCTCTTTCTTGTCACTTGTCACTTGTCACTTTTTAGTAATTTTGACCTTTAGGCCGCGGCCAGCCCGGTGCTAATCTGTGGGCGCCTGACCGATGGGTCATTACTTTTGCCGGGAGAAGACCTGCGAGCATTGGCTGAGAAAATCAAGTGGAACCTGGTGACCGATGAGCAACTGCTGGCCATGCGTCTCTGCGATTTGCCCCTGCGCATCGAAGGCACACACTTGGACGCCCGCGTGCAGCAGCTTTATCACGAGCTTGATGCACGCAACATCAGATTTAAACCGCACGTCTGGCTGGCCGAGGAGTGGTTTACGCCCGACCGTATTCCCGGCATCGCCGTTCCTTTCTACCTCGCGCACCCGCGGTTAATGAAGCTTGAGCGCAAGCAAATGCTCGAAGTCGAAGGCGGCACCGAAAAAGAATTTATGCGGATTTTGCGGCACGAGGCCGGCCACGCCTTGGACAATGCTTTTCGCTTGCATCACAAGCGCCGTTGGCGGGAACTATTCGGTTACTTCACGGCTCCCTACCCGCAGTCGTACAAGCCCCGGCCGAACAGCCGCAATTACGTGCTTCACTTGGCCGCCTGGTATGCTCAGGCGCATCCGGCCGAAGACTTCGCCGAAACGTTCGCCGTGTGGCTGACGCCCCACTCGCGCTGGCGCAAGCGCTACCAGGGCTGGCCCGTGATACACAAACTAGATTACCTGGATGAGTTGATGGGAGCGATCGCCGGCAGGTCGCCGATGAATAAGCGGCGCGCCCGGGTTGATCCGCTTTCCGAAGCGCGGTTGACGCTTGGCGAGCATTACGAGCGCAAGCGGCAGTATTACGCGTTCGAGTGGCCCGCTTTTTATGACCGCGATCTTTTGAGAATTTTCTCAAAAGAGTTGCGCCACGCCTCGCGCCCGACGGCCGCCAGTTTCTTCCGCAACCACAGCCGCAGCCTTTGTCGCGTGGTGGCCGACGGCACCGGCGTGCATCAATACCATCAATCATCTGCTCCAGGATATGGTGCAGCGTTGTAAAATACTCAAGTTGCGCGTCGGCACTTCGGAAAGACAGGCCAGGCAGCAAGCAACGATTGCGCTCACCGTACAAACGATGAACGTGGTGCATGCGGGTTACTACCGGATCGCTTTGTGAATGCAAAAGGTTAACATGAAGCTGCGCATCCTCGTCTTGGTTCACGAATCGCTCGTTCCCCCCGCGTCGATTGAAGGATTGACCGACAAAGAAATTCAGCCTTGGAAAACCGAGTTTGACGTGATTAATACGCTGAGGAACATGGGGCACGAAGCTCACGCGGTCGGGCTGCACAGCGAACTCGGCGTGATTCGCGAAGCGATTGACGAATTCAAGCCGCACGTGGCTTTCAACTTATTAGAGGAGTTTCACGGCTATTCGCTTTATGACCAGCACATGGTCAGTTACTTGGAGTTAAAAAAACAGCCCTACACGGGCTGCAACCCGCGCGGCCTGACCATTTCACACGACAAGGCTTTGTGCAAGCAGATCCTCGCTTACCACCGCATTCTGGTGCCGAGCTTCGCCGTGTTTTCGCTGCACCGCAAGGTGCGGCGCCTGAAGCGTTTGCGCTTTCCGCTGTTGGTCAAATCAGTGAGCGAAGAAGGATCGGTTGGAATCTCGCGGGCCTCCGTGGTCTATGATGACGAAAAGTTGGCCGAGCGCGTCGAGTTTATTCACCGCCAAACGAAGACGCACGCCATCGCCGAGCAGTACATCGAAGGCCGAGAGATTTACGTCGGCGTGATCGGCAATCATCGCTTGCAGACTTACAGCCCGTGGGAATTGCTGATCAAAAGGTTGCCCGCTGGTGCGCCGATGATCGCCACCGGCAAGCTTAAATGGGACTACGTTTATCAAGAGAAGATCGGCGTCACGACCGAGGCCGCGGAACTCACGCCCGATTTGCGCAGGCGTTTCGAATACCTTTCCAAACGCATTTATCGATTGCTCGGCCTGAGCGGTTACGCGCGCCTTGATTACCGCCTGACCGCCGATAACCGCATTTACCTGTTGGAAGCAAATCCCAACCCGAACCTTTCTTACGGCGAAGATTTCGCCGAGGCCGCCCATCACTCCGGCGTCGAGTATGAAAGTCTGCTGCGTAAAATACTCACGCTCGGCATGGCTTACAGGCCGATGGACTCTTGAAGGATGAAGGCGGAAGGATGAAGATGAAAGCTGCGGATAAAACATTTAATGAAAGCTCTTTGGCCTTACGTTCATCCTTCCGCCTTCCGCCTTCCGCCTTCCAGGGCGCTGACTTGGCGGCGGAAGTCGCTCGGTTGGAAAGCGTACTGGTTGAGCGCAAAAAGGAGCTTGTGGACCTGCAACAAGAGTTTCGCGCGTTTAAAATGCGTTACGCTAGCGTGGTCGGCAGCCGCCTCGCTGAGTTGGCGGAGGTTGAGGGCCGCATCAAGGAGGCCGAAGCGCGTTGGCTGGGCGTTGACTTCGTTGATGAGGCTCAAAACGATTCGGCAATGGCCGATGGCGCGCAGACCGAAACGCCCTTAATTGGCAAGACTTTGCGCAAGCTTTTTTGGTCGGTCGCCAAAATGTTTCACCCGGATCACGCGGCGGACGAGGAGGAAGCTCACAGGCGGCACTCGATTATGGCCGAGGCCAACCGCGCCTACCAAGAGGGCGACGCCGACAGTTTGCACACGCTTTTGGACGATACGGAGTTTCGCTCCTACTGCGCGGGCGTGCGCTCGGACGAGCGCGAGCACGACCTCACCGCTCAATTAATCAATTTGAAGGAGGAATTGTTAACAATTGAGTTTGGCCTTAAGCGAATCAAACAAGACAGCTTGTATCAGATCAAAGTCTTTGCCGACGAAGAAGCCGGCCGCGGCCGCGACGCGCTCGCGGCCACGGCCGAGAATATTCGCCGGCGCATCATCAAAGCTGATCACCGTTTGGCACATCTCTCCTAACTCAAGCGCTCCATACATCTTCGCTCGCAGCACACCATCTTTTTCGTATGAACAACTCTTTCATCTCTGAAATCGGCGTTCCCTACCCTCCCGGCGCACATCCGATCGCCGACGGCTTTAACTTTTCCGTCTTCAGCCGCCACGGAACGCGCGTCTGGCTGCTGCTTTACACGCAGCCGGACGCCGAATCGCCGGATGCCACCATTGAGCTTGACGCACAAACGAACCGCACCGGAGACATGTGGCACGTCTATGTGCGAAACGTGCGGGCCGGCCAGGCGTACGCCTTTCGGGTGGACGGGCCGCACCACCCGGAAGCGGGACATCGTTATGACATACGCAAAACTTTGCTCGACCCTTTCGCGACCGCGCTCACCGGCAATTCGTGGTGGCGCCCCGGCGGAAGTGAAACAGCGGGGCGAAAAAAAGGAAGACACAGATCAAAGCTTACCGAGCACGAACGCTGGCGAGCGAAATGTCTGCTGCACGAATCAAAATTTGATTGGCAGCATGATCGGCCGCTGAAGTATACGTGGTCGAAAACGGTGATCTACGAAACTCACGTGCGAGGTTTGACGATTGATCCTTCGGCGATGGTCACGCACCCCGGCACCTTTCTCGGCGTGATTGAAAAGATTCCTCACTTTCAAGAGCTCGGAGTGACGGCCGTCGAGTTGATGCCGGTGCACGAATTCAATCCTTTGGAATTGACGCGCAAGAATCCGGAGACCGCGGAACAATTGCGCAACTACTGGGGCTACAGCACGATCGGCTTTTTCGCGCCGAGCGCTGGCTACGGCACGCAACAAAGTCCGGGCTGCCAAATTGATGAATTCAAAACCATGGTCAGAGATTTGCACAAAGCGGGCATCGAAGTCATCCTGGATGTGGTCTTTAATCATACCGCCGAAGGCAACGAAAAAGGGCCGACGCTTCATTTCCGCGGCTTCGACAACAGCATCGCTTACCTTTTAGACGAAGCCAATCGGCGGCACTATAAAAACTTCACCGGTTGCGGCAACACCGTCAATTGCAACCATCCGGTGGTTCGCAATTACATTCTGCACTGTCTTCACTACTGGGTGCTGGAAATGCACGTCGACGGATTTCGCTTCGATTTGGCCTCTGTGCTCGGCCGCGACGTGGAAGGCAATTTGATACCGAATCCGCCGCTGTTGGAAAGCATCGCGGAAGATCCGGTGATGCGCGACGTGAAGATGATCGCCGAAGCGTGGGACGCGGGCGGAGCTTATCAGGTGGGCAGCTTTCCCGGCACGCGCTGGTCTGAATGGAACGGTCATTTCCGCGACGACGTGCGTCGTTTTTGGCGCGGCGACGCGGGCATGCTCGGGGCGCTCGCGACGCGCCTCTGCGGCAGCGCGGATCTCTACAAGCACAAAAGCGAAATGACCGTCAACAGCATCAACTTCGTCACCTGCCACGACGGGTTTACGCTGCAAGATTTGGTGAGCTACCAAACCAAACACAACTTTGATAACGGCGAAGACAATCGCGACGGCGCCGATTATAACTTCAGTGCGAACCACGGCGTCGAAGGCCCCACGGACGAGGAGACGATTAATTTTGTGCGCCGGCGTCAGTGCAAAAATCTAATCGCGACGCTGCTCGTTTCGCGCAGCGTGCCGATGGTGCTCGGCGGCGACGAATTTTTGCGCACGCAAGCGGGCAACAACAACGCCTACTGCCAGGACAATAAAGTCTCTTGGTATGACTGGAAGCTGCTTTCCGACAATCAGGAGTTTTTTCGCTTTGTGAAGGGCATGATCAACTTTCGCTCGCGCCATCCGATTTTATCCAGCGAGCGTTTTTACAAAGTCGGCGAGATCGAGTGGTTCGCACCCGCCGGCGCTCACCTCAAATGGGAAGCTCATGAAAAGGCTCTCGGGTGTCACGTGCGCTCACGCACCACGGAAGAGCAAGACCTTTGTTTGCTCTTCAACGCTTACGCCGACCACGTCAGCTTTCATTTGCCCCACTCGCTGCAAGCGAAAGCCTGGAGCTTAGCCGTCAACACAGCCGCCCCGTCGCCTTTCGACATCAACGACGCCGGCCCCCTCATTAACATCGCTCAACCCCTGCGCCTCGAAGGGCGCTCCCTCCTCATCATGGTTGGGGCCAGAAGTGCAGAGTGAGAAGTGCTGAGTGCTGAGTAAGAAGGAGTTCTTTTAACTCAGCACTCAGCACTCAGCACTTCTCACTCTGCACTGGATGGTTACACTGATGAGCACAGAAGGGGCGCGTCGCCATTTTGAGGCTGTGTTGGATGATCTCTTGCGGGCGGCGGGGGGCAGCTTAAGTGTTGAAGAGTACATGCGCGCGGCGCTGTATCATCCGGAAGTTGGTTATTATTCCAGACATGTGCGCGGCATCGGGCGGCGGGGCGATTTTTCTACCTCGGTCACGCTCAGCCCGGCGCTCGGGCAAGCGATCGCTCGCTGGGCGGTCAAGCGGCGCCGCACACTGGGGCTGCGCTGGAAGTGGCATTTGATTGAGGTCGGGGCTGGAACGGGACAATTGGCATTGGCGGTGCTTAACGCTTTTTCGCCGCTGGCTCGGCGCAGAGTTGTGTACCACATCGTCGAAGCATCTCAGGCGCTTATTGAGATTCAGCAAAGCGCGCTCGGCGCGCACCACATCCGTTGGCACGCGGATGTGCAACAAGCGCTCGCCGCAGCCGACGGCGCGGCGCTCGTTTTCTCGAACGAACTGGCGGACGCTTTTCCCTGCGTGCAAATCGAACGCACTGACCGCGGTTGGGAGGAAGTGCGGGTGACGCGCGATGAACGAGGCTTTGCGGAAATTCTGGTGCCGTTTGCGGACGAACGCGCGGCTCACTGGCCCCCATCGGTCCTCGCCAAATGGCGCGAGTTTTCACGGGGCCAACGTTGCGAAGTTCATTTCGCTTACGCCGCATGGTTGGGCGAACTCGCCGGCGCGCTCAAGCGCGGCCGCTTATTAACAATTGATTACGGCGACGATCTCGAGAGACTTTACTACCGGCGGCCCAGAGGTACGTTGCGCGGCTACATCTTCCACACACTTGTGCAAGGGCTTCAGATTTACCAGCGATTCGGCCGGCAAGACTTGACGGCTGATATCAACTTTACTGACTTGGCGACGTGGGGAGCCCAGTGCGGTTTGCTGGCCGTCGATTTTATTCCGCAACGCGATTTTCTGCTGCGTTACCTGCCGCGCGCGGAGGCGCAAGCCGCGCACGACCCGGCGCTCGCTTTCCTGCTCAATCCGGACGGCGTCGGCGGCCTCTACAAAGTAATCGAACAAGCTCCCGGCATTTCCTCGAGCCGCTTCATCAGTTGATAACCACCGCGAGTTACGGCGTGCAATCGAAAAATCACGATTTGTGCGAGAATCGCTTACTGGTGTTGATCGCCGTTAACTCGCTCCGGACGCATCGGAAGGGCCGCCGTAGCTGCCCGCCGCCGCCCCCGTGCCGATCGCCGCGTCGCCCGCTGCGATGGTCGCCTCTTGATGTTCCGGCGCGCGTGGCTGCACCGGCTCACGAGTCTGCTCGGAAGCGTTTTTCACAACTTCGGGCGGAGATATTTGCCGGCCACGCACTGAGGCGTCGAAGTAGGCGCGAAAGCGCACAACTTTTTCGCCCTCCAGTTCAA
>JBBJMB010000098.1:0-11161 GCA_037719755.1 Pyrinomonadaceae bacterium
GTGCCGGATTCGGCCGACGTTTTCGAGCAGGTAATTGCCCGAGTCAAAAAAGCAGTTATTCACCCAGTAGTGACACTCGCTGCGCGCAAGCGCGAGCGCAAGCTCCGGCTCGCCGAAGTGACTGATCAAATCTTGATCGGGAAAAAGCTTTGAGGTGCGGCCCTCCCACACGCTCCAGGCTCGTGCGGCCGCAAGCTGCGCGGCCGTGTCCGCGCCCGTCAAGCGTTTGTGGTAAGCGGAGAGCATATCGCCGCGCTCCGACTCAGGGATGACGCGCAAAAACTCTTCCCACGCTTCGGGGAAAATTGCGCTCGCGCCCTCTTGGTAAAACCAATCGATTTCCTTTTTGCGGCAGAGAAAGATGCCGCGCAAAACGAGAGCGCCCACGCGCGCGGGGTGTGTTTCGGCGTAGGCGAGAGCCAGCGTGCTGCCCCATGACCCGCCGAAGACAATCCACCCCTCGACGCCCAAATGTTGGCGCAGCGTTTCAATGTCTTCCACCAGATGCCAGGTCGTGTTTTCTTCGAGGCTCGCGTGCGGCGTGCTTCTTCCCGCTCCGCGTTGATCGAAGAGAATAATGCGGTAAGCTTGCGGATCAAAAAACTGCCTGTAGATCGGCACCACGCCGCCGCCGGGGCCGCCATGCAGAAACACAATCGGTCGACCGTGTGGGTTTCCGCACTGCTCGTAATAAAGGCTATGAATCGCGGAGACGCTGAGCATGCCGTGGTCGTAGGGCTCCAGAGGATCGTAAGGAGTTCTCATGGGGGATAATCATACAGCCATCCAAACCGAGAAGCACGCCGTCAGATTACAGCGCGCCCGTCTTCAGCCGCCGCCCGCCGCGGCACCTCGACGGTGAGAAAATCATGGGCCATCTCCGTTTGGGGAAAGACGGCGCGCGCTTCAGCGAGCAAATCTTGGGGACGCAAACGTCCGCCGATCGCGTAGCGCGGGCTAAAGTGCGTCATCAGCAATTGATGGGCGCGCGCTTCGCGTGCGACGCGCGCCGCCATCGTGGTGGTTGAGTGCAGACTTTGCTTGGCCAGATGCTCATCTTCGTGCGAGAAAGTAGCTTCATGAATCAGCAGATCGGCGTCGGCTGAAAGGGCTACGGCGTTTTCGCAGTGTGTGGTATCCGTGCAATAAACTACGGAGCGTCCCGCTTCTCGCGGCCCGGTGAAATCGCGTCCGTCAAGCTCTCGCTGGTCGGGCAGAGCGATGCGCTCGCCCGCTTTCAACCGCCCGAAAAGCGGTCCCGGCGGCACACCATGCGCGATGGCTTTTTCGACTTGAAAACGTCCGGGACGGTCTTGCTCTTGAACTCTGTAGCCGAACGAGATGACGCGATGTACAAGCGAGAGGCAGCTCACCGTGTACTCGCGGTCTTGGTACACCACGGCGCCGTCACGAACGACGTGCACGGCGACGGGGTAAGAGAGGCGCGTTTCCGAGTGCCGCAACGAACTCCGCACATACTCATCGAGGCCCGGCGGGCCGTAGACGTCTAAGCCCCGCACATCGCCGGCCATGCCGCAAGTCGCCAGCAGACCGGGAAGCCCGAAGATATGATCGCCGTGCATGTGTGTGATGAAGATGCGCGTGAGCTGGCTGATTTTCAAATCGCTGCGCAGCAGCTGATGCTGCGTCGCTTCGCCGCAGTCGAAGAGCCACACCTCGGCGCGCTGCGGCAAACGTAGCGCCGCGCAAGACAAGTTGCGCGACTTAGTTGGCACGCCGGAACTGGTTCCCAAGAAAGTGACCTGCATACGGTGCATCGTAAAGACGAGAGTGACAAGTGACAAGTGACAAGTGACAAGAAAGAAAAGAACATCTTCTCTTTTTGACCCTTGCCACTTCTCGAAGTCACTTGTCACTTCTAGGTGGCTCGCGCGACGGTCAGTACAAATACATCAAGGGCGCCGGCCGCGGTGAGCGTTTGCGCGCAGGCGGAGACGGTCGCGCCCGTGGTGAAGACGTCATCTACAAGCAGCACTCGGTGGCCGGCGACCAGGCGTGGCCGCTCCACGCTGAAAGCGCCGAGTACGCTTTGACGGCGCTCCACGCCGTCCATCCCGGCCCGGTGCTTGGCGCTTTGTTTGATGCGCCGGACGCTCGCTTCATCAAGCGGAAGCATGGTGCTGGCGGCAAGTGCGCGGGCCAACACTTCCGCTTGATTGAAGCCGCGCTCGCGGAGACGCTCCGCATGCAGCGGCACGGGAATGATGCAAGTCGCAACGTCAAGCGGCGGTCGACGCTGCGACTCACAAAGCAAATGCGTTAAGCGCTGCGACAAGTGCGGCTCACGTTTGAGCGCCAGCACCGTAGCGCGCAACGCGCCGCCATAGGCGCCGATCGCACGCGCCGCAGTAAAGGATTCATGCTCGCAACGGCGGCATCGCACATCCTCTCGCCTGCCGGAGCTACGGTTGGCCGCCCCCGGTGTCGGCAAGCCGCACTTCCAGCAAAGATTCTCGCGGCCATTGAAAATATCCGTGGCCGCCCAGCAACGAGCGCACGCCGGCAAATCGGCGCGACGCTCGACGCTTCTGCGGCCGCACACGGCGCACGGCTGCGGATACATGAGCGCCAGCACTGAGTCGTAAAGCTTATTAAGCATGTGCCACCTCGCGAAGGCCGCGGCCCCGATCTATCATGACTTGCCCCTTGAGGGCTTTTGCATAGATTGTCCTCCCGTGCCATGAGTTTTCTCATTTCCTGTCTTGATCTCGTCAGGTTTGATTTGGGCAATGGAAGAAAAGACCGCTACGCTTCGTCTAAGTTTTCGAGCAGAGAGAGCAAGAAGTGCGCGTCACGCGTTGATTCTACCGCAACTATGGAAGGACAACTGTCGATTCTCCACCTCATGGCGAAAGAGGAACAGGTAAGCGTCGATGCTCCACGCGCCACTTCGCCTGCCGGGCGAGCTTTCGCCGACGAGGCGTCGCGCGGTTTGATCGCGGCCTGCCAGCACGGCGACCGCCAGGCGTTTCAGCAGTTGTTTGAGCTTTACAAAGATCGCGTTTATTCGGTTGCGATGCACTACTTTAACGGCGACGAAGGATCGGCCAAAGATGTGACGCAGCAAGTCTTTCTCAAGCTCTTCGCCAAGATCAGCCAGTTTCACTATGACGCCGGCTTCGGCACTTGGCTTTACCGCGTGGTGGCCAACGCCTGCTTGGACGAGCAACGCCGGCGGCGAAAATTCGTGTCCGTCGACGAGGCCACGGGGGCGAGTCAGCTGCGTGTGCGCGCATCGCAGCACCGCGAACTCGAGCAAAGCGAAATTGCGGATACAGTGCGGACGGCCATCTCCGAACTGCGGCCAAAGCTGCGCCTGCCGATTCTTTTGAAATACGTCGAAGGGCTTTCCTACGAGGAAATTGCCGCAAGCCTCGGATGCTCTCAAGGCACCGTGGCGTCGCGCCTGAACCGCGGCCACAAAGCGCTGGCGCAAAAGCTGAGCCATCTGCGCAAAACACTAATGTCCAAAGTTTGATCGATGTTGAGACAGCACCACGTAACAGCACGCCTTTCTGAATATTGCCATCGGCAACTTGATCCGGAGCGCTCGCGCTTGGTCGAGGCCCATCTGCGCACATGCGCGCGTTGCCGCGATTTGCAAGACGTCCAATTCGGCATCAGCTTGGCTGGCCAGCTTCCGCGCCTTTCGGCGCCCGCTTCAATCTGGGAAGATATTGAAGCTGCGCTCGACCAAAAGACGAGCGAGGCCGGCAACGGCAAAAGGTTAAGGGGCTGAGCGTTTTCGCGCCGTTGCGCTTGTCGACGAATTGGCCGCGCTTGACCGCCGCGGCGCTTGTTTTATTAATCGCGGTTGCGTCTTCCGTGTGGCTTTATACTCGGCAAAGCGCAACGCCCGCCGACGACGACGTGGCCTTCTGGGAAGTGGCACAACTCGAAGGCGCGCCCAAAATCGGAGTGCGCGGAATACAGGGAACCGGGCAGCTTCGCGTCGGCGAGTGGTTGGAAACCGACAACTCTTCGCGGACCAAAATTAACGTCGGGGAAATAGGACACGTCGAGGTTGATCCGAACTCTCGGCTGCGGCTCGTCGAAGCGGACGAAAGCGAGCACCGCTTGTCGCTTGTGCGGGGTCGGCTGAGCGCGGTCATCTGGGCGCCGCCGCGCTTGTTCTTCGTCGATACGCCTTCAGCGGTGGCCGTGGATTACGGCTGCGCTTACACGCTTGAAGTGGATGAAAGCGGCGGCAGCTTGTTGCAGGTCACGTCCGGCTGGGTGGCGCTTGAGCTCGACGGTCAGGAATCAATGGTGCCGGCCGGCGCCGCGTGCGAGACGCGGCCGGTGACGGGGCCGGGAACGCCTTACTTTTTTGACGCGCCGCCTGCCTTCCGCGCGGCGCTGCGAAAGTTCGATTTTGAGAGCGGAAGCACTGACGCGCTCGCAGATGTTCTTCGCGAGGCACGCAAACAAGACACGCTTTCAATATGGCATCTGCTCGCGCGCGCCGCGCCGGGCGAGCAGCGTCATCTCGTTTACACTCGCTTGGCTCAATTCATCTCTCCGCCCGCCGGCGTCACGAAAGAAGGCGCGCTGCGACTTGACCGTGAGATGCTCCAGCGCTGGAGAGACGAACTCCAAGCCCACTGGTTTACCGAGTAAATGAAGCGCGGCCGCGCTTGATCGGGATCAGCGCGGCGGCGCCTCTGAAAAAGAATCTTTGTGATTACTCGTCGTTGTTATTGAGCAGGCCGCGCTCCTGTAGGTCTTGACATTTCAGACAGTAACGCGCCCACGGAACCGCCTCAAGTCTTTTCTCCTGCACCAGCTCGCCGCAATTAATGCATTCGCCATAATCTCCGATCTCAATCCGCGCCAGAGCTTCGTCGATCATCTCCAACAATACCCGGTCATTGTTTGACATAGAGAACAGCAACTCTTTGTTATAAGCGTTTGCCGCCATGTCCGCCGGATCCTGCGTCGCTTCCGAATCGCGCTCTCGGCTGTAGCTTTCGGCTTCCATGACTTGGCCGGAGAGATTCTCGCGCCGCGCGAGCAGCCGATCTCGATAATTCTTAACCTTCCTTTTGTCCATTCCGCTCCTTCGCTTTTACCGCATTCCCTTGTCAATCCCGACGTCCACGGACAACTCTCAACCATGACGGAATTAAACTTCCGGTCATCATTGACATGTTTTGAGGGCCGGGCCAAAAATCTTTCCGCCAGAACGAATCGCGGTTTCGCTCTGAAAATCACGGCTACTTCTGATAAGGCAATCCGCGGATAATCGTAAAGGCACGGTAAAGCTGCTCGACCACCACAACCCGTGCCATCTCATGCGTCAGCGTCAAGCGCGAAAGCGACCAACTTTGATTGGCGCGTTGCCGCACGGCCTCGGACACTCCGTAGTGCCCCCCGACCACAAACGCCAAGTCTTTCGCTCCCCTCACCTGCCACTCCTCAACATACTTCGCCAAGTCGTGAGAGCTCCAGGACCGCCCTTCCACGTCGAGCAAAACCATCCGCGCGTCTGCTCCAACCGCCCCGAGAAGATGCCGCTCTTCAGATGCCAAAACCTCGCGCTCGTTTGCCCCCCGTGTGCCTTCCCGCACATGAACAATCTCGCACCGCGCAAAGCGCTCGATCCGCTTCACATACTCGTCCACCAGCGCCCGCAAATGCTCATTTTTAGTTTTCCCAACCCAAATCAAACGCATAACAGGTAACGATGAACGATGAACGATGAACGATGAACGCCCGGAACAGAACAGTTATTAAGTTTTGACCTTCATCGTTCACCGTTCATACTTTAGTTTAGCTAGTTTTTCGTATAAATTTTTGCGGCTGATGCCGAGCAGGCGAGCCGCCTTTGCTTTGTTGCCGGCGGCGAAGGCCAGGGTTTCGACGACGTAGGCGGCCTCGACCTCGGCGAGCGTCGGGCGGCTCAGCTGCCGCCTTTGCTGCTCGACGGCGGCGCGCAGCGATTCAGGTAAGTCGCCAGCGTTAACGGCGTGCCCGTCGGCCACAATAACCGCGCGCTCAATGGCGTGGGCCAGCTCTCGCACGTTGCCGGGAAAATCATAGGCTTCAAGTAATTGCAGCGCCTCGCTTGAGAACTCACCGAGCGCACGGCCGTGTTTGTGAGCGGTCAAGCACAACAGCTTTTCCGCCAGCGGCTTCACGTCTGCGCGCCGATCTCTGAGCGGCGGCACATGAATGTGGACCACGTTGAGCCGGTAAAAAAGGTCTTCGCGAAAGGCGCGCCTCTTGACGGCCGCTCCCAGGTCGACGTTTGTGAGCGCAATCAATCGGGCATCGACTTTGATTGTGCGCTGTCCGCCCAGGCGCTCAAACTCGCGCTCCTCAATCACGCGCAGCAACTTGGCCTGCGCCTCTGTTGAGAGGTAAGCGATTTCATCGAGCACCAGCGTGCCTTTGTGGGCCGCCTCCACGCGCCCCGGTTTCTGCGTGACGGCGCCGCTAAACGCGCCCCGCTCGTAGCCGAAAAGCTCCGCCTCCAACAATTCGCCGGGCAGTGCGGCGCAATCGATCCGCACGTATTCACCGCCAATCGCGCGCCGCGACTTTTCATGAATCAATCGTGCCAGCGCGTCCTTGCCCGTCCCAGACTCGCCGGTAACGAGCACGTTCGCATCCGTCGGCGCGACGCGCTCCGCTAAGCGCACGATCTCGCGCATGGCTTCCGACTGAGCGATCACCTCGATCACGACCGAGCATCCAAGTAATTTTCACCGCCCGCGGCGAGTTCCGGCGGCAGCGCGACGCGCCCCGCATCGCGCCAGAGCCGCTCCAGATCATAAAACTGGCGCGCCTTGCTTTCGAAAATGTGCACCACAAAGTCGCCGTAATCGAGCAGCACCCATTCGGCCCCGTTGTAGCCTTCGATGCGCTGCGGACGCGTGCCGTGCTTTTTGAGCTGGTCCTCAATCTCGTCGGAAATGGCCTGCACTTGTCGTACGTTGGCGCCGCTTGTGATTACAAAAAAATCAGTAAAATTCGCAATCTCACGCAAATCAAGGACGACCATCGCCATCGCTTTTTTGTCGCTCGCGGCGTGCAATGCGAGGAGCAGGCGGTCGTCCAAAACAGTGCTTTCTTGGACCGGCTTCGGTTGCGCTTCTTCGGCGAATATTTCAGTGCGCTCGGGCTCTTTCGACATCAGTTGCTTGTGCTTCCCTCTCGCTTTGGTACAGTTTGTATTTCTCTATGTAATCGGCGACGCACGGCGGCACCGACGACCTCAGCTCCCCGCGGCGTCCCGCCCGCACGCCGTGCCGTATGGCCGTTGAGGAGACATCCATCATCACGGCGTCCGTGAAATAAATCTGACGACGGCCATCGACGCTTTGCCTGACGGCCCGGCGTATTTCTTCCGTTTCCGCGCCGCGCAGATCCGTGACGCGGTCAATGATCTCCGGGGTGACGTGATCCAACTTCAACGCATTGCCTGGCCGCGTGACCACGAAGTGATCGACCATCGTTAACAATCGCTCCCATTCTCGCCACATCGTGATCTCCGCCCAGGAATCAGCGCCCATCACAAAAACGATGCGCAAGTTTTCCGCCCCCCTGGCGTGCGCGAGGCGCCCCAGAGTTTCAACCGTGTAGGGCTTCTCCGGCGATTCCAGCTCAAGCGTCGAGATCATCAAACGCTCATCATTCTGAGTGGCGAGCGCGAGCATCGCGTGCCGGTGCAGGGCGGGCGTAACACCCGCTCCGCGCTTGTGCGGAGCGATGTGCGCCGGCAGCAAAAGAAATTCATCGACGCGCAACAGTTCGGTGAGCCGGCGCGCAATCGCCAGATGCCCGTTATGCACCGGGTCAAAGCTACCTCCGTAAACTGCGATGCGCCGCTCTTCCGGCATGCTTTTTCGTCAGCGCCTTAGCCGCTTGTTTCCAACCAACTTTCCTCTGCGCCACCCGGCAGCGCAGCATTATCGATTTCGTCAAGTTTTTGCGCGACGGCATTGACGAGCGCGCGCACGCCCTGGCCGGTCACAGCGGAGATCGCGAAAAAGGGTTTTTGGTCGTTTCGCGCTTGCTCCTCAAGGCGCGTCAAGCGCTCCGCATCGTCTAGCGCATCGCACTTGGTCGCAACCACAATTTGCGGCCGCTCCGCGAGCGCCCGATCGTAGGCGCGCAACTCCCGATTGATGATCTCGTAATCCGAGACCGGATCGCGCATAGTGGACGACGAGACATCAACCAAATGAAGCAACAACTTGGTCCGCTCAAGGTGACGCAGAAATCTGGTTCCGAGCCCCGTCCCGGCGTGCGCCCCCTCGATTAATCCCGGTACATCGGCCACCACGAGAGTGCGGAAATCTCCGACCCGGACGACGCCCAAATGCGGCTCAAGCGTGGTGAAAGGATAATCTGCGATCTTCGGCTTAGCGGCGGAGACCGCTGAAATAAAGGTTGATTTGCCGGCGTTCGGAAAGCCGACGAGCCCGACATCGGCGAGCAGTTTCAGTTCCAGTTGCAGCTCGCGCTCCTCCGACACGCCGCCCTCTTGGTGATAGCGCGGAGCGCGGTTCGTCGAAGTCGCAAAGTGAGCATTGCCAAAGCCCCCGCGACCGCCCTGCGACGCCTGCCAACGCACTTTGTCTTCGGCAAAATCGAAAAGCAGCTCGCTCGACTCCGGGTCAAAGACTTGGGTTCCCACGGGCACTCGCACAACCACGTCATCGCCGTCGCGGCCGGATTTATTGGAGCCTTCGCCGTGGCGCCCGCGCTCGGCCCTGTGCTCCGGCTCGTAGCGCAAATGAAGCAGAGTATTCAAAGAACTGTCCGACTCCAGCCAGACATCACCGCCGCGGCCGCCGTCGCCGCCCGAAGGCCGCCGCGCGGCACAAACTTTCACGCCGAAAGGCCATCACTCCGTTGCCGCCGTTCCCGCCTTGCACCTTTATTTTGACTCGATCAATAAACACAATTAATCTCGAATTTAAAAGCTCATCAGGACAAGCGCTAAAACTATATGCAGAACACACCAAGATACCGACTCGTGGACGGACAGGTCAGACCGCCTGCTTCAGCTGGGCGGGTGCTGGCGACGCTATGACCCGCCCAGCTGAAGCAGGCGGTACTGACACGATCCACTTCCTCGGTGTGCGCGGCATATAGAAAACGCCCGGCGCCTGAAAGTTGTGACACACACTTTCTCTCGGCGCGGGCGTTCGCTTGCACTTTCCCTACCACCGTATCCGCCAGATTATCCGCTGACAACACTATGCGGCCATGGCCGGCGGTGGCGATGCCTGCTCCGCAGCGATCCCGAGGGCCGGGTAAACGCTAATGAATTTGCCGCGGCGGCCTTTGTCCTCAAACTTCACCTGACCATCTATCAAAGCGAACAGCGTATCGTCTTTGCCGCGCCCGACGTTTTTGCCGGGCTTCCACTTGGTGCCGCGCTGCCTGGCCAGAATGTTTCCGCCGCGCACAGCTTCCCCGCCGAATTTTTTCAAGCCCAGCCGTTGCGAGTTTGAATCGCGCCCGTTGCGCGAAGATCCGACACCTTTTTTATGCGCCATTACTTCACTCCTTTTCGCGGTGGGTACGGCTCCCGACTGTTTGCACAGCGCAAAGCCACCTCACACACTTTGCTAACCGATCGCATCAATCTTGACCGTGGTGTAACCCTGGCGATGTCCGAGCGTGCGTTTGTATTGCTTGCGGCGTTTCTTTTTAAAGACCAAAAATTTCTCGCCGCGCCCGTGATTCACCACCGTGCCCGTCACGCGCACCCCGTCCACCAGCGGCGCGCCGAGCTTAACCGGATTATCGCCGTCGCCGCCGGCGACAAGCACCTCAAATTCAACGGATTCGCCGGATTTCTTCTGGATCGAAGGCAATCGCAGAGTCGCACCCGACTCCACGCGAAATTGCTTGCCACCGCTTCTGATAATTGCGTACGCCATTTTAGATTTGCCCCCGAGACCGAAAGACTTACGGAAAAGTCGGTAATTATATGCGTGCGCGAGCGCTCAGGTCAACGCGCGACGGGCCCGCTATTAAGAAAATCTCCTCATCAGGAAAATCTTTTCATAAAATCCGTCGCAAAATTTCCGGCCTGGAAGTCCGGATCGTCCATGATTTTGAGATGAAGCGGTATCGTCGTTTTGACTCCTTCGACGACCATCGCTTCCAGCGCGCGCCGCATGCGCGCGATCGCCATATCGCGGCGGCGCGCGTGAACGATCAGCTTGGCGATCATCGAATCATAAAACGGAGGCACCACATAGCCGGGGTAAGCGGCCGTGTCTACTCGCACGCCGGGGCCCCCCGGCAGATTAAAAGCGGTGATCAAGCCGGGCGAAGGCGTGAACGTCATCGGGTCTTCGGCGTTAATGCGACATTCGATGGCATGCCCGACGATCAGCACGTCGTCTTGCGTGTAACTCAAGCGCTCGCCCTCGGCCACTCGGATCTGGTTGCGGACGATGTCGGCCAGCGTCACCATTTCTGTGACCGGGTGCTCGACCTGAATGCGGGTATTCATCTCCATAAAGTAGAACTGATTGTTCTCATCCAGGAGAAACTCAATTGTTCCCGCATTGGAATAACCGACCCGCCGGCAGGCGTCAATGGCCGCGCGTCCCATGCTGTCGCGCAGCTCCGGCGAGAGCGCGGGCGACGGAGCTTCTTCGAGCAGCTTCTGGTGGCGGCGCTGAATAGAGCATTCGCGTTCACCCAGGTGAATACAATCGCCGTACTCGTCGGCGAGTATTTGAATTTCTATGTGGCGGGGGCGCCGTATGTAGCGCTCGATGTACACATCTCCGTTCTTAAACGCCGCCTCGGCCTCGTTCGACGCCGTCTCAAGCGCGTGGCCGAGATCCTCTTCGCGCTCGACGATGCGCATCCCGCGGCCGCCCCCGCCGGCCGCCGCCTTCACGATCACCGGAAATCCGATGGCGCGCGCAAGGACGATGGCCTGCTCCTCGGATTCGAGCGGCTCCGGACTGCCCGGCAAAATGGGCCGTCCGGCTTCGGCCATCGCCTTGCGGGCTGCCACCTTGTCGCCCATCATGCGGATCACGCCGGGGCGCGGCCCGATGAATTTGATATTGCAGGCTTCGCAGATCTCAGCGAAGTAGGCCGACTCGGCGAGAAAGCCGTAACCCGGATGAATCGCATCGACGTTGGCGATTTCGGCGGC
>JBBJMB010000099.1:0-11145 GCA_037719755.1 Pyrinomonadaceae bacterium
GACGGCGATCAGCAGAGCGATCAACCATCCGAGCATCGCCTGTGGCCCGCCGAGTGCCGAGAGCAGCAGAGGAATAGTGATGAACGGGCCGATCCCGATCATGTTGGACATGTTGAGGGCCGTCGCTTCCAGCAAACCTAAACGCTGTAGCAGATGCGGCTTCTCGGAATTTGGCGCAGTCTCTTTGCTTTCGGCCATTTTATGAATCTCTGCTGTTGGGCGAGAAAATCAAACACGGGCAGCTATAAAAGCGCGGCGGAGTTTTGATCCAAGTAGAGAGTGACGCGCGGATGCGTTCTGAGAATCGAGGCGGGCGCCAATCCACTGACGGGCTCTTGCAAGCACATTTTGACTGCTTTTGCTTTGCGGCTGTCGGGAACCACGCAGATGATCTCCCGGGCTTTTAGTATTTGCCGGATCGACATCGAGATGGCTTGTTGCGGAACTTCCGAGAGCTGCGCGAACCAACCCTCGCCGACTTGTTGTTGACGACACGCCTCGTCCAGGTTGACCACCAAATAAGGTTCTTCGGTTTCAAAGTCCGCCGGCGGGTCGTTAAAGGCGAGGTGGCCGTTTTCCCCGATCCCGACAAAAGCCACATCGATTTGTGCGGCGTTTAACTGAGCGCCGACCTCCTTGATGACAAATTGCGGATCTTTCTCTCCATCAAGCAAGTGATATTTTTGGATGCCCACAGGATTAATCAAACGCTCCAGCAGATACTTGCGAAAACTCGCCGGGTGAGCCAGAGACAGGTTGAGATACTCATCCAGATGAAACACTTCAACTTGTTTCCAATCGATACCGGGAGATGAGGTGAGGGCGTTTAGGAATTCCACTTGCGAATTTCCGGTCGCCGCAATAATGCGCGCGCGATTGTGCGCGGCGATGCTTTGACGGATGATGCCGGCCGCCTGCTCAGCCGCCGCTTCGCCCAGCGAAATTTTATCGGCGAAAGTTTTAATGTTCACTTATTTCTCCCATCTTCGATTGTGCGAGCTGCTCGATTTTAACGAGCGGTAAAATTCTCTCCACTTCACGGGGTTGGATGCCCCCCGGCATCGCGGCGAGACAGTTCGCTGTTCCGCAGGCTGTCGCCAGTCGCAGAGTTTCATCAGGGGGTAGATTCCGTGCCAAAGCGACGGCGAAACCTGCGAGAGCGGCATCGCCGCAACCCACTGTGGAGGTGACCGGCACGGTTGGCGGGGCCGCATGTAATAACGGTGAATTCTGATTCATTTGCCAAACGATGCCGCTTGCGCCAAGAGACAAGGCGACGCTTTTGACGCCGTGACGCATAATGCGACGCGCAGCCTGAACTGACGCCGGGAGGTCTTGAAGCGCCAGACCGCACAGACTCTCGGCTTCTGCGCGATTCGGCTTCACAAATCCGGCGCCGCTCCGAGTGACTCGCGAAGCGCTTCGCCGCTTGTGTCCAGCAACACGCGATTATGGTTGCGTTTGGCGAGCGCAATCAATCGGGCGTAAAACGTGTTTGGAACTCCGGGCGGAAGGCTGCCGCAAAGAGCGACGATGGCAGCTGACCCGTAGGTTTGAAAAAGCTCGGCGCAGGTGAACAGCAATTCTTCCATTTCACTTGCGCAGATTGCTCCGCCCGGTTCGAGAATCTCGGTGACGCGACGTGCGGCATCCAAAATTTCCAGATTAACGCGTGTTTCGCTTTGCGTCCTAATGCGTTTCACGTTGATCCGCAGATCGCGCAAACCGCTTTCGCACTGATCGCCAATGTGGCCGCCCAGAAAACCAACCCAGATGACTCCTTCGCCGAGCGCTTGCGCCGCCATCGCCACATGGGCCGCCTTGCCCCCGGGAAACGCCTGCGCTTGACGGGCGCGGTTGACCGCTCCGAGTGAAAATTGATCCAGAATCAAACGGCGGTCAATGGCCGGATTAAGGCTGACGCAAACAATCATCGATCAATCAAAAACCTTATTGGGCTCTGAGGCCCATCACGTGGATTGACGGTTGATCGCAAATATTTTTGGTTGCTTACGATGTTTAAAGATCCTATGACGGATCAAAATGATTTGCAAAGAATTTCATTGTCGCTAAATACGCTGAACAAAACCTTTTTCGGTGGCTGAGGTATTACGAACGAGCAGCAGCACCAGCAACATGCCAACAAAGGGAATGATGCTGGCGGCAATCAGAATCGGTTCAAATGAGTAGCGGTCGGCGGTGTAGCCGATGAGGTAGGTCGAAAGCACAGAGCCTAATCCGGCCCCGGTTCCGCTCATCCCGCTGACAGTGGCGACCGATTCGCTTTGGTAAAGGTCGGACGGAAGGACGATCGCCATGGTTGAGAACGAAGCATAAGCAAACGTCGAGATCGCAAAAAGTCCGGCCAACGCCAAAATGTTTGAAGTAAACACAGTGGGGATGAGCATCATCATGCCGACGGCTCCGAAAATAACCACGGCCTTGCGGGCGCGACCCACAGGCCAACCTCTTTTGATTAACCAACTGGACATTCCCCCGCCGAAGAAATTCCCCAGATCGGCGGCCACAAAAGGTATCCAGAAAGCGATTAATCCTTCTTCTAACGTAATGCCTTTGGCGACAAGATAAATGGCAAACCAATCGGTGATAAAAAACCATACCGGATCCGTCATCGCGCGCGCGAAAATCACGCCCCACGTTTGCGGTAGCCGCAGCAATTGGCCAAAGCGCAAACGAGATGCTGCTCCACCACCGGTTAACCCTCCAGCCTCGTCGATCCTCTCGGCCAAGATCATTTCTCGCTCGGCTTCGCTGATGCGGGGATGTGTTTCAGGCGGATAGTACAACCAGCGCCAGGCGATCAGCCAGGCGAAGCCGAGCGTGCCGGTGATGATAAAGGCGGGTCGTCACCCGCCAAAATAATAATAAAGACCAAGCACCAGAGCCGGAGCAATGGCGCCGCCGATTGAAGATCCGCTGTCGAAAAAGGCCACGGCCAAAGCCCGCTCGCGTTTGGGAAACCACTCCGCAACGGCTTTGGTGGCGGCGGCCAATCGCGGATTCACCGGCGCCGAGCAGAAAGCGAAAAAGCAAAGCTGCGCAGTCCCGTGGCAAGCGCAGTCAGCATCGCCACTGCGGAATACCAAATAACCGTGATGGTCAATCCGCGGCGCGAGCCGCAGCGGTCGATCACGCGACCGGAAACGGTTTGTCCTACGGCGTAAGCGAGGCGAAAAGCGATGATAATTAACGCGAATTGTTCATTGCTCCAGCTATATTCCTGTTTCAAATAAGGAGCGAGCACTGACAGCGTTTGACGATCAAGGTAATTGATCACCGTCGAAGTGAAAAGCAGTCCGCCGATCCACCAGCGAAGATGTTTGATGGGCCGTCGCCGATTACCAACGTTTGCAGCGCCCTTTAGCATTCTTGACAGTTTTCCGGCAAAACAAACGAGAGGCTTCTCGCGGCAGACGGAAATCGTGTACCGTTTCTCGACAACTCAAACTAACCGCAGCGCTCAACACATGACAAATAATCCTCTGTGTTTGGATCGATGATTTGTTGTACAGTCTCAAAAACGCCGGGAGTTTTATATCATCGCTTATTCTTCGGAAACAAGGTTGAGTTAAAAATGCTTGATTTACGCCTGCGACGAGCAATCACATTCATTGTCTGGCTCACCATGTCTGTCGCGTTGTTGCCGTCCATTTCGGCACATCCTGTCGAGGAGCTATTGTTTGAGATAGCGGTCCAGAACGGAGTGCGCGTGAAGATGCGCGACGGAGTAACGTTGGCCGCCGACGTTTACCGGCCGAAAAAAGAAGGGAAGTTTCCGGTGCTGCTCGAACGCACTCCGTATAACCGCAAGGGCGAATACGGGATGGCCTCCGCGCTGGCCTCACACGGATACATCGTGGTCATACAGGACACGCGCGGGCGCTACGATTCCGGCGGCACGTTTTATCCGTTCAAAAATGAAGCGGCGGATGGTTACGACACAATTGAATGGGCTGCGGCGCTGGATGGCTCCAATGGGCAGGTCGGAATGTTTGGCGGATCTTATGTCGGGGCCACACAGATGTTAGCGGCGATGGCGGCGCCCCCGCATCTGGAAGCGATTTTTCCTTATGTCACCGCTTCGGAGTATTACGACGGATGGACATATCAGAGCGGCGTCTTAATGCAATGGTTCGCGAGCTCGTGGACCTCGGGGTTGGCCGTCGATACGGTGCGCCGTCGTGCGGAAGAAGCGTCGCAACCACAAGACTGGGTGAAAGAATTGCCCGTCGAGCAGTACGCCATTCTCAAACCGCCGTCCGACCTCGCCCCTTATTACCGCGATTGGCTGGAGCACGAACGAAGCGATGCTTACTGGCGGCAATGGAAGATCTCCGATCACTACCGCGAAATGAAAGTCAAAGCATTGCACGGCGGAGGGTGGCACGATCTTTTCCTGAAAGGGTCAATCAAAAATTACACCGGGTTGCGCGCCGAAGCGGCATCGACCGCTGTGCGCGAAGGACAAAGATTGTTGCTCGGCCCGTGGGCGCATGCTTCCACTTCACCGGAAGGCAAAATCGGCGATGTCACTTTCGGTCACAGCGCCGTTTTGGATATGACGCAGACGGCGCTACGCTGGTTTAACTATGCGCTGAAAGGCGAGCAAAACGAATACGCGAGCGCTCCTCCGGTGAAGATTTTTGTGATGGGTGAAAACGTCTGGCGCGCGGAAAAAGAGTTTCCGCTGTCGCGCACCGCATACACAAAATATTATTTGCGCTCGACGAACAACGTTAACAACCGTCATCGCAACGGTGAGTTGTCGCTTGTGCTTCCGGCCAAGGAGCGCCCTTTGGTTTACGAATACGACCCCGCCAATCCGGTGCCCACCATTGGCGGCAGGTTGTGCTGCGGCAACGCCATTCCTCCCGGCCCGTTCGATCAACGCCCGAATGAATCAAGGCCGGACGTGTTGAGCTTTTCCACTCCGCCGCTGGAAAAAGACCTTGAAGCGACCGGGTATATTCAAGTCGAGCTTTACGCTTCAACTTCTGCCAAAGACACGGATTTCACCGCGCTACTGGTTGATGTTGACGAGAGCGGCTACGCGCGGTTTCTCACCGACGGAATTGTGCGAACGCGTTACCGCAACGGAACTGCCGAGCCCGAAGAGATCGTTCCGGGCAAAGTGTACAAATACACAATTGACCTCTGGGCCACAAGCAATTTGTTTCGTGCCGGCCACCGCATACGCCTTTATCTGTCGAGCAGCAATTTCCCGCGCTTCAATCGCAATTTAAATACGGGGGAACCGATGATCGGCGGCGAGCGCATCATCAAAGCCCAGCAAACAATTTATCTGGACGATCTGCATCCCTCGTCGCTTATTTTGCCGGTCGTTCCGCGCTCCAAATAAATCATCAAGGTGAGTTGTGTTTCTTTCCTCGCTTTAAGGCCGGCCCAATCCGCTTCTGCACTTCCGCATTTACTCTTTCATCTTGAGAAGCAGTAGTGTGATTTTGGGGTGACGGCGAAAGCAGGTGTTTAATCATTGCCGCTCGCCTTTTTTCCTCCGGAGACCTCAGCACAAATGGCTCGCACGCCAGGCATCGCGGCATCAGCGCCGTGCCCTCCTCCAGCCCCGGCCGCGTAAACAGATCGCCTTCGCCGATCACGCTCACACACCGGCTACAGTACAGCCGCCGTAGCGCACGGTATGCCGTCACGCTTTTGCCACTGGCCAGCTCAGCTTCGCCGACGACCTCACTAATGCCTTGGCCTTTCATATGAACTTGATGCCCAGAGAGCTTTGCTTCCGTTGGGTGTCTGCTACTTGATCCGCTCGAAATCGATATGACCTTGTTTTTCGTCAACTGAGACGAGCCGCACCGGCACCCGGTCCCCAACGTCTAATCCTTCTTCACCGCGAATGAGTCGTCCCTCCGCCGGTGGTGTTATTAATCGTACAAACGTGCCTGTTGATTTAACGCCTGTTACGATGCCCTCAAACATTTGTCCGATGTGCCCACCCAGCAAAGCGGCCGTCGCCGCCTTACGCATGAAACGTTCGACTTTCTTCGCCGCAGACTCTCGCTCATTGCATCTTTGTGCGATCTCTTCGAGAATTTCTTTTGTGTAAGGCGGAGGGTCATTGTTGACCACAGCTTTCAGCAAGCGCTGCGTCACAAGATCAGCGTCGCGGCGGTTCGGGGCCGTCGAGTATGTGTAATCTTCGATTGCCAGTCCGAAGTGACCTTGCTGCTCCAGCCCCGCGGCCTCGATCTTATAGCGGCCTGCGCCGATCAGCTTGACGACGGAAAGAGAAAGCTCAGTGAATTTGAGCGGGTCAATTGCTTTGCGCCGTGCGAGGAAATCCGCAAGAGCGCGCGAAGTCGGGTTCGCGGACAACCGCTCGCCGAGTCTGCGGGCGATCTCCACGATAAATGCAGCCGCGAAAAACTGTCAACTGAGCACCATGAGGGTGCGATCATCGGCGGTATCGTCTCGCTCGGTCAGACCATCATGAGACTCACGGTCTGATGATGATCAAAGCCTTGTTGCTGATAACGCCGCCGACGCTGATGCTGACCACGTCACCGGCGCCGCTCAGCTCGTCGGCCAACTTGACGTTGATTTGCGTCACCGCTTCTGCGCTCGCAAGCTTGCCGACAAACTCCACCGTGAGCGGGTAGATCCGAGCTGCGAGTCTTCCGCCTGTGCGGTAACAGCCGTCAGTTCTTCGCCGGCGACAACTTCCACGCCCGTCGCAAAGAGCATCAACCGGTGCGCATGTCCGAGCTGAAATTTCCACTTGTGATGACCGGAAAAGGACCGCGCATGAAAGTCACCGAGTCGAGGGCAATGGCGCGCTCGGGCGTCTCCGTTTCGGTGAGCAGCACGGGGGCAAGCGGCGGCGTAGCGGGCGTACCGGCCAAAGGAGCGTAAGATAAGGCTGCAGCAGATCCGCGAGCACCCGATGGCCGACCTCGTTCGGATGCACTCCGTCAAGGTCAGGTAGCCTTTGCTGCCCGGATCTTCCGTTCCCGCCGGGCCGTTGAAGGCAAGCGACGCTTTGGCGCACGGAATGTTGTTCGCCGCGGACGTGGCCGCGATGTAATTGTTCACCTCGTCGATGTACAACTTGAGCGCTTGGAAGTCGTTGAGCCCGCCGTCACCCGCCCACGAATCACTCCGCTGGCCGGCGTTGACGAACGGGTTGTAGATGTCCATCGTCCGGATGATCGTATTGTTGGTACTTCGCAGCGACAAGATCTCGGAAATGATAGCGGCCCAGTTTTGTTTAAACTCCGCGACAGTGCTTCTGAAGCAATCCTGATTGTCGGCGCCGCCGCACGCTCCCGAATTATTCTGATCTTGATATTTCGTGCGGGCGCGCAGGAAATCGTTTCCCCCGATGTCCCACGTCACGACTTGCGAAGCGGCAATCGCTTGCCGGAAAGACGCATCGGCGCGCAGGGCGTTTAGCAGTTGAGCGCTCGTCCAGCCGTTTCGCCCGAAGTTGCTGAGATTGAGCGTCACTTGATTGTCGGCCTGTACGTAGGTGCCATATCTTGGCACGTATCCGCCCCCTTCAAAATCCAAGATGCCGAAGGCCAGAGAATCGCCCAGAGCCATGTAGTTCCACGTCTCGGCGGCCTCAGCGGAATTGGCAAACGGCGGACCAATGAGGAGGAAGAGCGAAAATATTATGTTCGACAGGCAGGCAAACGTTCTCACGCGAAACAAATCTGTTATCCTCCTTGCTCTTCAACGGTTCGATCTTATACTTATAGGAAGTGATCAGCAGCTCGGGCGAATCTTGACAATAAACCAACTTTCGCTGTGATCCGCATGCACATCCGAGATGAATTGACTGATGACCGTTAGCGCAGAGATTTTAGGCCACGCGAGACAAGATTGACAAACCCGGACTCGAGTTTCTCCGGATCTTACTTGAACGGTGGCGAGGTAAATTACCTATGGCCTACGAATTTCAGCAAGCCATTGAGATTAACGTCAGCAGAGAAGCGGCATGGCGCTACGTCAGGAGTTGGTCGCCTGACGTAGCGCGCGTCGCATGTCATTGATGAACGGAGGGTACATTGATCAATCAAAAGCCGCTACTCGTTATTGACAGCGCCGGGACACGAGGTGTGATCGACGCGTCAGCCCCGGCGCCTGAGAGCGAGGGAGGGCAAGATGTCATCGTGATACTTGAAAGCGGGCAGAGAGTGAAAGTGCCCTACTCACAGTTGACGAAGCGTGCGGAGGGCGGCTATGCGCTTGCCATGAGCTTCGTGGAGGCCGAAAGACAAACGAACACGGCAGTTGCGCGACAGGCGGGCGAAACGCTGGTGGTGCCTGTGATCGAAGAAGAACTCCAGATCGCGAAACGTCGCGTGGAGACGGGCCGCGTGCGCTTGACCAAAACCGTTCACGAGCGGGAAGAAACTTTCGCTGAGCCGCTCGCACAAGAAGAAGTGAACATCGAGCGCGTCGCCGTCAACCGCATCGTCGAGGGTCCTCTTCCTGAGCCGCGCTATGAGGGCGACACGATGGTGATCCCGCTTTTTGAGGAAGTCATGGTGATGGAGAAAAAAGTCATCCTCAAAGAAGAGTTGCGCATCACCAAAAGGCGTTTTGAGACCCGCAGCTCCCAGCGCGTGCTGCTGCGCCGCGAGGAGGTGAGCGTCGACCGGCTGCGCGGCTCTGATCACGCGACGGAATAGATGATGAAAGCGATTCGGATTGATCATCAACTTGATGATGCTTAATTGATCCCGAATGGAGAAATAATTATGCCGGCGGATGTGGGAAACACGGTGCTTTCGGTGGACTCTTTGATTGGCAAAACCGTCTTGTCACTAGCCTCAGGCAACAAGATCGGCGAAGTGAGCGATTTGGTCATAGACCCGCTGCAAGGAACGCTCTTAGGTCTCGTCGTCCAATTAGCCAACGGCGGCGCGCAACATGCGATCATCGCGCGCGACATCTACAGTCTTGGCGCGGACGCCGTGATGGCGCGCGGCGACCGTTCAACCGCCAACCTTGCAGACTCTTCCATCTCCAGCTACCCGCTTGCCCGCAAGAACATCACCGGAGCTAAAATTATCACCGAGGGCGGCAAGCTTTTGGGCGAAGTCGCGTCAGTTTACGTCGACACGGCGAGTTCGCCGATCGCGGTCATCTATGAAGTTCGGGAGTCACTGCTTGACAAGCTGCTCAGGCGCGCCGTCTTTATCCCGGCCTCCGCAGGCTTGGCCGTGTCTGACAACGCGGAACGCATCATTGTGCCGAACGAAGTGCTCAAGGACTCGGCCGGCGACGTGCACGAGTTAAATTCACATCTCGCCGAACCTGATGTCGCGGAAAAAACATTGATACGCGGCCGGCGCACGGCGGCGATGCAAGCCTTTCGGCAAGGAGTTATTGAAATCACTGAGACGGGCGAAGAAGCCGTCGTCAACAAACAACCGCGCGTCATTGAAGAAGTTGTCGTGAGCAGGGAAGTTGCAGAGCACGCGGAGCGGGTGAGCGCTACGGTGCGCAAGGGTGACGTAGAGGTGGAACGCATCGAAGGCAAAAGATCTCCGAGCTAAGTCGCATGCTTTCGACCGGCCCGCGATTGTCGGACATATGCTGTGAGCTGATCTACTGACATCACATTCACGTTACGTAAGACTGACCGGCGATTTTTGGCGCCGAAACTGCGGTTTGCAAAAGACCAACCCATCAGGCTCTGCTGCCGGTGATCTGAGCAATCGGGATGAACGCGAAGTTTAGGGTTTGTCCAAAAATAAGTTGATCATTTCTTTCCAGATTTAGCATGCGGTTCAATTGTGTAATTCCATTTAGGCAACACGCGATGAGGCTTCAATTTGATTTGAGCCTTTTGCTCCGGAGTGATCTTTCGACCGGTCGCATAATCGGAGTTGTCGAGCCAAGCACGGCACCGAAATCCGTTTTCGGTTTTGGTTGTGCGAATGAACTTCATCGCCGTCTCATAGCTGACCAGTGGCTGTCCAGCCCAGTTCTGACTGATGAAGCAGAACATGCGATGCTCAACCGGGTTCCACTTGGAAGCTCCTGTTGGCAGATGGGTGACTGTGATATGCAGATCAAACTCATCGGCCACTTGTTGCAAGCCAAACTTCCACAACCAACAGCGGTTTCCATTTCCGCCACCACAGTCGGCTTCAATCAGCAATTGTCGCTGTTGCGCATAGACCCGCCGTCCCGCGCCTCGCCACCAGCGACGAATGGTCGCACTCACAAATGCTGGGGTTTGATGCGACGTTCCGACGATCACGAAGCCGCGGTCTCGTCCGACGTCATAAATGCCATAAGGGATGGCAACTCCATCGGCAGCAGATGGGTAATCGAACTCCAGCACCTCCAGCGGTTGGTGCCGCCAAGTTCGCCCCGCCTGCTTGAAATTGCCAACAAGTTCGCGTTTCTTGGCATCAATACTGATTACGGGATCACCAGCATTAAGGAATTCACGACGCTTGCGCGCCACGTAGCGCATTTGCCGGTCACGCTCCGGGTCTTGCTCTTTGGTCAATCGCTTGCGATTCGTGCGCAAGACATACCCGCGCTCGGCAAGCAAGCGACGCACTGTTTCGGGACTCATCGGATAGCCACGACGCCCCAATGCTCGACACACATCGCGCAGCGTTTTGCGCGTCCACTTGAGACCAGAGATGGGGTCACCAGCCGTCGCATCTCGCAGCAATTCGTCCAGCACCTTCAGGATTTCCGGCTCTTTTTTTCGACTGGCTTTTGCCCGCCGCCAGGGCGCCGAACGCGCTCACGCGTGACAAGCGGTTCGACACGCTTGATCTCATCGCGCCCACGGCAAATGGTGTTGCGACTCACCCCTGTAATTTCAATCAATCGCTGGAGATCGCCGTGCTGTGCAGTTAAAGCCAAAAGGCCCACCAAGCGTCGGCGACTCTTTTCGTCGAGCGTCACCAACAAGCGATTGATCGCACGATGTTCTTTGGCCGTTTCACTTCGCGGTAGTTGGCGGCAAATGTCACAGTCACATTGATGAAGCAGTTTCATTGGATTCCATTTTATCGCTTGGTCAGCCGCTCTACAGATTCCCCTATTTCCTTTTAGTAGAGTTACTGATAAGCATCTAAAACGAAATCATCAACTTATTTTTGGACAAACCCT
>JBBJMB010000100.1:0-11142 GCA_037719755.1 Pyrinomonadaceae bacterium
GAGAAATGGCTCTCCCGGGACAGGAAGCGAAAGCGCTGGCGGGCTCACTACCGATGAACGCTGCCGCTCAGCTTTCCGGCGCCGCCTTGAATGCCGCTGCGAGTGGGCAAGTGATGCGCACCGTCGCCGAAATGGAAGCCGAAATGGAGGCCGAGATGGAGGCCGACATTGTGCGCGGCATAGTCGAGGCCGGCCCGAAGGCCACGCGCGCCAATGTCATCAAGAAGCAGATTTTGGAGAAGTCGCAAAACGAAGGAGAGATGGTCGCGATGACTATTCGCGGCTGGCTCCAGGAAGTGCGTTAATTGCTTCGCCATTAATTAATGTCACAGCCAAGACTGCGAAGTCGCTCGCAATCATCAACCACAATTTTAGAGGAGCTTCATGTCAGTCAGGTTAATCAAAGGCGTTGAGGAACTCGGCCAACAAGCTTACGCCCAGTTTATGCCGCCGCAGGCTCTGCAAGCGGCCACCGCTTCGCCCTTTTTCACGCCGGGACAACAAAAGGCCAGGCGAGCTTGCACGCGGGTCATTCGGTCGCGACCGCGCAACCTTTTTTGGCCGCCGCCAGTAGCCGGCGCCGCCGCGCTTCTTGCCCCCATCTCGGACTGCGTCGTCGCTGACGAAAACGCCTCGCCCGACGGCGATGACAACGCGGCCATCATCCCGCAAATGATGATGCAGCAGGGCGAAGAGCGAGCCGAGCAAATCGTAGCGCAGGCCCTCGCGCAGGCGGAGGCAATCGAGCGTGCGGCCGAAGAACGCGGTTTGGCCGCGTTGGCCGCCACCGTGGCCGCCGAAACCGCTCAGGCCGTGGAGCCGCTCAGGCAAAAACTCACCGAGACACTAGATGAATTAATGCGTTTGCGCGCCGCCATTGCTTTGCGCGCCGAGCGAGATCTGGTGCGGCTCTCCTTGGAGATTGCTAAAAAGATTGTGCGTCGCGAAGTCACGATTGATCACGAAATCGCGCTCACGCTGGCGCGCGTCGCGCTCGCACGCATTCACAACCGTGCCGTCGCCACCGTTCATCTGCACCCGGAGGATTACAGCTTCGTCGCGCTGCACCGCGACAAATTCGACGGCAATTGTTCGATTGAGCTCGCCGAAGACCGCTCAATTGAACGCGGCGGTTGCCTGGTCAGCACGGAAATGGGCGACATCGACGCCCGCATCGAAAATCAATTCGCCGAGATTGAAAGCGGACTTCTCGGGCTCTAAACCAATCGCCCGCACGGCGTGCCAGTTCCCTCGCGATTAACACGAGTCTCCTGACGATTAACAAATGAACGATCTTGCGACAACTCAATACGCGCCCGCTCCGGAGACGTCTTCGCCTCTCGGACGATATCTGCGCGAATTGGCGTCCATCGATACGCTGAAATCCGTGGGCGCGGTGACGCGGGCCGTCGGACTTGTGATCGAATCCAAAGGCCCGGCCGCCTCTGTGGGAGATCTCTGCTATCTGGAAAGTCGCGCGGGTGAACCGCCTGTGCCGCTTGAGGTGATCGGCTTCCGCGATGCGACTGTACTTTTAATGCCTTTGGGCAGAATGCCCGGCGTGCGCGCCGGCGACGCGGTGGTGGCGGCCGGCGCGGCGGCCGAAATTCCGGTGGGCGCCGCATTGCTCGGTCGCACAATTGATGCGCTCGGCCGAGCGCTTGATGACCTCGGCCCCATCGCACACGACGGCGCTTACCCGCTTTATCGCGAGTCGAGCAATCCGCTGTGGCGCTCCAACATCACCGAAGCGCTGCCGACCGGAGTGCGCGCCATCGACGGCCTTTTGACTGTCGGCGCGGGCCAGCGCGTAGGCATCTTCGGCGGCTCAGGCGTCGGCAAATCGACGCTGCTCGGCATGATGGCGAATCGCACGGCCGCGGACATGAACGTGATCGCACTGATCGGCGAGCGCGGACGCGAAGTGCGCGGATTCATCGAGCGTGAATTGGGCGCCGAAGGCATGGCGCGTTCAGTCGTCGTCGTTTCCACATCCGACGACTCGCCTTTGGTGCGCATCCGCGCCGCCCTCGCCGCGACCAGCATCGCCGAGTATTTCAAAGACTGCGGCGCGCGTGTGCTGCTTATTATGGATTCCGTGACGCGCTTTGCGATGGCTCAGCGGGAAATCGGCCTCGCCGCGGGCGAACCGCCGTCGTCCAAAGGTTACACGCCGTCGGTTTTTGCGCTGCTTCCACGCTTGCTTGAGCGCGCCGGCAATTTCTCGGCCGGCGGTTCGATCACAGCCTTTTATACCGTGCTCGTCGAAGGCGACGACATGAATGAACCCGTGGCCGACGCGGTGCGCTCGATTCTCGACGGACACATTGTGCTTTCCCGAACGCTCGCCGCGCGCAATCACTATCCGTGCATAGATGTGCTGCACAGCGCCTCGCGCCTTTTCACGGAAGTCGCCGACCGCGACCACGCGCAAGCGGCCGGACGCATGCGCGAGATGCTCGCCGCTTACGAGCGGGCCGAGGATTTGATTAACATCGGCGCTTATCAAAAGGGCAGCAATCCGCGCGTGGACGAGGCCATCGCCCACCACGACGAGTTGATCAAATTCTTGCGTCAGCAGCGCGACGATCAAGTGCAGTTTGCCGAATCCATCGCGCAACTCAAGCGCGCCGTCGGAGAGGATGTGTCCAATTAATGAAACGCTTTCGTTTTCAATTACAAACCGTCCACAACATGCGCGAAACGCATCGCGACGAAGCCGAGCGCAATCTGGCGGCGGCGGCCGCACGGTTGCGGCCGCCGCCGACTACTCGGCGAAGCCGAACGCCTCTTGATGGCGACGGCCGAAACATACGCCGCGATGTTGCACACCGGCGCGCTTGATGCGCACGAAGCGTCGCTGCGCGCCAGCTATTGTTGACGCTCACCGAGCGCCAGCGGGAGGCTCGCGCCCGTCTCGCACTCGTCGAGCGCGAACGCGAAGCGCGGCGCGTCGCCGTCGTTGAAACCTCACGCGCCGCAGAAACTACGGCGCGACTGCGCGAACGCCAACGCGCCCGCCATAACTTTGAGGCCGCCCGCGATGAGCAGAACATGCTTGACGAAATCGCAATCTCCGCCAGCGCACGCCGGATGATAAAATAATGATGAACTTGCTTCTTTTAACCGCGCCAATTTCGCCAAACGGCGCCCCCACATCCTTCGACTCGCCACCAATTGACGCGGAGCACCCAGAGGAAAGCGACGACTTCGCGTCGCTGCTCGCCGCTTCTTGGTTTTCGCTTGCTCCGGCGCAGCCGCCGCTCGTCGCGTCATCAGCCGCGAACGCAGTAGTAGCGGCGGCCTCACCTGCGAGTATCGAGACGACGTCCGCACCTCAATCCATCGGAGCGCAATTTGCCGCGCCCTCACAATTTGCCGCGCCCTCACAATTTGCCGCGCCCTCACCGGATCAATTGCTCGCCGCGCCCGGCCAACTCGCGGCGGAAGCCCTGGCGCTGGCATTAAAAAACAAGCGGGCGTGAAAACCGGCGAGACCGCCAACGCTTCGCTCGCGAGCGAAGCCGAGGGCGGCGCAAATCAAGCGGCGGAACTCACCGGCGATGCGGAAATTTCCGGGGCCTGGTCCTCACAGCAAAATCATTCTTTTCAAGACGAGGCTGCGCGCCGCAGCACGTTTCACTAGCGACGATGCTTGCGGAAAACTCGCGCCTCACCCGCGCGTCGTCAGTCGCTTCGCTGAAGCCCGATTTCTCGGAAGTCCGCGCATCGCGCTCTTTTGAGGGCGACGATGGTTTAACTTTCGGGACTGCCGCTGAGGCCGACACAGCCGCCAAGACATCTCTCGTGGCCGACGCACAGTCAACCGCGACTCTGCGCAACGCCGCCGCAGCAACCGATATCGCGCGCGAAACGGTGCGCGACATCGCCGGACAAGTCGCCGGACAGATCGCGGGCCCGATGGTGGAATTTTTCGACAAACTGTCGCGCCGCGAAGCCGGCACGCTGCGCCTGCGACTCCACCCGGATGACCTCGGTCGCGTGGATGTCCAGATCACGCGCGACGACGCCGGCCGGCTTAACGCTCAATTCACCGCCGAGCATGAAGCCACGCGGAAAATCCTTAACGACGACATCAGCCTTTTGCGCGAAACTTTGGAGCGCGCCGGCATTAGCGTCGAACGCCTCGACGTAGGAGTCGACGTGCATACGAACTCGGGCAGTAGCGCCGGCAATCAACGGCAGTTTCAAGACTTTGCGCAACCTCCGTCGGGCGCACCAGCCGCTCCCCTCACCGCACACGCCACTCTCGACGGCCAGCCTGCCGCGGGCTCGGACGATCGCATCATCAGCATCCGCGCCTAACCCCTCGGGCGCCTTAGAGCTTTGTAAGGAGAATTAAGACCGTGAGTAATATCGCAACTGATGCCATTTCTTTGGCTTCGACCGTGCTTTCCGCCGCCAAGGACGCGCGCGCTCTGCGACAACAGCAGCAAACGACGGCCGCCGTTAATTCAGCCACAGACACCAAACAAGTGGCCGACCGCGACATGTTCCTGAAGCTGCTGGTGACGCAGCTCAAGCATCAAGACCCGCTCGCTCCGCAAGACGGCGCGCAGTTTGTGGCGCAGCTCGCACAATTCAATTCCCTCGATCAATTAATTAACATTAACTCGCGGTTAGACCAGATTATCGATAAGAAATAAACCGGTCGGAAGACAAGCGGCGCTTCTGTCAAGCGCCGCTTGTCTTCCGACCGCTCACTATTGGAGGACTTATGCCTTTATCATTTTCCACTCCGCTCTCAGGGCTCCGGGCCAGCACCAATTCTCTTGACGTTGCCGGCAACAACATCGCGAACGCGAACACCGTCGCTTTCAAAAGCAGCACGATCAACTTCGCCGACGTTTATGCGGACGCCTCCGGCTCTCGTCAGATCGGCGACGGCGTGCAGACCGTTGACACGCCCACCAATTTCCAACAGGGCACGCTCAACGACACCGCCACTTCGACGCACGCCGGTCTGCAGGGCCAAGGCTTCTTCGTGGTCACGGATTCGGCGAACAATATTGCCTTCACGCGCGCCGGCGACTTTACGGTTGACAAAAACGGCCTGCTCGTTAATCCGAGCGGCGCCAGGGTGCAAGGCTTTGCGGCCGTCAACGGCGTGGTGCCGCCGGATGCGTTGCTCACCACGATTCAAGTGCCGGTTGGCGAAATGCTGCCGCCCGTGACCACCACGCAGGCGACCTTTCGCCTGAACCTGAGTAGCGCCGATGCTGCGGGTGCGGAATTTCACGCGCCCGTGCGCGTGAACGATTCAAAAGGCGCGGCGCGCTCGCTCGATCTCGTTTTCGCCAAACAGACCGACGGCTCTTACAACTTAACGGCGACCTTAGACGGCGTGGCCGCGCAGGTGAACGGCGGCGCCACCGCGCCCGTCACGTTCGAAGCGAACGGACAGTTAACTGCGCCGACAGCCTTAGCGATCACGCCCGACCAAACGACGCTCGGCGGCGCATCGCTTCCTTCGATTGAGATCAACCTGCGACGCACCAACCCGGACGGATCGCCCGGCAATCCGAACATCACAAACTTCGCCGCACTTTCGGCCGTCGACTCGGCCGAGCAGGACGGCTCCGCCGCCGGCACGCTCGCCAGTCTCACGTATTCGGCGGATCGCACAGGATTGATCTACAGCGTGTTTAGCAACGGGCAAAGGCGCCCGCTCGCGCAACTCGCGGTCGGCACATTGCCGCGCCCACCGGGCTGAGAAGGCTCGGCGGTAATTCCTACGGCGAGACGCTTGAGTCGGCCAAGCCTCAATCGGAAGGGCCGGCAGCGGCGGCCGCGGTGATGTGATCGGCAACGCCCTTGAGCAAAGCAACGTGGACATCGCCACCGAGTTCACAGACCTGATCGTCGCGCAACGCAGCTACCAAGCCAATTCGCGCGTCATCACAACCATCAACCAAACGCTGCAAGAGCTGTTGCAGATCATTTAAATAAAACGACCCTTGCCGGGATCTCTCTCTGCGTCTTCTGTGTCTCTCTCGTGTTTCTCTCTCGTTTAAGTCTCACCTAAACGAGAGAGAAACACAGAGAGAAGACAGAGAGACGCAGAGAGGAAAACACCTGCGCCGCTCAAGTTAACTGAGATCCGCGCCGATAAGGCCCAAGGGTCACACGCTTCCGCATTGCATCGGGGCAGCTCTCGCTTGCGCCCAAGTCGACCCAATCCTTCCACAAATTTCAAACATGCGCTCGAAGGAACTCGTCTGCCCGCGACGCAGTAAGTCAATTTCTTAAGCCACGCCGTAAAAGCTCACATGTTCATTATCGTCGGCATCGTCATCGTCCTCGGCTGCGTGATCACCGGCTTCCTGATGATCAACGGCCCGCTCGGCGTGCTTATTCAGCCGTCGGAGTTTGTCGTGATCGGGGCGCGGCCATCGGCTCAATGGTCGCCGCCAATCCGCTCAAGCATCTGCTTTTGATTCTCAAAAAAATTCCGGTGGCGCTCAAGGGAACGCCTTACAACAAGGCGGCCTACGTAGACCTGCTGCGCCTGCAGTATGAGCTCTACATCAACGCCAAAAAGGGCGGCCTGTTGTCAATTGAAGAAGATGTGAACACGCCGGAGGCGTCTTCTATCTTTTCCAAGTATCCTAAGTTTCTCAGCAACCACCACGCCTTAGAGTTTTACTGCGACGCCCTCAAGATGCTCGTCAACGGCTCGGCTCAGCCGGAGGAATTGGAAATGTCTCTGGAGGCCGAGCTGGAAACGCATCATGATGAAAACGCCATCGTGCCGGCGCTTGTGTCGCGCGTCTCCGACTCGATGCCCGGCCTCGGCATCGTCGCCGCCGTGCTCGGCATCGTCGTCACCATGCAGCACCTCGACGGCCGCCCGAAGAACTCGGCCACCACGTCGGCGCCGCACTCGTCGGCACCTTTCTGGGCCTGCTGCTTTCCTACGGCATGTTAGCGCCGATCGCCGCCAACATGGAGGCTCTTGCCAGCGACGAAGCGAAATGCGTTTGTATCAAGGCCGGCATCATCGCCTTTGCCAACGGCGCCTCACCATCCACGGCCGCGGAATTCGCCCGCAAAACCATCTTCAGCTTCGACCGCCCGTCGAGCGCGGAAATAGAACCGCTGCTTAAGGAAATCAAACCCAGGTAAAGCAGTTGGCGACCGGTGAGAGCTTAGTGCAGAGTTTTTAACGAGCCGCTCACCTCTCACCTCTCACAAGCATGGCTGAACCAGAAAAGAAACCGCGGCGGCGTGTTAAAAAGGTGAGGGCTCATGGGGGCCATCACGGCGGCGCATGGAAGGTGGCTTAAGCCGATTTTATTACGGCGATGATGGCCCTTTTTCTTGTGCTCTGGCTTGTTTCGCAGGCGGATACAGAGGTGAAGCAAGTAATCGCGCAGTATTTCCGCTCGCCGGGTGTGTTTGACACGCAGCGCGGCGGCATTCTCGAAGCGCCGACGAAGGTCAGCAAAGAGCCCGGCGAGATGACCTCTAAAGAGGAGGAGCAGGCGCTCTCAAGCGTGGCCATGAGTCTGAAAAAAGAATTCAGCACGCGCACCGAGTTCTCCGCCGTTAAAGATCAAGTCAAAATCGACGTGACCGATCAAGGCCTACGCATTCAAATTATAGACAAAGCGGACCGCGTCTCGTTCACGTCCGGGAGTTCCGTGGTTTCGCCCGACGCCATCGCCGTGCTCGCCGAAATAGCGCGCGGCATTTGCACCCTGCCCAACCCGATCCAGGTCGGCGGGCATACGGACCGGCGCGACTTCCCCGCCGGCTCCGCGTACACCAACTGGGAGCTTTCCACCGACCGCGCCAACGCCGCGCGCCGCGCGCTTGAAGCTCACTGCGTTAAGCCCGAGGCGATCAAACGCGTCGTCGGGCACGCCGACACCGAACTGTTGCTGCCCGCCGATCCTTATGCGCCCGCCAACCGTCGCATCAGCATCACCGTGATGCGGGTCGCGGAATCCGCGACCGTCGGCCGCGGTCAAGAGAAGCAGCCGGGGCAAGCGAGCGAGCCGAACGGCGCTCATCAGAAGAAGCCGTCAACCGAGAGCGAAACGCACGCGGATGAAGAGGTCAAGCCGCAGGCTGAAAAAGATCACACCGCAAACGAAAAATCCGCAAACGAGAAATCCGCACCCGCCGCAGCCGCGCCGATTGATCAACGACTTCTCAAAACGAAGCTCAGCCGAGAGCGCTCGGTGAGCGTCGGCGTCGCGGATCAGCTTCCGAGCCATGCGGTGCGCAGCCGCGAGCAAAGCGCGCATCCTCAACCCAAACACGAGTAGCGCACGTGTTCGGTGAGTTTTTGCTATGCGCTTTTTTTGTTTGCTGCTCGCGCCTGACCGACGCCCCTGTGTCAGAAATCCGACAAAGAAACGGCTGCCGTCGCGCCCTCGTTCGGCAATTCACCTGTGAGCCGCAACTAACGAGCGCTTCCGTATTTACGCCCTTTCACATATGACGGCGCCGCGCGTAAGGAGCCTGATTAACTGACCGGCACGCCGTTCGCTAAGACAATCAAGAGAAGGAGATTCACATGTCTGCACCATCAACCGCGGAACCGACCGCCGCCGCAGCGCCGCCGAAAAAGAGTAAAAAGCTACTGATTATCATTGTGCTCACCCTGCTGGTGGTGGCGGGCGGTGGCGGCGGCGGCTACTTCTTCTTCTTCAAGTCCGCCAGCGCAGCCACATCCAAAGAGACCGCCGGGAAATCGAAAAAATCCAAGGCTGTTGAGAAAGACGAAGAGGGTGAGGAGGAAGAAGATAAAGAAGAAGACGCGGAAGAAGACGAGAAAGAAAGCAAGAAAGCAAGCGGCAAGGGCGAAGAGCCGGAAGTAGAAGGCAAGAAGGGCAAACACGCGGAGGAAGAAGAATCGGACGAAGAAGAATCCGAAGCGTCTCACAAGAAAACTTCCGCAAACCCTGATGACAGCAAAGTCACCCGCGTGATCGAACTCGAACCCTTTATCGTTAACTTGGCGGACAAAGGTGAAGCCCACTATCTGCGACTCACCGTCAACGTCGGCGTAGGCGAAAGCGAAGAAGGCCACGAGAGCGGCGGCGAAAAAGGCAAAGCCGACCCGCTTTTTACGACTCGCGTCCGCAACGCGATGCTCGCCGTGCTGACCACGAAAACTTCGGATGAAATTCTTTCCGCCGAGGGAAAGAGTGTGCTCCGCAAGGAATTGTTAAAAGCAACGCGCAAAGTCTCCGCGGAACCGCACGTCTACGCGGTCTATATCACTGATTGCATCGTTCAACTTTAAGCGATGGCCCACACTATTTCCGAAGACCTGCCTTTGAGTCCCGCTGTCGGCGCCGCGAACGAAGCGACGATTGCATCTTGGCGCGACTTTATGGATCTTCCCGTGCCGCTGGCCGTTGAACTGGGACGCACCAAGTTGAGCGTCCGCGCCATCCTTGAGCTCGAAGTGAACAGCATTATTCAATTGGCCAGATCAACCGGCGAGGGTGTGGACGTGCTCGCGAGCCGCTGCACCATCGGCCGCGGCGAAATCGTGATGATTGAAGACCGCACCGGCGTGCGCATCAACGAAATTCTCAGCAAGGTATAATCAATGAAGATCACTTGCGCGCCGTTCGTCGCGGCCATCGTTGTGCTCAGCACTGCGCCTCCTTTCGCCCGCACCGCATGCGCGCAACAACAGCAGCAGCAGCAGCTCGAAGAACAATTGACGTCCGCAAAGACCGTTGCCGCAACGGACTCCGCGCAGTCCGCCCCGGCGCCGCAACAAAACCAGCCGCAGCCAACAACTTCGCGCTCGGACGCGCCGTCGACGACCCTTATGTCAGAGACCGATCGCTTGCCCTTTATGCAGGTTGAGCGGCCGCCGGCGAGCGCTGAGGCGCCCGACTCTTTCGGTTTACTGATGCGTACGGTCGGCGCGTTGCTGCTCATCGTCGGATTAATTTTCGGCGCGGGGTGGGGCTTGAGACGCTTCGGCGGAACGCGGTTTGGCGCCGCGCAACCCGATGCGCCGCCGCTCGCGGTAGTGTCCACAGTGTCGCTTGGCGAGCGGCGCTCGCTTGCCATCGTCAAGTTTGGCGCGCGCACGCTGCTCGTCGGAAGCACGGCTCAAGCCATCACGCTGATTGCCGAAGAAGAAGAAACGGAGGATCACGCCCCGTCTCCGGCCCGCTCGGTGGCCAGCATGCTGCGACAGCAGCAGCAGCAGGGCGGCAGCGACGACGAGAGCGCTTTCGCGTATGAAATGATGGGCGCTGAAAAGCGTCTGGAACTTATTCCAGGAGGTTGGCACGCGCTTGACCGAGAGGGCGCGGCATCATGAAGCGCGGCTTCGTTTTGGTGACGTTTGTGCTGCTCGTCTCGCTTGCGCTGCCGGCAGTTGCGCTCGCCCAAGTTGTGCCGCCGCAACCGCCCGTTCAGCCCACGATGACGCTGGATCTGACACAAACGGCGGGCTCGACCATGCCCGTGCAGGTTCTCGTCCTGCTCACGCTGCTCAGTTTTATTCCGGCGATACTGATTTCGATGACTTGCTTTACGCGGCTGATCGTGGTCTTTCACTTTCTGCGACAAGCGATGGGCTCGCCCGAGGCGCCGAACAATCAGGTGCTGCTGGGGCTCTCGCTCTTTATCACGCTTTTCGTGATGGCTCCCGTGCTCACGCGCGTCAACGCCGAAGCCCTGCAGCCGATGCTCGCCGGGCAGATCACGCAAACGGACGCGATCGCGCGCGCGCTCATTCCTTTGCGCTCACATATGCTCAAGCACACGCGCGAGCGCGATCTGGCCCTTTTCATACGCCTTTCCGGCAACGCCCGTCCGCGCACCGCCGACGACGTGCCCACCGTCGCGCTCATTCCCGCCTACATGATTTCCGAATTAAAAACGGCTTTTCAAATCGGCTTTGTGCTGTTCATTCCTTTTCTCGTGATCGACATGGCCGTCTCTTCCGTGCTGCTTTCGATGGGCATGATGCAACTGCCGCCCGTCATCGTCTCAATGCCGCTGAAAATACTCCTCTTCGTAATGGTCGATGGCTGGTACCTGATTGTGGGATCGCTGGTCAAAAGTTTGCTCTGACTTCATCCTTCCAAACATGTCTGATGCGCAAGTGATGGCCCTCATGCAGGGGGCGCTGGAAAC
>JBBJMB010000101.1:0-11071 GCA_037719755.1 Pyrinomonadaceae bacterium
GGATCATGAATCCGACGGTGGACGTTTTCGAGAAGCGCATTGCGGCCCTCGAAGGCGGCGTCGCCGCCCTGGCTCTCGCCTCCGGGCCGGCGGCCGAAACCCTGGCCATTCTGACCATCGCGCGCTCCGGCGACGAAATCGTTTCAACGACTTCGCTCTACGGCGGCACTTACAATCTATTTCACTACACGCTGCCGAAACTCGGTATCAACGTGCGCTTTGTCGACGCCGCCGATTACGACGGATTGCGTGCGGCCATTAACGACAAAACCCGGGCCGTCTACTCAGAAACCGTCGGCAATCCGAAGCTCGACATCACGGACATCGAGCGCCTCGCCGCGATCGCGCATGAAAACAATGTGCCGCTCATCATAGACAACACCACGCCTTCGCCCGCCCTTTGCCGCCCCATCGAGTGGGGCGCAGACATTGTGATCAATTCGGCCACCAAGTTTATCGGCGGACACGGCACGTCGATTGGCGGCGTGATTGTGGACGCCGGCAAATTTGATTGGAAGGCGTCGGGGCGCTTTCCGGAATTTAGCGAACCCGACCCGTCGTATCACGGCGTCGTTTACACGGAAGCCTTCGGCCCTCTGGCGTTTATCCTCAAGGCTCGCGTGCAGGGCTTGCGCGATACGGGCGCGTGCTTGTCTCCCTTCAACGCTTTTTTGCTGCTGCAAGGCGCGGAGACGCTTCACCTGCGCATGGAGCGCCACTCGGAGAACGCCTTTAAAGTCGCGCAGTTTCTCGAACAGCATACGGCCGTCGAATGGGTCAACTATCCGGGCCTCGCCTCAAGCGCGTATCACGAACTGGCGCAAAAGTATTTGCCGCAGGGCTCGGGCGCCCTTGTCACGTTTGGCATTCGCGGCGGTTACGAAGCGGGGAAAAAACTGATCAACTCGCTGAAGCTTTTTAGTCTGCTCGCCAACATCGGCGACGCCAAATCGCTGGTCATCCATCCGGCCTCAACTACGCACGCGCAGCTGAGCGAGGGTGAGCAACGCGCCACGGGCGTGACTCCCGAGTTGATTCGACTCTCGGTCGGCATCGAAGATGTGCGCGACATTATCCGCGACCTTGATCGCGCGCTGGCAAGCAAAAGCGCAGATCTTCCGAGCCCGAGCGGCGAACTGTCCAATACGCCGCTTGAGGCTGCCGCCGGAGCCGGCGGAGTTTAAGCTATGACCACGGGTTTCGTTGAGCCGACCTTTGAAGGGGATTTTACTTTCGCCGGGGGTGAATCGTTTCATCTGGCGGCGGGCGGCGAGTTGCGGCCGCTCGTGCTGCGTTACACCACTTACGGGCGATTAAATGAGGCGCGTGATAATGCCATTCTGGTGTGTCACGCGCTCTCCGGTTCTTCGCGCGTGGGAGACTGGTGGGCGGAGATGTTTGGCAGCAATCGGCCCTTTGATGCGTCGCGGTTCTGCATCATCGGCTCAAATGTGGTGGGTTCGTGCTACGGCTCCACCGGGCCTTGCTCAATTGACGAGCGCACCGGCGAGCCGTACGGCGTAGACTTTCCGCCGGTCACGATTGGCGATATGGTGGCGGCGCAGGCGCTCCTCATCGAGCACCTCGGCATTGAACGTTTGCACGCGGTGGTGGGCGGCTCAATTGGTGGCATGCAGGCGCTGGAATGGGCCGTCAGCTTGCCGCACAAGCTCGCACGCTGCGTGTCGATTGCGGCGACGCCGCTTTCGGCGATGGGCCTGGCGCTCAATCACTTGCAACGCCGTGCCATACAAAACGACCCGGCTTGGCGCGGCGGGCGCTATGCGCCGCAGGAACAGCCCGTTAATGGATTGGCGCTCGCCCGCGCGATTGCGATGTGCTCGTACAAATCGGCCGAGCTGTTTGACGAGCGCTTCGGCCGCCGCCCGGACCGCACGGGCGAAGATCCTCATCGCTCTCTAGACGAGCGCTTCGACATCTCGGGCTACCTGGACTATCAGGGAAGCGCCTTTACGCGCCGCTTCGACGCCAACACTTACCTCGTCATCTCAAAGGCGATGGATACTTTTGAATTCGCCCGGCGCTACCGCTCGGACGAACTCGCGCTCTCGCGCATCAAGGCGCGCACGACGCTTGTGGGCATCACCTCTGATTGGCTGTTTCCGGCCGCGGACGTGAAGGCTTTGGGATCGGCGATGAAGTCTGCGAACGTCGATGTTGATTATCACGAACTGCAATCTTCGCACGGCCACGACGGCTTTCTCGCCGATGCCGATCGACTCGCACCGCTGCTTGCCGACGCCTTTAACGAAGAAACAGTCGATGAGCAGCGCGGCGTCCACTTGAATTCGATGGCCGTACGGTGAGAGGGTAGCGCGAAGTTTCCGGCTTGTGCGTGATGCGCAAAGTAGCGCGAAGCTTCGCAGCTTGTGTGTGATATGCGCGGCACAAGCTGCGAAGCTTCGCGCTACCCTTAATCGCAACGCGCTGTCAGGAGATCTTATGTCAGAGGAAAAGGAAATTAAACCGGGGTTGCCGCGAGAATTGCTGCGCAATCGTGTGGCGATTATCACAGGGGGCTCGCGCGGCATCGGCCGGGCGACGGCGCTCAGGTTCGCCGAAGCGGGCGCACAAGTTGTGATCGGTTATCTCAGTAAAGAAGATGCCGCCGAAGAAGTGGCGCGCGCGGTGCGCGCGCACGGCGTTGAAGCCCTCGCCGTACGTGCGGACATGGCCGATTTGAAACAAGCGACAACGCTCGTCGAAGCCGCCGTTGAGCGCTTCGGCCGCGTGGATGTGATGGTCGCCAACGCCGGAATTTGGGAAGGCGCTCCGGTCGAAGAACTAACGGAAGAAGTTTGGGATCGTGTGATCGACGCGAATTTGAAAGGCACCTGGACGGCGTGCCGCGCCGTCGTGCCTGTGATGAAGCGCGAGCGTCGCGGGTCAATCGTCGTCGTCAGCTCCACCGCGGGGCAGCGCGGAGAAGCATTTTATTCAAATTACGCCGCGTCAAAAGGCGGCCAGATCAGCCTCACCAAATCGCTCGCCACCGAGCTGGCGCCGCACATCAGAGTCAACGCTGTCGCGCCCGGCTGGGTCGATACTGAGTTGAATGATGGAGTCTTTCACGACCGCGCTTACAAAGAGAAAGTCACCGACGCTGTTCCGTTGCGGCGCATCGCCACGCCCGATGATGTGGCGCTTTCCATTCTCTTTCTCGCCTCGGATTGGGCACAACACATCACCGGAGAAATCTTAAACGTTAACGGCGGCGCCGTGCTGTGCGGCTAAACAACGGGGAAGACATGCGCGCGAGAAGTTTTGCCAACCTTCATGGCCACTGAATAACTTTCTTTCTCGATGCCGGCGGCGAATTGGGCGCCGGCGCCGAAGTTGTGGCTGGCGGCGCCGACTTCGGGGGAGCGCTGTCGCGCACGGTGGGGCGCCGCACAATTGTCTCGCGTCGCTGCTGCTGCTGCTCGCCGGTGGCCGCGCCGGCACTTGCGCTTCGCCGATTTTCATCCGCTCGATCTGTCTTTTTGCGGGTGGTCTGGGCGGGCGGCGAATCGCGGTTTTCGGCAACTCGGATCGTGCGCGCCGCTGTTGCTGCTGGTGCGGCGCTTCGCTCGGCGATCTTTCCGGCAGGAGCTGCAACCTTGACCGCCGCGTTTTCAGGCGCTTTATTTTCAGCTTTGACGGCGTCCGCTGCGTTTGGCGCTGGCTGGTCGCTGGCTGCGGCGCGACCGAGCGTCGGCGTGGTTGCGGGCGTCGGGCTCGCAAGCGTTGGCGATGGCAGCGCTTCACTGTTGCCGTCAGGTTGATCCTGGCTGATGTCTGAGCTTTGCCGTCCGGCGGTTATCGCATAAACCCCGGCGGTAATCGCATAAACCACTGCGCCGGAGATGAGAAAGATCGCGAGAGTGCTGAGGGCGATATGCAGACGATTGTTTTCGACTGCGGTTTGGTAAACGGTGACTTGAGCGGGCGCTTTTGGGGGTACGATCTGCCTCACGCTATGCGTGCGCGCTTGCTTTTGCTCTTCCGGAAATGCCTTCATTTCCCTGGGTTTCGTCATTTCATCTTCCGGCACTTGCTCCGGCGAAACGTCGGGCGCCCGCGTCGCTTCCGGCGCCTTTTCGACTTGAGCGGGCGGCGCGATTTGCGGCGAGATTTGCTGTTTGTTTTGCGGTGGAACTGCTGTTGGCGGCGGCGGCGGCTCAGGTCGGGCCAGCGCTAACTCCGGCTGACGCCGGACCAGCGTCTCATCCTCTTCTTCCTCAAGCGGCCACTCTTGGGAGAGCGTCTTGGCGACCTCGTCATGACCTTTCGCCAGCGCCCAGTCCAGCGCCGTCGAACCAAGGCGGTCTCTGACGGACAAATCTGCGCCGCGGGCCATCAGTATTTGTGCAACCTCCGGGTGGCCGAAGAAAGCCGAGCGAATGAGGGACGTCATGCCGTCCGAACTTTTGGCGTTGACGTCCGCCCCATGCTTAGAAGCAGGCGGACAGCTTCCGCGTGGCCGTTCCCCGCGGCGCGTATGAGCGCCGTCTCGCCGCCGCTCTTAGCTGTGTTGACATCCAGGCCCGCAGATAAAATGGACCGCACCGCTTCGGTGTCGCCCGCTCCGGCCGCATGAATTAAACTTTGCACGTCTGCCATGATACTCCCTTTGGATCGCCGGAAACGCTGGGGGCTTTGCCCTCCTTAACCGGCGCGCACTACTTGACCACCTCACTACTTGACCACCTCACTACTTGACCACCTCGATGCGGTCTCCCGCCTTAACCAGCGGGTCGGGAAGCGCGCCGGACATGATTTCGCGAAGATTATATTTGATTGTCGTCAGCCGCCCATCCTGTCCCTCGCGCGTCACCCTCACCTCCGCTTTGCCCGTTTGAATGCTACCGCCGGCGGCGAGAATCGCCTGCGTGAGCGTCAGTTTGGCATGAAACTGTTTTTGACCGGGACCGGCCACGTTGCCGCCGATGTAATAGAACTGCGCCGGCCGCGCGGAGACTTTCAAAACATCGCCGGGATAAATGAGCATACTCATGGCCGATTGGTCAGTGAGATCTATCACTGACCGCTCATTGGTGCGGTGCGAAGTGACCTCGACCAGGCCGGCCTCGGGAGCGGGTTGCGCGTCGGCGATAACGACGTAAAGCGGTATCGCCTCGCGACGAATAATCTTGCTGCCGGGGTCGGCGACCAGGCCGCTGATAATCACGATATGGCTTCCGTACTCGCGCACGCTGACGATTACTTCCGGGTCGCTGACGACCGCGCGCCGCTCAAGGTCAATGGTCAGGCGGGCGTCAATCTCATCGGTGGTCATGCCGGCCACCAACAGCGGCTCTTCGGCCAGCGGATATTCCAGCAACCCCCCGGCGAGAATGGTAAAAAGCGTGGAGCTGTTTGACGGGCGGCTGAGCACGCGTATGTCGAGCATGTCGCCGGGGCCGACGCGGTAAATCGAGGTTGGCGAAATTGGCTCGGTCGCAGCCGAAACCGGTGGTTGCCGTACGGGCGGCGCAGCAGCGGAAGCGTTTGCCGCGACGGCGGCGGCGGGCGTGCCAATGGGCTTGGCGGGCACGCCCATACCTTTCGTCGGTGCTACCTCAAGGCGAGTTTCTTCTGTTGGTCGCTCAAGCTTAAAGTTGGCGTTGAGCCCCACGCCTCCCTGCGCGTTGCTGGCGATCAGCGTGCGCGAAGAAGAAGAAGAAGGCGCGCCCTTTGTTTGTTCCGCGTCGAGCGCGGAGCGCACGATCCGTGTCCCCGCCGCGCGGGAACTGTTAGGCTGCGCTTGGGCGGCGGCGCGTTCCGATGCGCCGCGGCGGTCGCTTTCGTTGGAGACGGAAGCGGCGAGCTCAAGGTGCTGCGGATCAGAGAATCATCAGGCCCATGACGAAGGCGACGCGGAAGGCATCAGCGGCCTGCGTGTATCTGCCCTGGCGGTAATGAATCAAACCGAGATTGTTATGCGCGGCCGCAAACGACGGCCGCAATTTAACGGCCTTCATAATAGCAGCGAACGCTTCGCCGTAGCGTCCGAGCTCACCATATGCCGCGCCGAGGTCGTTGTATGCCTCCGGATCGCTTGACTTAAGCGCGGTGACTTTAGCGTAGTGCCCGGCGGCGACCGTAAAATCGCTCAATTTAAACGACGCGTTGCCAAGATCATAATGAGCGCGCGCCCAATCCGGCTTAATCTGCACCGCTCGCTCGAATGCCCCTGTGGCCTGGGCGTAGTCTCCGAGCTTGCTGTAGGCGAGGCCCATCATGTGATAAGCGTCCGCATCCTTCGGGCTCAGCCGCACAGCCGTTTTCAATTGCGCGGCGGCTTCCGCCCAACGGCCTAAGTCGAAGAAGGCGTGGCCGAGCCCAAAATGTGCGTCGGGGTGCTGCGGGTTGAGGGCGATCGCTTGGCGAAAAGATTCGACGGCCTCGAAGTAGCGATTGGCCAGACCTTGCTGAACGCCGATTTTGTAGCGGCGATCGGCTTCTTTGGCGACATCGCGGCTCAGCACCGGCGCGGCGCTTCCGGCGGGGAGCTGTAAGTTTAATTCTTTGTTTTGCGCCAGAAGCGGGGTGCCCGTGAGCACGACTCCGGCGACCGCCAACCACAGGAAGGCGGTTAAAACTCTCTTCATGGTCACTTGTGACCTCCTGTCCCAGAAGAGCACTTGCGCCTCACCGATCTTCGACCGGAGGGCGCTAAGCCGATTAACTTTTAGGAGAGTTACCACTTTCTGCTGGCAACCCGGAGTATACAGTATAATTTACGAGTATCAAATCTCGACCTTGCGAAACGATTGCGGCGGCAAAAACGAATCCGGATCCGCCGCGACCGCCGCTTGCGCGGTGAAGTTTTTGTTTGTCATTTTATAGTTAGGAGGTGAATCTTGGCGAGGAACACTCTTTGGCTGTGGATATTCGCGCTCTTGCTGGCGGGAAACGCGCGGGCGCAAACCGAGAAACCCAAGTTGGGTCAGCCCATTCGAGATGTCACTCTGAGAGATTTCCGCCATCGCAAGCGTAGTCTTGCGGATTACCGAGGCAAAGTGGTGCTCGTCAATTTCTGGGCGTCGTGGTGCCCGCCGTGCCGCGCTGAAATGCCTGACCTGGTGAAGCTGCAGCGCAGGTATGGGCCGCGGGGCTTGCAAATCGTCGGCATCACCTATCCGGAAGATAACCGCCTTGATGCGCGCCAGATAGTTCGTCAACTTCGCATTAATTACCCGGTCCTGTGGGGCACATCCGATGCCGCGGCCCTGTTTGATGTCGCGGCCGAGTTGCCGGTGACAATCGTGATTGATCGCGCGGGCCGCGTGCGCGAGCGCATCGTCGGCATCTTGCTTCAACAAGAGTTTGAAGAAAAGATCAAGCCGCTGCTTCTGCCGTGAGTCAGAACGCTTGAGATGGCGAGCGCACACACGCAGACAGAAGAGTTTCTGTTGGAACCATACGGTTTTGCTGTTAATATCGGCCCTCTTCCTGAGGAGAGTTTTCTACTTTCATCGCTTCGCTAAATTTACAGTCCGCCGGGCGTTTGTCAGCGGCGAGCACATTGATTTGCCGGTTCGCTTGATGATCGCCCGACGCTTTCGATGTTCAGCAAAGAGAAACGTTGATTGATTATGCGCTTCCAGAGCATTTTAACTTTCGCCCGCACCTTAGCCTTCTTTCTGTGTTTTGCCGCTTGTTGCTGCGTCAATGCGCAGGCACAAATGTTTGCACCCGAGAAAATCAATCCGGAGCTTTTGACCAAGGCCTGGAGCGCGCGTTGGGTCACGGTGCCCGGAGGCTCACCCGTCGAATACGGCATCTACCACTTTCGTCGCATGTTTGAGCTTGGCAGTCGGCCCGCTTCGTTCGTCGTCCACGTGACGGGCGACAATCGTTACCAATTATTCGTCAACGGACAGCGCGTGGCGGCGGGGCCCGCGCGCGGCGACCTTAATCACTGGAAATTTGAAACGCTTGACCTCGCGCCGTACCTGCGAAACGGCAAAAACGTGCTCGCCGCCGTGGTGTGGAACTACGGGCGGCTCGCGCCCGAAGCGCAGCTCACAAATCAAACGGGCTTTCTGTTGCAGGGCGACGCGGCCATCGAACGCACGGTTGATACGAACGCATCGTGGAAGTGTGTGCGCAACGAAGCCTATGCGCCGCTTCCGGTGACGCACGGCGAGATGCGCGGCTATTTCGTGGCCGGGCCGGGCGAGCGCATCGACGGCGCACGCTACCCGTGGGATTGGCAGGAAATCGAGTACGACGACAGCGCGTGGACGATGGCGCAAGTTGTCTCGCCGGGCGCGCCGCGTGATGCGCGCGACGCGCCGAACCGCTGGATGCTGGTGCCGCGCGATATCCCTTTGATGGAGGAGCGGCCCGAGCGCATCTTGAGCGTCAGGCAAGCGAGCGGCACCGTTACGGTCCCGACGCTTTTCCGCGCGAGCCAAAGTCGTTTCAAATTCCGCCGCGCACAAATACGCGCCTGCTGCTAGATCAAACTTATCTCACCACCGCGTACCCCGAATTGATGGTCAGCGGCGGCCGAGGGGCGAGCGTGTCGCTTGGCTACGCCGAATCGCTAATGCGCGCGGGCGACTACAAAGGCGATTGGCAGAAAGACAATCGCAACGATGTGGAGGGGAAAGTTTTTGTCGGCTACAAAGACGTGTTTGTGATCGACGGCGGCGCCCGGCGCTTGTACCGCCCCCTGTGGTGGCGCACTTACCGTTACCTCGAATTGCAGATCGAGACTGGCGATGAGCCGCTCACCATTGAAGATCTGCGCGGCGTCTACACCGGCTACCCGTTTGAGCGCAAAGCTCGCTTTGACGCGAACGCGGATGAGCTGGGTAAAATTCTCGATGTGGGCTGGCGCACGGCGCGCCTGTGCGCGCACGAGACTTACATGGACTGCCCCTACTACGAGCAGTTGCAGTACGCCGGCGATACGCGCGTGCAATCTCTTGTTTCGCTGTATATGACCGGCGACGACCGCTTGATGCGCAACGCCATCCGGCAACTCAATGATTCGCGCACCAGTGAGGGCGCCACTTACAGCCGGGCGCCTTCGCGCTTGCAGCAATACATTCCGCCGTTTTCTCGCTGGTGGATCGGCATGGTGCACGATCACTGGATGTACCGGGACGATCCGGCGTTTGTGCGGCGCCTGCTGCCCGGCGTGCGCGCTGTGCTGACGTTTTTCAGCGCGCGACAAAAAGCTGACGGAAGTCTCGGGCCGATGCCGTGGTGGAACTTTGTCGATTGGACCAAAGAGTGGGCGAACGGCGTTCCGCCCGCCGCGCCTGACGGCTCTTCGTCGGCGCCGCTTGATTTGCAACTGCTGCTTGCGTACCGCTGGGCGGCGGAGATGGAAGCCGCGCTCGGCTCGCAGGCGATGGCCACGGAATACAACCGAAGCGAAGCTCAACTGCGCGACACGATCCGCAAACTATACTGGGACGAGAATCGCAAGCTCTACGCCGACACCGCGCAAAAGCAGCATTTTTCGCAGCAGACAAATACGCTCGCGGTGCTCGGCGATGTCGCCACGGACGCCGAGGCGCGCGCGCTTGTTGACCGCGTGATTGATGAGTGGTTCGCTGGTGCAGTGCTCGATTTATTTTCGCCATTACCTGCACTCCGCGCTCAACAAAGTGGGCGGCGGCGACCGCTACCTCGACATGCTAGGAACATGGCGCACGATGTGAGCGCGGCCTGACGACTTGGGCCGAGACCGCCGATCCTTCGCGCTCGGACTGTCACGCTTGGGGATCAAGCCCGAGACTACGAAATCTTTCGCACTGTGGTCGGCATAGACACGGCGGCCCCGGTTTTAAGCGCGTGGTGATCAGGCCGTACCTGGGGAAGCTGACGCGAGTCTCCGGAACTATTCCGCATCCGCAAGGCGAGATCGCGGTCAGCTTAAATCTCCGGCCCGGCGGCAAGCTCGAAGCCGACGTGAGTTTGCCGCCGGCAGTGTCCGGCGAGTTTATTTGGCGCGGAAATAAACGAGCGCTTGCGCCGGGCAAATCGAAGCTCGTTTTGTAAGCCGCGCCACATGCCTTTCGCCCGGTCCGCCGTACCCATAGTTGAGAGGATAGTGAGAGGAAAACTCGTTATGCCCAAAAGGATCGTCTTGTCCATCGCCATCGCCGCATCGCTTTGTTGTTCGCTCGCTTTCGCGCAGTCCGAACCTTCCGAGCAGAAAACCACGCTGCTGTGGCCGGCGGGCGCGCCGGGCGCAATGGGTAAAGAAGAGGTTGATCAGCCGTCGGTGCGCTCCTACGTGCCCAAGCACGCGTGCCAACGGCACGTCTGTGATTGTTTGTCCGGGCGGCGGGCTACGGCATGCTGGCGGCGGATCACGAGGCCGCCAAGTGGCCGAGTGGCTCAATACGCTTGGCGTAACGGCCTTTGTGTTGAAGTACAGATTGGGGCCGCGCTACCGGCACCCCGCGCCGCTCGCGGATGCGCAGCGGGCGATTCGCTACGTGCGCGCGAACGCGAAACAATACAGCGTCGCGCCTGAGCGCATCGGCATTCTGGGTTTTTCGGCGGGCGGGCATTTGACGGCCACGGCCGGCACGCATTTCGACGCGGGCGATCCGCAGGCCGTTGATCCGATTGACCGCGTCAGCTCGCGCCCGGACTTTTTAGTGCTCGCTTACCCCGTGATTTCGTTGACGGCGGACTACACTCACAAGGGCTCGAGCCGAAACCTGCTGGGCGACACACCCGATCCGCAGTTGTTAGAGAATTTGTCGAACGAAAAGCAAGTCACAACTGAGACGCCGCCGACGTTTCTTTTTCACACAAACGAAGACAGCGGAGTGCCGCCGGAAAATAGCGTCGCCTTTTATCTCGCGCTGCGCAAAGCGAAGGTGCCGGCGGAGCTGCATATTTACGAGCGCGGCCGCCACGGCGTGGGCCTCGCGCCGGGCGATCCGGTTCTTTCCACCTGGAAAGAACGCCTCGCCGGGTGGCTCTACACGCGCGGACTGTTAGCGGGGGGGTAGACATTCTCTGTGTGTCTCTCTTGTCTTTACTCCGTGTTTCTCTGTGTTTAAGTCAGTCGTACCTAAACACAGAGAAA
>JBBJMB010000102.1:0-11062 GCA_037719755.1 Pyrinomonadaceae bacterium
GGGGGCCATTGGCGCCTGCCCCCCCACCGCAATACATCCGTTAACCGCGACGCCGAGCACAAGCCACACGCGTTAGCTCCTCTTCGGCTTTTCCCGAAGCCGCCCGAAGTATCTCGCATCAATCTTCACTAAAAGTGTAGTTTCATTCACATGAGCGCAAACATCACGTCCACACATCCGGTCGCCCAGGCGATCATTTCGGGCAAAGCTCCTTTGCCGGCGCGCATGGCCGCCGCGCGCGGATTACTGCCGCTTCCGCAAGCCGACTTGCTCGAAGTGCTCGTCGCTTTACGCAAAAGCGATTCGGAGGCGGTGGCGCAGGCGGCCGAGTCGACGCTGCAGGCGCAAGAGCCGGAATCGCTGCGCGGCGTCGCCGCCGCACCGGAAACGGCCCCGGCCGTGCTGTCATACATCGCCAATTTCACCGCGCCGGCCGCGCGGCCCACGAAGGTGACTCTCAATCCGAACACGCCCTACACGGCCATCGCCGCGCTCGCGCCGCCACCGTTGACGGGTCGCTCCTCGAATTGATTGTCATCAATCAGCAGCGCTTGATTCAGGCGCCGGAAATCATCGAGGCGGTGATCGCCAACGCCTCGCACGCCGAAGCCGAGCGGCGCGCGCGCGAAACCAAGCGTGAGTTCTTTGAAAAAGAGCGCGGCGCGCAGCAGATCGCCGATGAATTAAAGTGCGCGGCAACTGCGGCGGCGGCTGAATTCATTGAGTCGGCCGAGTCAATCGGGTAATTGATGGGCTTGAGATTGATGATCTGTGGCTGATCGCCGAACACATCGAAGTCCCCGATTCGGAGATCGACGATTCCTGGGTGCCCTACGAATTAATTGAAACCTTTTACGGAGACGCCTGAGCAGCGCGAGGCGCACGCGGAATATCTGATCAATGAGATCTTCGGAGAGATGAGCGATGAACTCGAAGAACGCATTTCGTTGATTCGTAAAATCTCGCGGATGACGGTCAAGGATCGCATGAAGCTCGCGATGAAAGGCGACAAAGAAGCGCGCCTGATTCTGATTCGCGATTCAAATAAAGTGGTCTCCACGGGGGTCATTAACAATCCGCGCATCACCGATCAAGAAGTCGAAAAGATCGCGGCGATGAGCAGCGTTTCCGACGAAGTGCTGCGCTTAATCTCTATGAACAGAGCGTGGGCGCGCCTGTACACAATCACTCACAATCTGGCGCGCAACCCGCGCACGCCCATTGCCATCGCGATGAATATTCTGATGCGCCTGCACGATCGAGATTTGCAAGCGCTTTCGATGAACCGCAATGTTTCGGAAACCGTGCGCCGCCAAGCGAACCGCATTTTCAGCAGAGAAATCTCGCCAAACAAAATAGCAGCCACCATTAGCGCCGCTTCAAAAGAGCTGTGAGCCTTTGCGTAGCGCGGACCAAAAACGTCGGCCAGCGTATGACTGGCCGCGCCCCACCAGAGCCCCACGAGCATCGCCCACACGGCATGGGCGCCAATTCTTTCCGTGAGGAATTGGCTGAGCACCTCCACGCCGCACCGAGCTCGTCAGCCGAAGGCGCGCTGCCCGTCAGCAGAAAGGCGCGCAGATAAATTCCGAGTTAAACCACCAGCGCGATCACTCCCGAGAAATAAAGCACGCGAATCAGCGTGCCCACGGTGAGGCCGTGCGACCACCGCGAGCGATGACGAAAAACGACGCGGTACGGATACCACAGCACACGAAACCACCCCCAGCGCGTGTACTGTCGCGAGAGCGTGTCCAAATCAGGCCCAAACATCAATCCGCCGAAGAGCATAAAAACCGTCACAATTACGGCCATCGTGATGCTCCCCGTTAGCACCAGCGCCGCCGCAAACGTCGGCGGCGCAAGCGCCACGGTAACCAAGTCGTGAGTTCTTCCTGAAGGCATAAAGGTCAAAGTTTAGCGAAACAATGTTCGTAACAACTCAGGGGCTGGCGTGTTCTAAGCGTATTCTGAGCCTGCTCCGAGCAGGCTCAGAATACGCTCACAAATACTCTCAGAATACGCCAGAATACGCTTAGACTACGCATAGAACACGTCATACCCTGAATAGTTATGAACGGTCTTTACTAAACTCCGCCCTCCGCCTTTATAGCATTTTCCCAGTGGTGCTTGTAAACTGTTTGCTCGTTAAGTCGGATGAGTATGGCAGGGCGAGGAAAAGCGCAAACGGTTTTAGAGTATGCTGCGGCGCGAGCTTTGATTGATGGGCTCGGACTGTTGCCGCGCCGCGCGGCGGTGGCGGTTGGCTGCCGTGTGGGGCGGCTCGCTTACGCTTTTGGCGGCCGGCTCAGGCAAACGGGTGTGCGCAATTTGGAGTTGGCTTTTCCGGACAAGGATGCGGCGGAGCGTGAACGCATTCTGCGTGGTTCCTTTGTAAGCCTCGGACGATTGCTCGCGGAGTTCAGCCAATTCAACCGCGCTACGCCCGAGAGTCTGCGCGAATTGGTTGAATACGACGGCATCGAATACCTTCAGGCGGCGCGGGCGCGGGCAAGGGCGTGATCATTCTAACGATGCACCTTGGGGCGTGGGAGGTGCTCAGTTTCGCGCACTCCGCGCTGCACGAGCCGCTCAGCTTTCTCGTGCGACCGATTGACAACGCGCGCATCGAAGAGATGGTGGAGCAAAGACGAGGGCGGTACGGCAATCGTCCGATCGACAAAAAGATGGCCGCGCGCTCGGCGCTTCGGGTGCTTCGCGAAGGCGGCACGCTGGGCATCCTGGCCGACCTCAATACTCAGCGACACGAAGGCATCTTTGTGCCGTTCTTTGGCCATCTCGCCTGCACCACGGCCGGCGTCGCCACGCTCGCTCTGCGAACCGATGCGGCGGTCATTCCGGTCAGCGCTCCCTGGGATGAAAAGCGTCAGCGCTTTATTTTTCGAGGCGAAGCTCCGCTCGAACCGATTCGCACCGGCGATGACAAAATGGATCTGGAAGTCAATACGGCGCAATACGCCCGGGCCATTGAGCGCCACATTCGCGCCCATCCGGAGCAGTGGCTGTGGGTCCACAAGCGGTGGCGAACGCGACCCGAAGGCGAGCCCAGCCTCTACTCAACTGACGAACAGCTTAATTCTTCGATCAACCAACCGACGCGCCTCAACTCCGAGTTATAAGCGCTAATCACATAACGCTTGGTTTTTGAACCGGACATATTGTCACAAAAATATTGAGATTCAGTAAAGAAAGCTGTTGACAGAGCAAAACATTTTCGTGTAATTTCGTTCATTATAGTCTGTGGCTATCGAGCAGGGCTGTTTTGACAATAATTGTATTTGTTGCTGCGAGCAACAATACTGATGTATGCGAATCAGTAGTTGAAATTTATGTTTGTTGAAAACAAGAGACTTACGGGCACAACTTTTCGAGATCAAGCAAATTCACGTCTGCAAGTCGTTGATTTAGCAAGCCCGTTTTCAACTACTGATCACATATGTATATCAAGATAACTTCTGTGTTCCCGGCGGAGGGACAACAAGTCAGTTTTCGCAATATTTTCCATTCCTCCTTAGGTGTACTACCCATACTCCCGAACCGGCCGCAAGTGACGGTTTCGGCCAAATAAACATCAACCCCGATACTCCAAGCCTGCCGCACAAATTTTAAGCCCTGTGAAGCCAGCAAACTTCACGGGGCTCCTTCTCATTAAGGGACATGCCTCACATCGCCAAGCCGCCGTCAACTTGAATCGTTTGGCCTGTGATGTAGCGCGCATCTTGGGAAAGAAGAAAGCAGGCGATGCGAGCGACCTCGGCCGGCTCCGCATAGCGGCCCATCGGAATTTGTTCGAGTATCTTGGCGCGATATTTTTCGTCAAGCGCATCGGTCATCTCGGTCGCGACCATGCCGAGGGCAAGGGCGTTGACGGATATTCTGCGACTGGCCACCTCTTTGGCCAGAGCCTTGCTGAGCCCGATCAGGCCCGCCTTTGAGGCCGAGTAATTGGATTGTCCAGCCATCCCCGCCACGCCGCTAATCGAAGAGATGTTGAGGATGGAGCCGCCGCCGTCTTGTTTCAGCATAAAGCGCAGCACCGCTTTGGAGAAATTCCATGCGCCTTTCAAATTAGTATCGACGACCGCATCCCAATCGTCTTCTTTCATGCGCAGAATTAAATTGTCGCGCGTAATGCCGGCGTTATTAACCAAAAAGTCTATGCGGCCAAGAGACACTTTCACATTTTTCACCATCTCAGTGGCCGCGTCAGTGCGCGCCACGTCGCATTGCGCCGCCCACGATGGCGCGCCAAGCGCTTCAATCTCGGCGCCGAGCGTGCGAGCGGCATCGGCGCTCTGCGCGTAGTGCGCTACCGCCGCGCGCGCCGCGCCAGCTCAAGAGCCAACGCGCGCGATGCCGCGGGTCGCGCCGTCACGATGGCCACCTTGCCTGCGAACTCTTTTTCCACGTCGCTCAACTTCTCTTTCGCTCTTTGCGTCTTCGCTTGCGCGCTTTGCGTTTAAGTAAGTCTGACTCAAACGCAAAGCGCGCAAAGTGAAGACGCAAGGAGCAAAGTTAATTTTATATCGGCGAGCGCCGCCCAGCTCTTCCTTGACAGGGCTTGAGCGTCGGCAAGCGACGCTCTTTCAGTTTCTCAAGTCTCCATGGTGGACAACGGCGAAAATTGATACCACACATCAAAGGAGAGCAGCAAATGCTCGATCTGACTTACGTCCGCGAGAACCTCGATCACGTGAGAACTCAGCTGGTTGCTCGCGAATTTCCGCCAACCGCGCTCGAAGACTTTGAGCGCGCGGATGCAAAGCGCCGCCGCTCGATCGCCGAAGCAGACCAACTCAATGCAGAGCGCAACGAGGCCAGTCGTGAAATCGGCGCGCTGATCAAGGCCGGCCACAAGGAGCAAGCGGATGAACGCCGCAAACTTGTCGGCGAATTGAAAGAGCGCATCGCGGTCACCGAGCAGGTGCGCATCAAAGCCGAAGAGCACATGCGCCACATCCTCTCGACGCTGCCTAACTTGCCGCACGCCTCAGTGCCGTTGGGCCGACGAAAGCGCTAACGTAGAGGTGCGGCGCTGGGGCGCTCCGCCCGCGATAAACTTTGACGCGAAGGATCACGTGACCTGGCGTTGGCCTCGGCCTGCTTGATCTCGAACGCGCCACTAAAATCACGGGCGCGCGCTTCGCGATTCTCAACGGCGCCGGCGCGCGGCTTGAGCGAGCCCTCGTCAGCTTGATGCTGGATTTGCACACACGCGAGCACGGGTACCGCGAAACGCTTCCGCCCTTTATCGTGAACGCGGCCACGCTCTACGGCACCGGACAGTTGCCCAAGTTCGAAGCGGATCTCTTCAAACTGACGGACGAGCGCGAACTCTACCTGATCCCGACGGCCGAAGTACCCGTCACCAATTATCACCGCGATGAGATTTTGGAGGCGACACAGTTGCCGGTGAAGTCGACCGCCTACACGCCCTGCTTTCGCTCCGAAGCCGGCAGTTACGGGCGTGACACGCGCGGCCTGATTCGCCAACATCAATTTGAAAAAGTCGAGCTCGTCAAATTGGCTGCGCCCGAAAATTCCTACGACGAATTGGAAGCGCTCACGCGCGACGCCGAGACGGTGCTGCAACGCCTCGGCCTGCACTACCGCGTCGTGGTGCTTTCGACCGGCGACATGGGTTTCTCTGCGGCTAAAACCTACGACATAGAAGTGTGGCTGCCTTCGCAGCAAACGTTCCGCGAGATATCTTCTTGCTCCAACTGTGAGGCGTTTCAGGCGCGGCGCGCACAGATTCGTTTTCGCCGCACTCCCGGCTCAAAGCCCGAGTATGTGCACACTTTAAACGGTTCGGGCCTCGCCGTGGGGCGCACGTGGATCGCGGTTCTGGAGAATTACCAGCAAGCGGACGGATCAATCGTCATCCCCGAAGCGTTGCGGCCGTACATGAACGGAATGGAGCGGATCGAAAAGGAGTGAGCTGCGAAAACCCTCTGTGATCCTGCGGTGTTCTTTCTCCGTGTTTAGGTAACACTTACCTAAACACAGAGAAACACCGCAGAGAAGACCACAGAGAATCACAGAGGGTTCTTATTTAATGACTAGCTCGAAGGGCATCAGCGCCATCACCTCGCCGCGCTGCATGCGTCCGAGCAGCGTCGCGACGCGGAAAGCGCGACGCATGTCCTCGGGAAGCGCCGCGATGGCCGCTTGCTGTTGTTTCATCTGAGCCGTTGCGGCTTCGTCGGTCGTGTCGATTCCGAAGATCCCTTCAAGGAAAGTCTTTGGAGCGGGGAAGATGACCGGCCGCACGGATTTACCAGCCGGAATTTGCGCGAGTTCCTTGGCTACCTCCAAAGCTCGGTCAAGGCCGCCGAACTCATCGACCAAGCCGCGCTCCTTGGCTTGCGTGCCGGTCCACACTCTGCCCTGCGCGATTGAATCAATATACTCGACGTCTTTTCCGCGCCCTTTCGCGACTTTCGGCAGGAAATCGCCGTAGTAGAAATCCTTAATCATGCCTTCAAACTTGGCTCGCTCTTCAGGCGTGAACGGTTCGGTTTCGCGAAAAAGTGCGGCGTTTTTGCCGCGCGTCACATATTCCGAATTGACGCCCACCCAATCGTAAAATCCTTTGAGCACGGTCTTACCGGCGAAGACGCCGATTGAGCCGGTGATGGTCGAAGGGCCGCTTAAAATTTTGTTGGCTCCGGCCGAGATGTAATAACCGCCCGAGGCGGCCGCATCGCCCATGGAGATGACGACGGGCTTTTTCTCTTTCGCCGATTCCACCGCGTGCCAGATCACATCCGAGGCGTAGGATGAGCCGCCCGGGCTATCCACGCGAATCACGATGGCTTTGACGGTCTTGTCGTCGCGGGCGTCGTTGAGAGCTTTGACCACCGTATCCGAGCCGACTGTCTGGCCATCACCAAACGGAGAGCCGCCGCCGGAGGTGCCGGACATAATGACTCCCGAGGTATAAATCAACGCGATGCGTTCGCCCTTGTTGAGCCCGAGCGTTTCGGCGGAGACGCGGCGGTAATCGGAAAACTTGGCGAGCCGCAGCTTGTCAGCTTCTTTGTAATTCAGGCGCTCCTTTAACTCCCGTTCGACTTCGTCGCGGTACTTCGCGCCGTCGATCAACCCGGCCCCAAGGGCGTCGGTTGCGCTGAGCGGTGCGTTGTCGATCAGCGCGCGCACATCCGTGGGCGACTTCTGGCGGGCCGCGGCGATGCGGTCAACGTAGCGATTGAAGATGTCGTCGAGCATCGCGTTTAAGACTTCTCTTTGCGCCTCCGACATTTCTTTGCGCGTGTATTGATCGGGAGCGTTTTTATATTTCCCGATTTGATAGAAGTCTGCGTAAACGCCGAGCTTGTCGAGCGCGCCGCGGTAGAACATCGCCTCGGCGGCCAGGCCGTTGATGTACAAATCGCCGATGGGCGCCACGTAAATGCGGTCGCAAGCGGTGGCGATGTAATACTCTTTGTTGGCGCCGTATTCCATGAACGCATAGACGGGCTTATTGGACTTCCTGAACTCGGCGATGGCGTCGCGAATCTCATCGGCTTTGGCCCAACCGGCTCCCGAGGAATCAATCTCAAGCAGGATGGCGCTGATGCGCTTGTCAACTTTGGCTTTTTTGAATTGCAAAAGAAGCTCGGTGAGCGAAAGGTCGCTCGCGCCGAAGAACCGGGTGGCAATTGGGTCTTGGGCCGCATAATCGGGCAGCGAGCCCTTGACTTGAAGCACCAACACGCTGTTATTGGCCACGTCCGGCTCACCATCGCGAAACGCCAAGTAGACGAGCGCCAAAAGGGCCACCCCGATAACCAATAACATCAAGAGGAGGCCCGAAATGACGAGTGCTATTTTGCGTGAGCGGGTCATTGCCATAATGGATCAACTGTGATTCGAAACAAGTGGTAATTGCGGATTAAAAAGCTGCTTGTCAATACGTTTCGGTAAACGGAAAAGTTTGGCCGCGCCCTTTTTCTCTGCGCCTCTGCGGTGTCTTTTCTCTGTGCATCTCTCTCGTTTAGGTAAGTCTTACTTAAACGAGAGAGAAACACGGAGAAAGAACACCGCAGAGACAGAGAGAGATCAGAGGAGATTATTCATTTCTCACGATCCAGCCGCCGCCGAGCACTTCATCGCCGCGGTAAAAGACTGTGGCTTGACCGGGCGTGATGGCGCGTTGCGGAGTCTCAAAAGTGACGCGCACCCGGTTATCGGGCAGGGGAACGATTGCAGCGCGAACCGGCTCGTGCCGGTAGCGTACGCGAACTTCAGCCGTCACAGCGGCCGTGTGCTCCTCGAATGAGACCCAATTGACTCCGGCGGCGGTAAACTGCTGCTGAGCAACTCCTCGCCCTCGCCGACGACCACGCGGTTGCGTTCCCGGTCAACGGACAGCACATACAGCGGCCGCGGATGAGAGATTTGCAAGCCCCGACGCTGCCCCACGGTGTAGCGGTGGATTCCGGCGTGCTCGCCCACTACGTCGCCGTCGGCATTGACGATTTCGCCTTTTTCCGGAATACGGTCGCCGCGATTCTCCGCCTCCAGATAGCGGTCTATGAAGCCGGCGTAGTTGCCGTCGGGCACAAAACAAATCTCCTGCGACTCGGCTTTTTCGGCGACGCCTAATTCGTTTTTCCGGGCCACATCGCGCACGGCGGCTTTTGACATCTCGCCCAACGGGAAAAGGGCGCGCGCCAATTGCGCTTGCGTTAATTCCCACAGAAAGTACGACTGATCCTTCGCATGGTTGCGCCCGCGCAGCAGATGGTGGCGATTTGTCTCCGCCTTAAAAATCACGCGCGCGTAGTGGCCTGTCGCCACTTTGTCGCAGCCGAGGCTTTCGGCGAGGCGGGCGAGCGAAGCGAATTTTAAGCGGCTGTTGCAAGCGACGCACGGAATGGGCGTTTCGCCATCCAGGTAGCTCGCCACGAAAGGCTCAACCACATCGCGCTCAAACTCCTTTTCCAAATTGAGCACGTAGAAAGGAATACCCAAATCTTCCGCCACGCGGCGCGCGTCGTAAACGTCGTCCAGCGAGCAGCAGCGCGAAGCAAGCGGCTCGCCGTGCGCGTCAACACTCAAGCCGCGCCGCTGGTTCCACAGTTGCATGGTGAAGCCGATCAAGTCGTGCCCCGCATTCTTTAACATCGCCGCCGCGGCCGAGGAATCCACGCCGCCGCTCATCGCCACCGCAATCTTCATAAGATACCCGGAAAAAAGGCTTTTGAACTTGTGTTTGCTGCCCGTAAAAATCGAGTGTTAAGATGCCTCAGCGCTCGCTTGAAGCTGTCTTTCGGCGACAGCGCAGCAAGAAAGGATAGCCGCTTGTCAAACCAATGTCTACAACCCACTGATCAGAGCGTAGCGGGCGATGGCTATGGCGAAAGGGGAGCGGCACGGACGAGAAACTTTATGGTCGAAAGAGCGATTGAGGAGTACGTCGTCACGGATGAGCCCTACTACGTTGCGGTGGCGCGCGAAGTGGAGTTGTTCGAGGCGGCTTACGCGGCGCGGCTGCCGGTGATGCTAAAAGGCCCGACGGGCTGCGGCAAGACGCGCTTTGTGGAGCATATGGCGTGGCGCCTGCGCAGGCCGCTGATCACCGTCGCTTGTCACGAAGATCTCTCCGCCACTGACTTGGTCGGCCGCTTTCTGCTCGAAGGCAACGAAACGATTTGGCACGACGGGCCGCTCACGGCCGCCGTCAGAAACGGCGCGATCTGTTACCTGGATGAAGTGGTCGAAGCACGCAAGAGACACAGTGGTGATCATTCACCCGCTGACCGACGACGCCGCCGCCTGCCGATTGAAAAACGCGGCACGCTGCTCGACGCGCCGCCTGATTTTATGCTCGTCGTTTCATATAATCCGGCTATCAATCGATCCTCAAAGATCTCAAATCAACTCGCCAGCGTTTCATTGCGCTTGAATTCAATTACCGCCGGCGGAGCTGGAACGGAAATCGTCGCCCGAGAGGAGGCGTTGATATGAGCGCGGCGCGCGACCTGGTGCTCATCGGACAGAAAATCAGAAACCTGCGCGGTCACGGCCTTGAGGAGGGCGTCTCCACGCGCTTGTTGATTTACGCCGCGCAATTAATCGCCCAGGGTATTCCGCCCGGCATCGCCGCCGAAACCGCGCTCTGCTCGCCAATCACCGATGACCAAGACTTGCAACGCAGCATGAGAGAAATTGTGACCACCGTTATCTGAAGTGACAAGTGACAAGTGACAAGTGACAAGAAGGAGCTGACGGCAGCGCATATGCCTTTCATTCTTCACTTGTCACTTGTCACTTGTCACTTGTCACTTGTCACTTGTCACTCAAGAATGAATTATCAAGAAAAAGAACAGCCTGGCAGCGACGATTCCGGCAGCGTGGCGGGGGCGCTTGATGCGGCCATTGATGATCGTTTGCGTGCGGTTAAGAACTCGGGCGAGCGCCGGACGATGCTCAAGTTTGCGCGTGAGATCAGAAATCTTCCGAGCGAGTCGGCGCTGGTCGCGGTGGAGATGAGCGCGGCGATTGCGGCGATCAGTTGGCGGGCGAGCGCGGAGTTTTTACGCAGTGTTCCGGCGGCCGCCAGCATTCTGACGGATTCAGCGGAGGTGCGGGCTTGGGCGGAGATGGGACGACGGCTCACGATGGGGGACGTTGAGGCGGGCGCGGCCTTTTTTGCGGCGGGTGCGGAGGCGCTCAAAGATTTGTCGCCTCCGGCGCGGATGCTGCTCTTTGAAGTTTGCGCCAGACAGATGGTGCTTTCCAGTTCATTCGCGGTGGAAACTTTTACGCGCGCCGCAACTCTCGCACGCGCGGTGGAGGATCCGGAGTTGCTGCGCGCGGTGTATGAAACCGCGGCGGAGGTGGCGCGCCGCTCGGCCAAGCACAGCGCGGATTTTCTCGCGTCGACGCCGCAAGTGGCCGAGTCCTTTCGCGAGTTCGGAGCCGGCGCGTCGCGCATCGCTTTCGCGGCCGTTGAATTAAACCGCGGTTTCGCGCTGAAAGCGGGCGGCGGCGCGGCCGAGGTTTGGGCGGCGATGCCCCGCGCGCGCCC
>JBBJMB010000103.1:0-11057 GCA_037719755.1 Pyrinomonadaceae bacterium
ATCAAAGCGATCACCAAAAACAGCGCAAGCGACGCGGAGCCGATGATCTGCACAGCCCTCATGTCTATCCGCAGCCAACCGAACTTGTCGTCCAAATTGCGCACCGCAGCGGCCACAACCATCGCGCCGATGTAGTTGGGAAGCGTCAGCACGCCCTGCGCAAGTCCGAGGCTGATGATCGCACCCGCGCCCATCACAACCAAAATCAAACACAACGTCTTGAGGATCGTTTCGAGCGACGAGCCCACTTGTTCAGGCGAGCGTTCAATCGCTTGCCGGTCAACTTCGTAGTCTGTGGCCCGCCCCAGGTGGTGATCGCCTTCGCCATCTCGGGGCACAACCAGACGCCGACGCCGAATCAACCACGTGGCCACAGGATTCCCGACAATGCTCGCGGCGAAAATGCCGAACGTCGCAGAGGCGATGATCAGCGCACCCGCTCCGCCGAGTCCCAGTTGCTCGAAGGCGCCCGTGAACGCGAGACCGGTCGCCGGCCCGCCGGTCAGCGTCAGCGAGCCGCAGATGACGCCGAGGGCGGCGGGCGCGCCCATGGCGACCGCAGCGAGGATGCCAACCGCTTTTTGGACCACCGCCATCAGTGAAGCGATGAGCAGAAAAAACGGCAATTGCCAGCCGCCGGCGCGCAGCAGCGAAAGCGTCGCGCCGAGGCCGATGGTGGTAAAGAAAATGGTTTGCAGCGGCGCGCGCAGCGTCGTGTCAACGGCAATTGAAAATACGTTTTGCGATCTGAAAAGTAGCGCGCAGACGGCGAACAGCAACCGCCGACGATTGGCGCCGGGATGCTGTAGCGCGCCAGCACCGCACGCGCGTTGCGAAAGTAACCAACGAAAAGCGCAAGGGCCGCCGCGGCGAGCGTCAGCACCAGATCGAGCCTGAGGGTGCGCAAACCTTCAACGACGGTAATCTCCAAAGCTCGTTCCTCTTAGTTACCACAGGACTGCGAGGAGTGACAAGTGACAGTGACAAGTGACAAGAAAGAGCAGAGGTTCTTTTCTTTCTGTCACTTGTCACTTGTCACTTGTCACCCCTCGCAGTCACTTGTCACTCCTAAGTCACTTGTCACCTTTTTCTCGTACACCACGCGGCCGTCGACGATGGTCAGACGCACCTCAACCTTCTGAATCTCCACCGGATCTATGCTGAAGATGTCGCGCGTGAGCACTACGAGGTCGGCCAGTTTGCCCGGCGCGATGGTGCCCTTACGCCTTCGGCGTATTCGGCGAAGGCGGAGCCCGCGGTGTAGGCGCCGACCGCCTCCGCGACGGTGATTTTTTGTTCGGGCACCCAGCCCGCGGGATGCTGGTTGTCGAGCGTGCGCCGGGTGACGGCGGCGTAAATGCCGAGCAGCGGATTGAGCGGAGCGACCGTCCAGTCGGACCCGAAGGCGACGGTCGCTTTCGTCAAGCAGCGTTCTGAAAGCGTAAGTGGTGCGCGCCCGCTCGGGGCCGATGCGCTTTTCGGCCCATCGGCCGTCGTCGATCACATGAAAGGGCTGCATCGAAGCGATGACATTCGCGCGCCCGAACCGCGCCACGTCTTGCGCGCGCAAGTGTTGCGCGTGCTCTAGAAAGCGCGCGCGGCTGCTGCGCCGTCTGTGGTTTTCAGTTGTTCGTAAAAACCAAGAATACGATCGTTGGCGCGGTCGCCGATGGCGTGAATCATAATTTGCAAGCCCGCTTGATGCGCGCCGCGCATGTGCTCGTTCATCGCGGAGCTATCTTCGCCTCAAGGCCGCGCGTCTGCGGCGAATCAACGTACGGATCAAAAAAGCGCGGTGGTCGATCCCAGCGAGCCGTCCGCAAAACCTTTCAAACCGCCGATGCGCAGCATGTCGCTGCCGAAGGCCGCGCGCACGCCCGTCGCGGCCAGTTTTTTCCATTCGGGCAGCGGAGCCACGGCGTATACGCGCGTCCTTAATTCGCCGCGGCGTAGCAAAGCCTGATAAACGCCGACGTCCGCGCCGGCCGACATATCCTGTACGCTGGTGACGCCCAAACTCGCCGCGTGCTCGGTCGCGGCGCGCACGGCGGCCAGATTTTCCGCGAAGCTTGGCGCCGGAATCACTTTGCCGACGAAATTCATCGCGGCATCTTTGAGCACGCCCGTCGGCTCACCGCGAGCGTCTCTGACGATCAAGCCGCCGGGCGGATCTTTTGTTTCGCGCGTGACGCCGGCCATCTTCAACGCCAAGCTGTTGGCCAAGGCCATGTGGCCGTCGAGCCGGTTGACCAGAACGGGCGTTGCGGCGGTAAAGGAATCGATCAACTCTTTGGTCGGAAGCGGCGCGCCCGGCCAGCGCTCGTGATCCCAGTCGCCGCCCGTGATCCAACGCCCGCGCTCAGTTTTGGCGGCGCGAGTCCGGATGCGCGCCGCGAACTCCGCGGGCGACCCCGCGTCGCGCAGATCCACATTGGAGAGTTGAAAGCCGCCGCCGATAAAGTGCACGTGGGCATCGTTGAAGCCCGGCAAAACGAGAGCATTTTGCGCATCGATGACGCGCGTCGCGTTGCTCGCGTGTTGGCGTATCTCCGCGTTTCGGCCGACGGCGACGATGCGGTTGCGATAAACGGCGACGGCCTCGGCGAGCGGACGATTGGCGTCCATGGTGCGCACCGTGGCGTTAATGATCACAAGGTCAGCACGAATCGGCTCGCTTTGCGCGCCCGCGCTGTGCATCAGAGCGATCAGGCACAGCGCTATTTTGAATGAGGAGTATTTGATCATGAAGAATTTCAACGCAGCTTAACTGTACGCGAAAAAAGCGGGCTTAGTGTATCATCAGTTTTCAAGCTATTGATAACACAACCCGAATCTGCGGGTTAGTTTTTCTCTGTGTCTCTCTGTGTCTTTCTCTGTGTTTCTCTGTGTTTAAGTGAGACTGACTTAAACACAGAGAAACACAGAAAAAGACACGAGAGACACGCAGAGGAGCAATTCATAACTCGACTGTGAAGAAACCCTCTCAGATCCGCTCATCGAAACGCTGCGCTCCATCGTGGGCCGCGGCGGCGTGCTCTCTGATCCCGAAGAGTTGCTCGTCTACGAGTGCGACGGCCTGCCGCAACATAAATTTCTGCCGCGAGCCGTGGTCTTCCCAAACTCCACACAAGAGGCCAGTGAAGTGGTGCGCGCGCTGGTCAAGGCGAACGTTTCGTACGCTCCGCGCGGCGCCGGCACGGGACTTTCCGGCGGAGCGCTGGCGCGCGATCGCGGCGTCGTGATTGAGTTGGCGCGCATGCGGCGCTTGCTCGTGCTCGACGCGGAAAACAGATTGGCTGTGGTTGAAACCGGCTTCGTCAACGCGCACCTTTCGCGCGCCGCCGCCCCGCTCGGCCTTTATTACGCGCCCGATCCATCGAGCCAGGCCACGTGCACCATCGGCGGCAACATCGCCGAAAACGCCGGAGGCATTCACTGCTTGAAGTACGGCGTGACGGTCGATCACGTCTTGGCGGCGCGCGTCGTGATGCCCGACGGCCAGATCGTAGACCTCGGCGGTGAACAATGTGTTGGCTACGATCTGCTCGGACTTTTTATCGGCTCCGAAGGCACGTTCGGCATCGCCACCGAAGCCACGCTGCGACTGACTCCGATTCCGCCGGCGGTGCGCACACTCTTGGCCGACTTTACGGATGTAGATCAAGCGAGCCGGGCGGTGTCGGCGATCATCGCCGCGGGACTGACACCAGCGGCGCTGGAGATGGTTGACGGAGCCACGATTCGCGCCGTGGAGGCGAGCGTATTCGCCGCCGGCATGCCGCTTGATGCGGAAGCCGCGCTTTTGATTGAGCTTGACGGCCTCGCCGCCGGCCTGGACGAAGAGGCGGCGCAGGCCGAAGCGCTATGCCGCACCTGGGGCGCGCGCAACGTGCGCCGCGCCGCCGATGAGTACGAGCGCAAAAAACTTTGGGCGGCGCGCAAAAATGCGTTCGGCGCGATGGGCCGCATTGCGCCCGACATTATGCTGCAAGATGCGGTCGTGCCCCGCTCGCGCTTGCCGGAAGTGCTCGCCGCGACTTACCGCGCGGCGGCGCAGCTCAACCTCACGGTGGCGAATGTTTTTCACGCGGGCGACGGAAATCTGCATCCATTTATCTGCTTTGATTCCCGCGATCCCGATCAAGTCAAGCGCGTGAAGGAAGCGGGGCGCGTGATGATGGAAAAGTGCGTGCAGGTCGGGGGCACCATCACGGGAGAGCACGGCGTAGGTTTGGACAAAAGCGAATATCTGCCGATGATTTTTTCGGAGGATGACCTTGAAGTGATGCTCAGAGTGCGCTCGGCTTTTGACCCTTCTGGTCTCTGCAACCCCGGCAAAGTAATTCCCGTGTTAAAAAGCTGCGGCGAGGCGCGCGGCGCAGCCAAAAGGCGAGCGATGTGCTCTCCGCCGCCGCAGCGGAAACGGCCGCCGGAGCGCTCGTTTAGTCCCGAAACGGCGATTGTTGAGAGCCGACCCGTCGCTTATTCGGGCGTGCATACGGAGCTGGAACATGCCCGTTTGATTCTCACCAGCTTGCTGCCCGAAAGCCACATTGCGATGGCAGCAGATGATGCTTCTCCGTTGACCGTCATCGTTTCCTCGATTGATGAAGCGCGCGAAGTTTTGCGCGCCGCACGCGCGGAGCGTTGGGGCGTAGGCATTGAGGGGGCCGGGGGTTGGCAGCGCTTCGATGCGTCTCACCAAGTCAGCGTTATTTTAAAGACCACTGCGCTTGCGCGCGTGGTCGAGCATGAGCCGGCCGACTTGGTCGCCACCGCGCAGGCCGGCACGACGCTCGCCGCATTCAATCGCGAGCTCGGGCGCGCGCAACAATGGCTTCCTTGATCCTCCTGACGACGGCCGCGCCACGCTCGGAGGCGTCGCGGCCACCGGGCTCGGCGGAGCGCAAGCGCTCGCGTACGGATCGCCGAGAGCGCATGTCATAGGCATGCGCGTGCTGCTGGCCGATGGGCGCCTCATCAAAGCGGGCGGGCGCGTAGTCAAAAACGTCGCGGGTTACGATCTCTGCAAGCTGTTTGTGGGAAGCTACGGAACGCTCGGCCTGATCACGGAATTAACTTTCAAGCTGCGCCCGCGGCCAGCCCGCGAAGCCACAGTGATGATGCGCAGTGAGGGCGCTCACGCTCTTTTTGAGATCGCCCGCTCGATCGCCGCCCGGCGCCTTCTGCCAGTTGCCGTCGAGTTGCTTTCGCCCGCGGTCGCACGCGAAGTCGGCGCGGCCCCAGCGGATAATTTTGATTACGCATTGGCCGTGCGCTTTGCCGGCACAACTGAGGCCATAGACGATCAGTGCGGCACGCTGCGCGACCTCGCGCGGCAGACCGCTGGCATCGCGTCCACTGAAATCACCGCAAGCGACGAACACCTCTGGCGCGCGCTTGCCGCGCTTTCGACGCGCCGCGCGGGCGCGCTGCAATGGAGAGCACAGGTGAAGCCTACGTTGCTGCCGGAAGTTGCGGCGATGTTGAATCAAGGAGATTTCGGCCGCGGCGTCGCTTGGCACGCCGGGCTGGGCGACGGCAAATTGCGCGTCCGCGTTGATGCTCAAAATGAATCAGCGCATTTGAGCGCTCGAACGAACGCTGTGCGGCAAGCAATCGTGCAAAAGAAAGGCTCGCTGGTGATTGAATCGGTGCCCGATAATTGGAGCGCAGAAGAGTTCGCGATGTGGGGCGACGTGGGCGCCACGCTTCCGTTAATGAAAAGAATCACGCGACAGCTCGATCCGGAAAATTGTTTCCCCTCCGGCGGCTTTTGAATTAACGTGAGAGCGATGTTAAGAATGGTTCACTTCTCTGTGCTCAACGCTCATCCTTTGCGTCTTCACTTGGCGTTTCTTTGCGTTTAGGTAAGAGATACTTAAACGCAAAGAAACGCCAAGCGAAGACGCAAAGAGGGCGCAAAGAAATTTACCACTCGGGCCGCGTCTGCATAGCAATGCGAATAATATCTTGAGCGGTCTGCAACTCGTCGCCGTCCAGTTCCAATCGCGGCGGCCGCACGCGTGTGTTGCCCATCCCGACTTCTTTCTGCACGAGCTTGATGAGCTGCACGAATTTCGGAACCGTATCCATGCGCAACAGCGGCAAGAACCATTGGTAAAGATCAAAAGCTTTGTCGCGTCGTCCGTTAATCGCGAAATCAAAAAGGGCGATTGACTCCGCGGGCAGCGCATTCACCAGGCCGGCCACCCACCCGGTGGCTCCGACGCCGATGGCCTCGACGATGGCGTCGTCAACGCCCACGCAAATTTCCAGACGCTCGCCGGCGATAACGCGAATCGCCGTCACGCGCCGCACATCCGTGCTTGATTCCTTGACGGCTCGCAGATTTTCATGTTCGCTCGTCAGCTCGCGTATATGTTCCGGCAAAAAGTCGAAGCCGTACGCCACGGGATTGTTGTAGAGCATGCACGGCAAGCGGGTCGCGCGGAAGACGGTGGCCAGGTGCGTTTTCATTTCGCGCCAATCGGCCGGGTAAACGTAAGGAGGCAGCACCATTAGTCCCCTGCAACCCAGCTCCGCTGATCTTTTCGCCAATTCCTCGGCCTCTTTCGTGGAGAGCGCGGAGATGCTGGCGACGACGCACGCGCGCTCGCCCGTCGCGCCCACACAGGTTTCCAGGATGGCGAGCTTTTCCTGAAAATTCAAAGTCGCCCCTTCACCCAACGAGCCGAGGGCGACGATCCCAGTGCAGCCGTGGTCAATCAGCCACCGACAATGCTCGGCCATAAATTTGTGGTCGACGCTCAAGTCAGGATTAAAGCAAGTGGTCAGCGCGGGCATCACGCCCTTCCATTGCATCATCGGGATTGACTCTCCTCGGAAATCGCGGCAGTAGCCGCCGCCAAGCTTTGGATGGTGACGGGAAAGATCGGCGTGCGAATCGAATCCGGCTCCCACCCGCGCAAGAAACGAAGCGCCGCGCCGCACACGCGGCCCTGACACGGCCCCATTCCGCAACGAGTTTGCAGCTTCGCGCTGCGCCAAGAATCGTAGGCCTGCAATTGAGCGCAGGTGACATCTTCGCAACGGCAGACGATGGTTCCGACGTGGGCAGCGCGCGCAGTTCATCGCGCACCGCGAAAGCGCTGTTAAGGGCGGCGGCGAAACGGCGATGACGCTCGCGAGTGTGAAATAACCGGCGCGCTCGCCCGGCGTTTCCGGCGGCGGCGAGGCCGGCGATCTCGCCTTCGATCAGTGACAACTCTAAGCCTCCGATGCCGGTCGCTTCGCCGGCCGAGGACACGCCGGCCCCGGATGTTTCCTGAAAATCATCAATGCGCACGGCGCCTCGCACGATCTGACATCCGCACAACTGCGCCAATTCCAAGTTGGGCAGCAGATGAAAGCCGCAGGCCAGGTAATCGCACGCGACTCGCCACTCGCGCTCACCCTGTCGCAGCGTCACGCTGCGCAGACGATCATCGCCCTCGGCCGCCACCGGCCAGCATCCGCTCAAATAAGGCACGCCGATAAGCTGACTCTTGATGCTTATCGCTTGGTAAACTTTGCCAACTTGTCCGGCCAGGCTTAAACCGAACTTTAGCAAGCTGCGCCGGGAAGCCTGCTCCGCGATGATGACGACATGCGCTTTGCGCCGGCGCAAAGTTGCGGCGACGGCTAATAGCAGCGGCCCGCTGCCCGCGACCACGATTCTCTTTCCCGCCACTGACAGTCCGGATTTGACCAAAGCTTGGAGCCCGCCCGCTCCCATCACGCGCGGCAAAGTCCAGCCGGGAAAAGGCAAGAGCAGCTCGCGGGCGCCGGTGGCGAGAATCAATTTGCGGTAAGCGAACTGACAAACTCCGGCGGAAGTTTCAGCCCACAATTTATTGCCGGCGGAGCAATCGTAAACACTTGCGCCGCCGATGAACCGAACATCTGCGCGCCGGGCTTTCGCCAGCCACACGCTCGCCTCAGATGAAACGGATGCGGCCGCTTCCCCGCGCCAGATTTGCCCGCCGAGGCCCAAATTGTCGTCGACGATAATCACGCGCCGGCCGCTTTCGGCCGCGCCGCAGGCGGCCGCCAGACCGGCCGGGCCGCCGCCCACGACGAGCACGTCGCAGCTTTCGCGACGATCATTCATCGGTTCGCACATCCATGCCGTTCGCGCACAAAATCATGCAACTGCGCAGATGCCCTTGGCCATCGATCGTCACGCGGCATTCGTAACAGATGCCCATTCCGCACAGCGGCGCGCGCGCTTCATTCCTCACCGAGCGGCGAAACGCGGTCACGCCCGCGTTCAACAGGGCCGCCGCCACCGTGCTTCCCAAAGGCACTGCGATGTGGATGCCGTTCACCATCACAGCGATTGTCTCAGGCATGCGTTAACTCCTTGGGCGATCCTCGCGGGAAGATACGGCTCGATGGGAATCGCCGAACGACGACTCAGCAATTGATCTACAAGCAGCTTCGCGGTGCCAAGCGCAGTGGTGATCCCCAGTCCTTCGTGTCCCGTCGCCAGATAAAGTTTGCCGTGCTCCGCGGAGAAAGCGGGCCGATCAGCGGCAATTTGTCGGGCGTGGCGGCCCGAAAGCCGGTCCAGGCGCGCAGCGCGGAAAGCCCCTTGAGACCCGGCATGTACTGGAGCGCCCGCTGAAGCATTTGTTTGAGCACGGGCGCGTCGACGGTTGAAGTTTCCACGCCGTACTGCCGCGACGAGCCGATCAGCAATTGACCGGTTTTTCTGGGCTGAATGTTAAAGGCCACCGAATCCGCGGTCAGGGCATGCGCGCTTTTTAAATAACCCAGCTCGATTAATTGATGGCGGAGAAAATTGGGGTAACGATCCGTGATGACCAAGTGCCCTTTGCGCTTTTGCACGCTCAAGCCGGGCGTCAGCGCGGGCGACCAACTGCCCGCCGCGTTGACGACAATGCCGGCCGTGATGCGCGATTCATCGCGCAAGCGCACGCCGTCGCCGGGGAGGCCTGTGACAAAGCGCCCCAAATACACTTGGGCTCCGCGGGCGCGCGCGCGATTGAGAAAAATCGCCATCGCCGCGCGCGGCGGATAAATAACGCTATCGCAGGGGACGAGCAATCCGCCTGTCAGACCGGGACGCAGGTTCGGCTCGGCCTCGGCGAGCGCGCGCGCGTCCAACACCGCGGCCGGCACCGCGTGCGCGCGGTAAAACTTTTCTTTGCGCCGCACTTCGCTCATCTCATCATCGTTTGCGGCGACCCAGATCGTGCCGCTCGCTTCGTACTCAAGTTTGCGGGGCAACTCGGGGGCGAGCGCGTTCCAGAGAATTTGCGAATAGCGCGTCAGCGCGAATTGTGCCTCCGAGTCGTCCATCACCACCACGTGGCCCATCCCGGCCGCCGTCGCTCCGCCGCCGATCATCACGGCTTCGATCACGGCGACGCTCAGCCCTGCGTCGGCGCACTCGGCCGCGCACGCCGCGCCGACAATGCCGCCGCCAATGATGGCCACGTCGTAGCTCGGTGAAGTCATCCGCGAATGCCCGTGCGGAAAGGGTCCCGCTCGTCCAAAATCAAAATGGATTCGGCCGTCACAAAAGCCGCGCCTGTAATGCTCGGAATGATTGCGCCGTCGATGATCCTCACCGTCCCCTCGAAGACGCTTCCGATGATGCTCGCTTGTCTCCACACTTGCCCCGCGCGAAGTTTTCCGTCGGCGTAAAGACAAGCCAGCTTGGCGCTGGTGCCCGTGCCGCACGGCGAACGGTCGTAAGCCTTGCCCGGGCACAGCACAAAATTCACGCTGTCGATGCCGTCGCGATCCGGCGCTCCGAAAAGCTCTATGTGGTCGATCTCGCGGCCGCCGGCGCCGGTGATTTTGGTTTGCGCGAGCGCTTGACGAACCAGCCAAGCGAAGTTTGTCAGGGCTTCCAGATTATCGAGCGCGACGCGCTGGCCGTGATCGTTAATCAGAAAAAACCAATTGCCGCCCCAAGCCACATCTCCGCTGACGAAACCGTGGCCGGGGATGTGTATGCGCACATCGGCCGCGTGGCGAAAGCTCGGCACGTTGGCGATGGTCACCGCTCCGCGCTCGTCAAGGCGCGCTGCAACAATTCCGACCGGCGTCTCTATGCGGTGCGTGCCGGGCGCGATGCGGTTCAAGTAAGCCAGTGTGGCGACGACGCCAATGGTTCCGTGTCCGCACATCCCCAGATAGCCGACGTTGTTAAAAAAGATGACGCCGGCGGCGCACGATGAATCAACGGGCTCGCACAACAGCGCGCCGACCATCGCGTCGGTGCCCCGCGGCTCATTCGCGAGCGCCGAGCGGAAATCGTCGTGCGTTGTTTTGAAGCGTTCCAGCCGCGCGGCCAGCGAACCGCGGCCCAGCTCCGGACCTCCGCTGATCACAACGCGCGTCGGCTCGCCGGCCGTGTGCGAATCAATCACCTTGACGCGTTTCATGTGCGCATCGGATGCGAACAACCGAGATTCGTCACGTTCATTCATACCCTTGTGCTACGTAGATTTCCTGAAGCGGAAGAAAAGTTCTGCTTGACGCCTCCAATGGAATAATATATCCATCATGACCCTCACAACTTTCCGGCGGCGTTCCAATGTTTTACTCACATCGCCCATTTTATGCAAGCGCGTTAACTTTTCCTGTCGCAGTCACAAAGCCGATGGTGTCGGGCATCAGAGTGAGCTTAACGGGAGGGGTACAAACCGCAAGCCCGCGCGTTGAGCAAAGGCGCTTGGGAACGATGAACGATGAAGTAAAAAGAGAAATGAAAATTTGCCGCTGGCGGTCAGCTGTCATGCTGTTGATTCTCCCGCTGCCGCTGTTCGGTCAGAGCGCGGCGTACGATCAACCGGATTTTCCGACCGCACGGAAATCAAAGTCAAGGTGCCGGTCAACTGAACGATGAGCCGCACGACGCACATTAAAATCATGGTCGTTGACGATCACCCGATGGTGCGCGAAGGAGTCGCCGCCGTGATTAGCACCGAACCGGACATGCAGGTCGTCGTCGAAGCCGGAAGCGGACGCGAAGCCGTCGCATTATTTCGTCAACACAAACCCGACGTGACGCTGATGGG
>JBBJMB010000104.1:0-11009 GCA_037719755.1 Pyrinomonadaceae bacterium
TTCTGGAAAGCCGATCACCCTTTTCGCGTGAAGCGAAGCTTGCTGCTCACCTGGGACGATGTTAAAAACAACAACATCGTGATGCTCGGCTCGCCCGCTGAAAATTTTCTGCTGCGCGAACTGCCGCAAACTCAAGATTTTGTGTTCAAGGTTGTGGGCCAAGACAGCGCCGGGCCCGTTTACGGCATTGTGAATCTCAAACCACAGCCGGGTGAACAAGAAATCTACGTGGTCAAAGAGGATGGGCCATCTTCATACCAAGTGACTGAAGATTATGCGCTCGTGACTTTACTCAAAGGCCTTGACGACCGACACCGTTTAATGATTCTGGCGGGTATCAAAACTTACGGCACCCAGGCCGCGACCGAATACGTCACGCGCGCCGTGACATTCAAAAAGCTTTTCAACCACCTGAGACCTTCCGGCAACTCGCCGTTCCCGGCTTATTATCAGGTGCTCCTCAAGGTAAAGATCAACGACGGCGTGCCCGTGCAAACATCATATGTGACGCACCACGTGCTCGACTGAGGATTTTTTGTTAAAGGCCCAACCGCAAGCCCGACCGTGAGAGAGGGCGGGCGGGAAGTCAGAACGCCGCAACGATGAAGTAAAGACAGAAATGAGCAGGTCATGGCTTTGGCTTCCGCGTTCATCGTTGCGGCGTTCTGACTTCTGACTTCCCACCCGCCCTCTCTCACGGTCGTGTTTGTTTTTGACCCCCTACTTTTTTCATAGCGTCGTCGAACAAACCATTATTAGTTTCATACATGGCTCCGCGCTGGCGGCCACGCGCGGGGGATAACGGCGCTCCTTGTAGACCGGGTAAGCTTCGGTGCGCAGATGGGCGAGCATATGGTACGCGGCGCACTTGCCGTTCGTGCCGCAGGGCTGAGATGTCTATTGGCGCGACGACGATGCGCTCGCCGGGCCCGGGCGTGGCTTGGGCGAGCAGGCGCCCGTCGTAATCCACGACTTGACTTCCGCCGGGCCACGAGTAAGGCGGATAATGGCGTAGGCTTGCGCCTTGGTTGGCGGCCACCACGTAGGCGGTGTTTTCGATGGCGCGCGCGCGGTTGATCACGGTCCACCAATCCATCGGATCGGTCGCGCCCCACGGGTCCATGTAAGCCGAAACGCGCACAAGAACTTCCGCGCCGTTTGCGGCCAACTGCCGCATCGCTTCGGGAAAAAGCCAGTCGTAGCAGATCGCGCAACCGATGCGACCGATGGGTGTGTCGGCGACAGGGAAAAGCGGCTCGCGGTAATCCTCCAGGTCATGAGGGCTGGTGTGGACTTCAAACGGAATCCAGGTGTTCACTTTGCGGTACTTGTAGAGTATGCCATCGGGGCCGATCAAACAGGTAACGTTAAAAACGCTTCCCGGGTACTTCGCATCCGTTTCCAGCATCGAGCCGGTTTGAATATAAACGTTGTGTTCGCGCGCCTTTTGTTCAAGCCGCTCGGTGTGTTCGTTGGGAATTGTGACGGCCAGTTTTTCAATCAACTCCGCAACGGTCGGGTAAATCGGCGCGGCGTGCGCAAACTCCGGAAACACCACCAATCGGACGGGAAGAAACGGCGCGCTGCCCAACACCGCCGAATCGATCATCGACAGCATACGATCCGTGTTGGCGCGCATCTGGCGGCGCTCGATCGGGTTCGCCAGATCGGTTTGGCAAGCCGCAACTGAATACCTGATGTGTTCCAAGCTACTTTGATCCTTTCACACGCCGGAGACTCGTCTTCTCCGTTGTTGATTTATCAATTTGCGCGGCCTCGATGGCCGGCACAGATGTGCCCACCACGCGCGTGTTGTAGCGCTCCAGATAATCTTTTCTCGCAAGAGTCATTGGATAAGCGTCCGCCGGCGCGTGATACGGATAGCGCTTCATTCCGTGGTAAGGCAGCGGCAGCACTTGATCCGGGCTCGCCGAGTTGATGTCCATCTCTTTGCTGAAGCCGTCGGCGTAGAAAAGAAAGGTGCGCTTCCAGCCAACGGGCAGCGTCGGCAATTTGGTCGCGTCAAACGAAAGCACGACTTCATCGCCTGATCGCGAAACGACGAACATGTCGTCCGTGGTGCTCAGGAGTTCGCGCACATCGCCTTCGCGCGTGTAACGGCCGGTGATCAGCTTCCAGGGCGAGGTGAATGAAACACGATCGTAGTTGTAAACGAACGGCTGGCGGCCGTCCGGCGTCACTTCGGCGGAAAAGCCTCTCCAGCGCAGATCGGCCACTGCGGGATCGAGTTTGTTCACCTGCAAATTCTCGACTGCGTCCGAAGTGTCGAAGAAAGCTTGATCCCAGTAAACGCGCATGTTGGTCGTGATGCGCACTTCCCTGCTCTCAGATAGAAATTTATTCGTCAGATCCAGCGCGATGGTTTGCGGGCGCCCGACGGCAACGCCCACATCGTCGATCACAGTACGCCAGCGGCCGCTCTGATCTTTAACTTGCAGCGCCGGAGGTTTCAGCGCGAGCCCGGCCTGGTGCGCTGCGACGTTATCGCTTGAAAACGCGTAATCCGTCCACCCGGTCAGAAAAGAACGGTTCGCCCGTTGGCGGCGCGGCTGCGGTCGAGCCGCAGCGTCAGCGCATGCTCTTCCGCGTAACCGCGAATGCGGTGCAGTTTAAAGTTGTCAACGTACTTTCTGTCGAGCGCAGCTAACTGCGGCAACACATCGCGGTCGTGTTCGTCCGTGGCGGCGAGCGGCGCGCGCGGGCGGCGCACAGTGTGCAGCCGGAAGGGCTTCGGCTGCGCGGTGAGGCCTTCGTTCGGGTAAACTTCGGTGTCCGCCGGATGCGCGACCGCGATCAATTGCAGGCGGTCAACGTAGAGCACTTCTTCAAGCTCGTTGGTGACGCGCAATTCGTAGCGATTATTGCGCTCCTTTAATTGATCGCCGCGAATGCGCACATATTCATCCGGGTCCGGATAGTTCCACTTGCCCGGCCCCAACCACGCGCCCATCTCGCCGCCGCCCATAAAGTCGGTCACAAACTCGAACCGCTCTCCGTTCCATGTGTAAAGAAAGGGGCACGAGGAAGGCTTGCGATCAACCTCAATCACGTTCAAGTTTTGCGCCGTCGTTGCTGCTGCTGTAGCAACCGCCGCGCTCGGATTACCGGCGGGGGAGATTTCCGTTTCCGCTTGAATGATTCCCGCCGGCCACAGCACGCGCACCGCATCCACAGAGGCGCGTTGTCCGATGCCAAACTGCACATCGGCTGGCGCCGGCGCCGGACTCGCCGAGTATGTTTCCGCGCGCTGCTTTAAGCTTCCGGCGCGCGCTTCGACTTTGGCGCCGACGCCGCTGCGGTTGCTCACCTTGCCAGAGATTTGCACGCGCAAAGAACGGTTGCGATTGCCGCCGTCGTTGCGAAAAACCTTCAATTCTCCTGTGCTCGCCAGCCACGCCAGATCCGCGTCGCCGTCGCCGTCAATATCGCCCGAAGCGAATGATCGAGCCGGCGCCGGCGCGTTCGCAGCTGACAAAACGCCCGCGAACGCACGCGCGCTCACGTCCATCCATTGTCGCCCGATGCTGCGCAGGGCGCGCGGCTTTCCCGCCGCGAAGAAGACCAAATCTAAAAGCCCGTCGTTATCATAATCAATTAACTGCGCGGCGCTCGCGTTCGTGGTGGCCGCGTGCGCGGCGCTTATTTTGTATTGCCCTTGAGCGTCGCTCAAAGCCCAAGAGCCGGGAGCATTCGCGCGACCGAAGAAAAGTCCGTGTAGCCGTCCTTATTGACATCGCCGGCAGCCAGCGTTGAAACTTCGCCGCCCACTTCAAGGCCGGCGTCGCGCGCCGCATCGCGAAAAGTGCCGTCGCGCAGATTGCTAAAAGAATAGGCTGATCGGCTTGCCGGGCGAGCACCAGATCCACATCGCGCCGGTTATCGTAATCAGAAGGAACAACGGCAATTGTTTTGCCTGCCGCGGTTAGCTGAGCGATGTCCGTCACATCAGTGAATTTGCCGTTGCCGTTATTGCGCAGCAGCATGTTGGGCGCGGCATCGAAGTCTTGCGTCCAGCGCGGAGTTGGGTTGCTCGCCGCATCGCCTTCTTTCCGCACCGGCTTGGCCGGGTCCACAAAGCCGGCGATGAAAATATCCAAATCGCCATCGTGATCCGCGTCCACAAAGGCCGTCGAGAGCGACAAAGCGCCATAGGCGGCAATTTCCGCTTCTTTTGTTTTGTCGGAAAACCGTCCCTCCCCGTCGTTGTGATAAAGAATTCCACCCGCCGGATAGCTCATCAGAAACAGATCCGGCCGCTCGTCGTTGTCGTAATCGCCGGCGACGGCGGACAAGACGACCGAGCCCGCGGACAGATTCGTCAGCGACGCGCGCGCGGTCACATCCACCAATTGGCCTTTCTCATTATGATAAAGCTTGAGCGTTCCGCCATCGGCCGTCAGCAAATCAAGTCTACTGTCGGCATCGTAGTCAAACAGCGTGACCACTCCGGAGAGCGCTTCAAGGCCTTTCTTTGGCGGGACTTTCTTTCCCGCCGGGGCAACGTTCACCATACCAATCGAAGCGTCGGCGAAAGTTACTTCGGGCGTCGCTTCGTTCACCAATTCAGGCTCGGCGCCGGTTGAAGCCATGGCTTCGGCGTAGCGTCCCTGCTCCAAATAATTCTGCCCGATTGAGGAACCGTAGCCGCCTTCGCGCAGCTTCTGAAAGCGCCCCATCAGCGCTTGTCCGTCTTCGCGCTGCCCGGAGCGCAACAGCGCGGTGGCGAGATTGTAAGTGGCGGTGGCGTTGTACGGCTCGGCGGCGAGGGCTGTGCGAAAGGCTTTCATCGCCTCAGGATATTTGCGCTGCTGCACGAGGAGTTGGCCCAAGTTAATATTGGCGCCCGTGTCGCGCCCGTCAAGTTGCAGCACTCGCTCGAAGGCGACGATGGCGTCTTCCGTGCGGTTCTGCGACTTGGCGATCAGGCCCATGATGTAATAAGGCTGGGGAGCATCGGGCGCTTGCTCGGCGGCCGACTTCGATTCGCGCAGCGATTCGTCTAATTCGGGCACATTGTAGAGCGCGATGCCCAGATTAATGCGGGCGAGCGTCAGGCCGGGCTCTATTTTGAGCGAGCGGCGAAAAGCCTCTGCGCCTTCCTTGTATTTGAACTGCTCAAGCAGGGCCACGCCCAGATTATTCGCGCGGTAAGCTTCTTCGCGCCGCTCAAACGCGGCGGAGCGAGTTGCTGTTTGCGCATCCTTCGCGGCCTGCTGCCTGGCGGCGCGACCGCTACGGGGCGGCGCAAAGAGCAAGCCAAGGCAAGGCAATAAAAGACCCATCAAAACGAAAAGCAGGCGTCTATTTGTGTGCATAAGTTGACTTAAGATGCTCTGAAAAGGCTTCACGGTGGTTCACCATGTGCCAAAAAACTGATGGCCGATCTCTCGAAAGAACTATACAGCAACGAGCGACCGGCCAAATCTGACGTGTCTGTTTGTTTTTTATTTCGCGACGATCACCGCATAGGAACGGCCGGAGTACAAGCGCAAGCCGTCCGCCGATGCTGTCATCGCCAGCGGACGCGGTCTCCGCAGCGCTTGATCGCTTGCGGTCGCAACGCTCAGCACCAAAGTCCCGCTCAGGTCATACACGTTCATTTTTCCTTCGACGAAGCCAAGACCGTACGTGCCCACCGCCAGTTGCTCTCCGGCGATTGAGAGCGGAAGGCTGGTGATAATAAAGCCCTGAGCCTTTTCTCTGGTGTCTGCGGAGTAGCCGGAGGTGTCGACCAAACCGGCCATCACATGGCGGTTGGCGGCGAGTTGCGCGGCCGCCGTGTTGCGCATTTGAACGGGGCCGCTTTGGCCTTCAAAGTAAAAATTGGCCGGAGCGATGCGCGCCACTTCCGCGCTTCCCAACACTCTGGGATAGACTTGCTTTTGGGCTGCGGCGCAGATCGGCAGAAAAGTTATCAATAGAGCGAGGCTTACGGAAAGGCTTCGCCGGTGAAGCGGCATGTTCATCATAAATGGAGTTTCCAATTAGGAATGATCCCCGCAGGGGATCAAGTCAATCGCCCGTGGGAGAGCGCCCACGGGCGATTAAGTCATAACGCGGAACGATGAACGCGGAAGGCCAAGCCCGTGACCTGCTCATCCCTGTCTTTACTTCATGGTTCATCGTTCCGCGTTCTAACTTCCAATCGCCCTTTCAGGGCAAATAGCTTTCCATATGCTTTCTATGTAATGTCAGACTTTCCGGATCAACGCCTCACGCAACTTTTCCAAATTCTCGGTTTTTAAAACTTTCGGTTGATGTTTGACCGCCGCAAGTGCGTTAGCATAAAGACAGCCCGCTTTAGCTTTTACGCATCTCAGAGCTTATAATCAGTTTTCTAAAAATTCGCGTGAGTGGCAGCTTCTGCGACTCACGCGCGTTATCACTCGGGCAGGCCCTTAGCATAATCGATAAACACTGAACGTCGCAAATCAGACACAATGCGGCATTCTCATACGCTGGATTTTGCGCTAACTTTTAACCGCTTGATTTAAGATATGTTTCAAAAAAGCTTTTCTCGCCGCGCTCATCTCACGCTGCTTTTCGTAGGATTCTTGGCCGTTCAACAATGCTCTTTTTCCGCGTTGGCGCAAACCCCTGCGCCGCAAACGCCTGGCGCGGCCGCCGCCAGCGGCCCGTCGACCGGCGAGGCGCGCGCTTACAGCTCACGCCGCACCGTCGACATTACGGACCCGAAGGCGCCTCTTATCTTTGAGAATTTAACGGCGAAAACGCCGCTCGCCAAATTCAAACACGTGACCGGCGGCCCGACAAAGGATTTCATCGTCGAAGTTTCATCGGGAAGCGTCGCGATCCTCGATTACGACGTCGATGGTTTGCCCGACATTTACGTGCTTAACGGGTCCACGTTCGGCGCGTTGCAAGGCAAAGAAAAGGCTCCGCAGGCGGCGCTTTACCGCAATCTCGGCAATTGGCAGTTTGAGGACGTGACGGCGAAAGCCGGCGTCGCTAACGAGCGCTGGGGCGCGGGCCTCGCCGTCGGCGATTACGACAACGACGGGCGCCCGGACATTTTCGTCAGCAATTGGGGCGTCTCGCGTCTTTACCGCAACAACGGCGACGGCACATTTACGGATGTGGCGGAAAAAATCGGCGTGGCTCGCAAGGGCTGGAGCACAGGCGCCAGCTGGGGCGATTACGACCGCGACGGCCGCCTGGATCTTTTCGTGCCCGGCTATCTTGAGTTTGATTTGGCGAAACTGCCTCCCAGCCCGGCCGACGCGGGCAAACCGGGCGGCGTCAGTCAGAATTTCTGCCAATTTCGCGGCATTAATGTGATGTGCGGGCCGCGCGGTTTAAAGGGCGAGACCGACACGCTTTACCACCAAAAACCGGACGGCACTTTTGAGGACGTGAGCGTCAAAGCCGGAGTCAGCGACGCGCAGCGCTATTATGGTTTTTCCTCAGCTTTTATTCGCGCGAACGATGACGATCTGCTCGACTTGATTGTCGTGAACGATTCGACGCCGAAACAACTTTACATCAACAAAGGCGACGGCACGTTCGAGGAGGTCGGCTATCAATCGGGCGTGGCGCTTAACGAGAACGGCCGCGAGCAAGCCGGCATGGGCCTCGGGATTGGCGATTACGACAACGACGGGCGCGTTGATTTTTACATCACCAACTTTTCCGACGACACGGACACGCTTTATCACAACGACGGCGACGGCAATTTTACGGACATCACCTTTCAAGCGGGCTTCGGCGAACCGACCATTCCTCAGCTCGGCTGGGGCGTAAGCTTTATGGATTTCGACAACGACGCTTGGAAGGACGTCATCATCGCTAACGGCCACGTGTACCCGCTGGTCGACAATCATCAGTGGGGCACCAGCTACGCGCAGCAAATGCTTCTTTTCAAAAACAACGCGAACGGACGTTTTGAGCGCGTCGGGGCCAAGCCGGGCAGCGCGCTCGCCGAAGCGATGCCGGCGCGCGGGCTCGCCGTAGGCGATCTGGACGGAGACGGCCGTGAAGATTTAGTTGTCAGCTGCATGGACGACAAACCAGTTGTTTTACGCAACGCGGCCGAAACGAAAAACCACTGGTTGGGTTTGCGCCTGGTCGGCGATGTGGCGAAGAAAAGTCCGCGCGATGCCATCGGCGCCGTCGCGTATTTGACGACGGGCGCGACGCGCCAGCGGGCCGACGTGGTGAGCGGCGGCGGCTACGCCTCGCAAAGCGATTTACGTCTGCACTTCGGATTGGGTGCGGCCACCAAAGTTGACAAGCTGGAGATCAAGTGGCCCGACGGAACAACTGAAACGGTGCCCGTCCCGGCCATAGACCGCATGCTCACCATCACCCAGGGCAAAGGCGTGGCCAAGTGAATTTTCCTCTCTGTGTTTCTCTGCGTCTTGCTTGTGATCTCTGTGTTTAGGCATGACTTACCTAAACACAGAGATGCACAGAGACAAGACGCAGAGAAACACAGAGGAGTTTTCGAGACCCCTCAATCTTCCCTCCGCTTTCACACGAATTTTGTTTTCAACGCTTCCGCCGCCACGCGAGTAGTAAATTGTGCGGTGTGGGTGATATCTGGAGCCGGCTATGTCGTCCGAAGCCACCGACCTACCTTTCATGACCGAAGATGTGCCATTCGACGAGGCCTCGCGCAACGGCCCCGCGGCCGCGCCGCTGTCGCTGCTCGTCGAGCGCGCGCAAAAAGGTGATACGGCCGCCTTCGAGCAAATCATGATCTGCACCCAGCGGCGCGTGCTCTCACTCGCTTGGCGACTTTTAGGCAACGCTGATGACGCGCGCGACGCGACGCAAGAAGTTTTTCTGCGCACCTTTAAATTTCTACCCCGGCTCCGGCCTGAGTATGACTTACACGGATGGATTTACCGCGTCACCGTCAACGTCTGTCGAGACATCGCGCGGCGCAGAAAGATCGGACCCAACGATTATGTTTCAATTGATGCCAACAATCTGGCGGACGGCTTGGAAGCTCTGCGCTCCACAAACGATGCCGAAGAAGACGCGATCGTCGCGCAAAAGCGCGCGATGATCGCACGCGCCCTTGATTCTTTGACCGCGCGTGAGCGCGCCGTCCTGGTGCTTCGCGACATCGAAGGCTGCTCCACAGAGGATGTGGCCCGGGCGATGGGCTCACGCCCGGCGACGGTGCGCTCACAAATCTGTTCCGCACGCGCGAAAATCAAGCTTTACTGTGATCAACTCCTTAAGAAAGGAGGACATCAACGTCCGTGAGAACACGCATTTGTGCAAAAATACAAGAAGAGTTGCCCCTTTACGTGGGCGGTGAGCTGCAAGCTCAGAGCGCGCGTCGCATCGCGGAACACGTGCGCGATTGCGCCGATTGTTTGATGAGCGCAGACCAATTACAGGCGATGCGCGAGGATGTTAGGCTTTACGCGGCCCATCCTCCGCCCTCCATGCTCGACGAGCGGGTTTTCGCGGAGATCCGAAGCGCAGTGCTGGGTGAGATCCGCAAACCGCCCCGGCGCTATGCGATTTTCACCGTTTACTCTCGCGTGAGGCCGTTCAGGTTGGCGCTCGCGGCTTCACTCGCTTTGTTGCTGCTGTCGGCAACGCTGCTCTTAACGTTTACCAAAAAAGCTCAACAAGTGGAGGAGTCCGCCGAAGAAAGTACGCGGCCGCTTGCTGTGGCGGTCGCCTCAGCTGTGCCGCCGCGAGTTGAAAATTACACTTCGCAGACGACTGCGACAACTCAATTAACGGAAAAGGTCAAAGGCCGGCGCCGCCCCACTGTAAGAGCCACAAGGAAGGCCGCACCATCTGCTGCTGTCGAGCGATCTTTGCAGACCGACTCGGTGTCAGTCAGTCAGACCGGCACGCCCGCGCCTTACCAACTCCTCCCGCCGAAAATGTCCGTAGCCGTGAACGAAAGCGTCGATCAGACCGACCAACTTACAGAGCCGGAACAACTGCGCATCGAATTGCAGACGAAAGACCCGGATGTCCGCATTATCTGGCTCTCACTAAAGACTCGCGAATGATCGGCCGAACTTGATGTTCTTGAGAAGGAGAAATCGCATGCTTTCACAGCACCGCCGACGACGAGTGGCCGGCGCAATAATCATCACCCTTTGTACGGCTCTGGCCGCGCTCGCCCAGCAAGCGACAAGCGCGACGACTGCGAAGGATGAATCATTTGTCGCGGAGAAGGGATTTCGCAGCAAAATTTTCGATGTTAAAAACCGCGACCCGTATTCTCTGGTCTCAGTTCTGTCGCCGCTTGGCAGCGGCTTTAGAGGAGCGACCATCGCGTCTAACCGTGACTTCAAAACGCTCACGGTGCGCGACTTCCCCGAAAATTTGGCTGTGATTGAAGAAGCTCTCAAGCGGCTCGATGTTCCGCAGGCCGGCGATCCCGGCATAGATTTGCGCCTTCACGTGTTGATCGCGTCGAATCTGGACGGCGCGGTCAATCCGCACCCCGAAGAATTAAACAGCGTGCTCAAGGAATTGCAATCAACGCTTAGTTACAAGAACTATTACCTGGTCAATTCGCAGATACATCGCGTCAAAAGCAACACCGACTTCTCCGCGGCCGCAGTCGCCGGCTCCGGCAGCTCCGACATTTCCCAGCCGCTCGCCGCCCAAACGGGCATGGCAACTCTTTCTTACTCCTACACCATCAACTCTGTGTCCATCCAGCCGAACTCATCCGGCCCGTCCACCGTGCAGCTCAATGGCTTTAACTTCACCACCAGAAATGATGTCCCCGGAAGCCCGGCCGTCAGAACCAGCGTCAGTTTGCGCGACGGCGAAAAAGTTGTCGTCGGCACCGCGAGTTTCAAGGATAAAGGCTTGATCCTCGTTCTTTCGGCCAAAGTGATACGCTAAGAAAGGATGAAGGCGGCTTTGGAAGGATGAAGGCGGAAGGACATCGGGAAGGATGAAGGATGAACGTTAAGGATTGAAGAAATGCGAATCAGTAGTTGAAATTTATGTTTGTTGAAAACAAGAGACTTACGGGC
>JBBJMB010000105.1:0-11005 GCA_037719755.1 Pyrinomonadaceae bacterium
AAGGTTTGTGGTGGCTCACAGCCGCACACATGATCGGCGCGACGATTAACATCGAGATTTAGTTGTTTGGAAAGTTGAAGGTGTTACCTATAAATTAGTTCTGCCGCGCTGTCAACAATTCCGCTGTTAACAATTACCGTGCTCTGTGCGGTGTCCGGTTTCAGGGATGCGCGTTGACTTCGCGCGCCGCTGAAAGTCTTTCAAACTGTTTGCAAAAAATTATGTGGAATCATCAGGCGATGAAAGATACAATGCCGGCATACAGCCGATAAAGCGTAGAAAATTTTGTGTGCCTTGGTGCTGATGCGAAACGTCACAGCCGCCCCCAGGCCACACACACTCTCCTAGTGCGCACCCTCAAATGTAAAATTGCGGGTGGATAGCACGGGATTTGAATTTTTCATGGGAGGAAACTTGTGGCCATCAAGAAGAAAGCGAGACTGACCAGGTTTGAGCTGGAGGTCATGAACGCGCTATGGAAGATGGAACGCGCGTCGATCAGGGAAATGCAGGAGCTTTACCCTGAGAAGAAGCGCCCGGCCTACACAACCGTGCAGACGATTGTTTATCGTCTGGAAGCGAAAGGTGCCGTGCGGCGCACTAAAAAGATCGGCAACGCGCACATCTTCGAGCCTTCAATCGCGCCCGAGGCGGCATTCCGGCGAGTGATCGAAGATACGCTCACCGCTCTGGGCGGATCAGTTCGCCCTTTGCTGGATTACCTGGCCGACAATCGCAAACTCACCCCGGAAGATCTTCGTTACCTGCAAGCCAAAGTTACTCTTTCCACAAAAAATGCCGCGGCCCTTCAGGTTGGCAACGACGAGACAGAGAAAACGGCGATTCGGCAGGGAAGCCACAAGCAAAGAAAAAAAGCCGCCTAAATAATGAGCGGGAAAAGCAAGGGAGCAAATAAACCCGTCGGCACCTTCCGCAGTCCCGCAGAAGTAAGGACTACACGGAAGTTGCTCAAAGATGCCTCCCAAACATCCCTGAATAAAACAATGAAGAGCAAACATTCACGGCCGCGCCGCAACGAGAAAAAGAGGAACATCTTTTTTCACCGCACCGCCCTGTTTCGCCTCACCTTGATGATCGCGCTGGTCGCCTGCGTCGCCTCATTGGCTTTAGCACAGCAGGAACCGTCGCCGCTCAAGCTCGGAATCATCGGCCTCGACACGTCGCACGTGATTCAATTTACGCAACTGCTTAATGACCCGAAGAATCCGGAGCATGTGCCCGGGGCGCGTGTGATCGTGGCCTTCAAGGGAGGCAGCCCGGATATTGAGTCGAGCGCAAGCCGCGTGGACAAGTTCACCGCCGAGTTGCGCGATCGGTGGGGAGTGGAACTGGTTAATTCAATCGAAGAGTTGTGTCAAAGAGCGGATGCGGTGGTGCTCGCGAGCGTGGACGGCCGCGCACATCTCGCCCAGGTGCGCCCGGTTTTTGCGGCTCGAAAAAGAGTTTTTATCGACAAGCCTTTGGCCGGCAGTCTGCACGACGCAGAGATTGCGCCTTTCCGTGGAAACGAAAACGCCTTTCTTTAGTTCGTCAAGCCTGCGCTAATCCGGAGCTGCGCGCGCTTAAAACGAACGAAGCGGTGGGCCAACTTTTAGGAGCCATGACCTACGGGCCGGCGCCGCTGAGCCGCATCACCCGGATCTTTACTGGTACGGCATTCATGCCGTAGAAACGCTGTACATGCTGATGGAGCGGGCTGCGAAACGGTTTCGCGTGCATACGGCGGGCGCCGACGTGGTCACGGTCGCTGGAAAGAGGCGCATCGGCACCGTGAGGGCATTCGCGAAGGCGCCAAGCCTTACGGCGCGGTCGCGTTCGGATCACAAGCTGTGGTGACGTCCGCGCCGAAGAAAATCGGCTACCGCGAGCTGGTCGTCGAAATGGTCAAGTTTTTCAAACGGGCGTCGCCCGGTTTCGCCCGAAGAGACGCTTGAGATTATGGCGTTTATGGAAGCCGCCGATGTCAGCAAGCGGCAGCGCGGCGCCGCCGTAACGATCAAAGACCTGCTTAAGTAAAAGCAAAGTCGCAATCCTGTTTGGTGTGCCTCGCCGCAGCTTTATGAAAATCGAATTTCCCGGCTTCGTCGATTTGCAGGTGAACGGTTTCGCCGGCGTGGACTTCAACGATCCCGCTTGCACAACCCATCAGATTCGCCACGCCATCGATCAACTCCTCTCCACCGGCGTGACGCAATTTCTGCCGACGCTGATCACCTCACAGAGAAATCACTTCGCGCGTTGCGCGCAAACCCTGCTCCAAGTTTCACACCCTTCCATCATCGGCCTGCACATGGAGGGGCCGTACATCTCGCCGGACGACGGGCCTCGCGGCGCGCATGCGCGCGAAGATACAACCGCGGCTTCAATAGATGATTTCAAAAGACGACAGGAAGCGGCCGACGGGCGGATCGTTCTCGTCACCCTGGCGCCCGAAGTAGATGGCGCCCTCAACCTCGTCGAGTACCTCGCCGCATCCGGCGTCCGGGTCGCGATCGGCCACACCGCCGCCACCGCGGGGCAGATTCGCGACGCGATCAGTGCCGGCGCAACGCTCTCGACGCATCTCGGCAACGGATGCGCGCAGACGCTGCCCAGGCATCCGAATATGATTTGGGAACAATTGGCGGGCGACGAACTGCTAGCGAGCTTGATTGTGGACGGTCACCATTTGCCGGCGGCCACCGTTAAAACGATGGTGCGCGCCAAAACGCCCGCGCGTGTGATCTTAGTGACCGACGCGATGGCCGCCGCGAAATGCGCGCCGGGCGTCTACACGATTGGCGGGGCGCGCGTTGAGCTAGATGTTCACGGGCGAGTGGCGGCGCCGGGAGCCACAAATCTGGCGGGGTCGGCTCTGGCGATGAACGACGCCGTGGCCAACACGGTGCGCTTTACCGATTTGACTTTGGCCGAGGTGCTGCCGATGGCCACCACGCTTCCGGCGCGCTACCTCGGGGTGGAACCGGCGGGCCAGGTGACGGGTTTTTGGAATGAAACTGATTTCGTCCTACAAATCGACTCGGTTTCCCCGACCATCACAAAAGCGGTGGATCAATAAATTAATTGTGCCTGGCTGCTATTTTACAGAAGCGCTGATTGTGCTCTGGGCTGCCCATGTCGTTAAGGTGAAGACGATGTCAGTGACATTCAGGCACGTGTCCGACAATCTTCTCGATTGTCGCGTACATGCCAAGCCGGGAAGCTTGATTTATCACTGGGCCGAACGACAATCGAGCAGATTGCCGGACACTTGTGGCCAGTTGGATGGTCGCTTGCGCCGCCCATCGATTCTAGCGCCGCACGCCGATCACAGCGCGCAACTGTCGCAGCCGCGCGTCCAGCTCTTCGGGCATCATCGCCGCATACTTGGCGGGAAGCAGACGGCGACTCGAAGTCTCAAACACGGCGAGCAACTCCATATACTCCAACAGATCGGCGTCGCGGCTGGGAAAGTAATCCGTCGCTGCGCGCAGGAAATGTTCGGCTGTGACCAGCGGCTCTGGCCGTGTTTGGTCGCTTGCGCTTTGGGCATCGCCGGCTTGCCGCGCTGCGTCGTCGTTGGCCATCAAGATCACCGCTTCGACATCGGCGTTGCTGTAGCCCACCAATTTTGACGAAAAATCCGCCCGTAGCGCCGCGAAATCCACTTCCGTGTTGATGCGGTTTTTGCGGACTTGCGCCGCCGCGACGCGCTCCACTTCTTCGGGCGTTTGCGAGTAAAGAAACGGGATTTTGCGGTCGAGACGACCGGCGCGTTTGAGATCGACATCAAGCTTGTCGGGGCGGTCCGTCATCACCAGGAACAGGATGCGCCCGCGATTCGCCGTGTCCGACATGAATTCCTTGATGCGAGCGATGACGCGCGACAATGCCGCCGTCGCCTTCGCCGTCATGTTGCCGAAAGCGCGGTCGCCTTCGTCAATGATGACGACGACTTGGCCGATGGCGCGAATGACGCCCAAAATCTTTTCCAATTGCCTTCCGTCGCGCCGACCCACTTCGAGCGAAAATTCTTCAATTTGATCGTCGTCAAACCGCATTCTTTGGCGAAGGCTTCGGCGGACAAAGTCTTGCCCTGTGCCCATCGGGCCGGTGAAAAGAATGCCCATCGGCACGCGGCGGTGCGACCTTCGCGAATGCTTCGGCGATCACCAGCAAATCCTTTTTCACTTCGTCCATGCCGCCGACCACCTCAAAGCCGTGTTTGGGCTCCACGAATTCGATCAAACCGAAACATTCGCGCTCCAGGATCTCGCGTTTGCGTCGCGCAATCAGGCGGTCAGTTTCTCGCCGCGCACGTTCCGAAGCGCTGACGGCTAAAGCATCGGCGCTGCTTGCATCCGCCAGACCCGCGGCGACCACTCCCGCGGGCGTTACGCTTCGGAGGGAACAAGCGGTTTTCTGATTTCTTCGCGGTTCAGATGAGCGGTCAAGATGGCTAATTTATGCGCGCGTTCGGCAGCGTTTGGGCCGCCGAGCAGGGCGGAGATAAACGCTTCGCGCTCGGCCGTTTCTCTTCGGCGGGCGGCGGCGGTTGCGGAATCGAGGCGATCTGCACGGCCTTCAGGCCGGCCGTGATTTCGCTGTAGCGTGCCGCGTCCGCTTCGGATAAACGCGGGTCCGCGAGTGACGCCGCCGCTTTGCGCATCGCCTCGTCCGGCATCGGCACTTCGACCACAGCCACCTTCGGGTTAGCGACGATCTTTGGCGCTAGCTCCGTGAGATTTTCCGTCACCAGCAGCACGATGTTGTCGTGGCGCTCGATTTCCGGCAGCGACGACCAGCGGTGCAGCGTCACAATGACCGCGCGATCAGCATCCGACTGAAACGAGGAATCTCCCGCCGGCGCAATCGCTTCCGCGTACTCGATGATGACCGCCATTTTAACGGACTGCGTCAACATTCGTTCGAGTCCGCCGAAAACTTTTTCCTTCTCGGTCGAAAGAAACAATTCATCGAGAATCGGCGACTCGCCCGCCGCTTTCGCCCGCTTCGCGAAGCGCACGCCGGTCGCGACGTTATAAACGGCAATTGTCTCCCGCGACTCCTTCAGTAAAACATCAGTCAGGAATTCGACCAGGGAAGAAGTGCGCCGCTCGTGGATCACGGTGTCATAGACGTTGCCGTGCAACACAAACATGGACGCTTCGCCGCGAATATAACGGCGGCGCAAATCTTCAGCCCAAGGGGGAAGCATACGAGAAGACATAAGAAAGTCAGAAGTCAGAACGATGAACGATGAAGTTAAAGGCAGGTTGCTGTTGAGTCATCGTTTTAGCGTTGCTGTTTCGCTGTTTTTACGGAGGTGACGAAGATGGCGATTAGTTCGTCGGCTTCGCGGTTTAAATCTGACAGTTTTGCGGCAGGAACGATGTCGCTTTCGGCGAGGAGTTCGAGCCAGTAGATGGTTTCTTCGAGTTCTTGCAACGCGCTTTCGATTTTGCTCACAAATTCCGCCGTAGATCGCGCGCGTTTTGCCTCACGATACTGAGCGCCCACTGATGTGCCGCTGCGTAGGATCTGCTTTCCCATGACCTGCGACTCCATCGTCTTCGGCAGCGCCACGTACAATCGAATCACCCTTAACGCGAACAACTTAGTCCGCACCCGCAAATCAACATTATTCTTCAATTCATCGTTCATCGTTCATCGTTCTCTTCACATCGTTTTATTTCCCTGTGAACCAGCTTGTTGGGCTGCGCGTTTGGCCTTCATTTCGGCGAGTTGCTTGCGTGCGGTCACGTCGCCGGTTTGATTGCGCAGCGACGTGAGGCGCGCGTCAAGCGACGATTCTGAGAGTTCTTTGCCGAGATTGGCTTCGGCGATCGTGGTTTTGATGTGTTCGCGCACGTTATCGAGTGCTTTCACTTCCGCATCAACTGAAAGACCGTCGAGTTGCTCTTGAACCTTGATGCGGGCTTGCGCGGATTGCATTTTGGCGAGCATTGAATCGCGCTCGGACTGTAGTTTTCTAATTTGCGACTGCACGCCGAGCAGCGACGACTTCGCGGAATTGGCGTCGCCTTCGCCGGCTTCCAAATCGGTTTTCAGTTCGGCGACTTGCGCGGTCAATTCGTTTTTCTTTTGAATGAGGATCAAGGCGAGGTCGTCTTGATTGGTCTCCATCGCCGTTTCCAGCTCGGCTTCCGTCTGCGCCAGCTCACCGGAGGCTTGCTTAAAGCGGTGGTCTAATTCTTCGCGTCGCCGGATGATCGCGGCGGTCGCGGTTTTTAGTTTCGAGTATTTTTCGATCAGCGAGGTGATCGCATTTTCGTACGCGATTTCAGGATGCTCTCGTTCGATGCCGGAGATAAAAAGGGAAAGGAAACCCTTGAACAGATTGCTCACGCGTGAGAAAAACCGGAGTCTGCCATATGCCGATCCTTTGCCGGTGTGGAATGTCGAACGTTACAACCAAATCATAGCACAAGCTTTTCCCTGGTGTATTTCAACGTCATCAGCACAGCAGAAGCCCGACGGCGTGGGAAGTCAGAACGCGGAACGATGAACGCGGAAGCCCAAGCCGAGACCTGTTCATTTCCGTTTTTACTTCATCGTTCAGCGTTCTGACTTCCCACGCCCGCTCACACTTTTTCGGGAATCTGGTAGGGCTTGCGGTATTCTCTCGTCAAGTATTTATCGGCGGCTGGGTCGTTTCTAAAACACTCTGCCGAACCGTCGAAACGAAGCTCACGATTTTCACGCTGAGAGATGTTGGAAAGGTGACACAGGGCGGTTGAGAGATGGCCCACTTCTATGTCAGCGGATAATTCTTTCGCGTTGCGTGACCGCATCGCTTTGATGAAATTTTCAAAGTGATTTCCGTCGCCGGTGCCGATCAGATTGCTCGGGTCCGCAGAGTCTTTGGCGCTCATCGCGGGGCCGGGCTCATTCTTGCGTCCGAAGTAGGTTTTCCAAGTTGAGCCGTTTAAGTGCATCCAGCCTTTGGTGCCGTAGAAGATGTTGCCGATGGTGATACCGTCTTCGGCGTTCGTGTACAAGCCGCGCGCTTCAAACTGCAAGATTTTGCCGTCGGCATATTCCATCGTCGCCGTTTGCGTGTTAGGCGTCTCCTGGTCGTCTTTGAACGCGAATTTTCCGCCCACGCAGTTGATCCGCACCGGGTATTCCGTTTTATTCAAACCCCAGCGGGCGATGTCCATCTGGTGCGGCCCCTGATTGCCGAGATCCGCGCAGCCGTAGTCCCAGAACCAGTGCCAATTGTAATGAAATCGGTTCTCGTTAAAGGGCCGCTGCGGAGCGGGGCCAAGCCACAAATCATAATCAACGCCCTGAGGCACGGCGCTGTCGGGCTTGACGCCGATGGTGTCGCGCGGTTTAAAACACAAACCTTTGGCCATAAATACTTCGCCGATGCCGCCTTCGTGCAAAAACTTCATCGCCGCTTGAACCGAAGGATCGCTGCGATTTTGTGTGCCCGCCTGCACGATGCGATTGTATTTGCGCGCCGCTTCGACCATACGGCGCCCCTCCCAGATGTTGTGCGAAGTCGGCTTTTCGACGTAGACGTCTTTGCCGGCCTGGCAGGCCCAGATGGTGGCGAGGGCGTGCCAGTGGTCTGGGGTCGCAATTGACACCGCGTCGATTTCCTTGTCGTCTAAGACGCGCCGCAGATCAAGCGCTGTTTTGGGCTTGCGCTCGGTGATCTTTCCGAGATTGGCAAAGGCGGCGGGGAAGAGTCGCTCATCAATATCACAAAAAGTGGTGATATTGACGTTCGGGATTTTAGCGAAATTGTTGTAGTGCGATTGGCCGCGGCCTCTTACTCCGATGACCGCGATGTTGATCGCTTCATTGAGACTTTTTCTGCGCGCCGTTGCGGTGCTTCTCAAAAACGGTGCCGCCGCCGCCGCCGCTCCGGTCGCAATGAATTTACGACGATTTATATTTTCCATCTGAATTTACTCCTTCGATCACGAACGTGCCGGAAGTTGCCGAATGACGCCCAGCTCGCCGATCAACTTATGGACGAGCCAGAACGCCAGCAGATACATAAAAGCGCAGACCGCGAAAACAGGGGCGAACGAAACGTTTTGCACCACCCACCCGATGCTGAGCTGCGTCACGATGCCGGCCAATCCGCCCAGCGCGCCGCCAAAGCCGGTCACCGAGCCGATCACATGCCTGGGGAAAACCTCGGCCGGAAGCGTGATGTTGCCCCAAGCGGCGTGCCCGAACATAACGGCGGTGATCAAGCCGAGCGCCAGGGCCGGGCTCTCCACTTGAGTGACCATTAGAAAACAGAATGGGATCAGAGACGACACGACGAGCATCGTGGTTTTGCGCGCCGAATTAACAGACCACCCGCGGCTCACGAGGAAACGCGGAATGGCGCCGCCCGCAATGTTGCCGATCGCCAGCGCCACGAATGGTATCCACGCGTAGCGACCGACGTCCGCCAAGTTAAAGCCTCTTTCTTGCTGTAAATACTTGGGCACCCAAAAAATGAGGAAATACGTGATCGGGTCGGTCAGCATGCGGGCCAGCACGCAGCCCCAAGTCTCTCGCATCCCGAGCAACAAACGCGCAGGGTATGACTCGGCGCTCTCTTCTTCTTCGTTGTTTTGGTCCGAGAGAATCAGCGCTTTTTCTTCCTCGCTCAAGCGCGGGTGATCTTGCGGCAAGCGGTAAAAGAAAATCCACACCGCCACCCACACGAACCCGAGCGCGCCGGTAATCACAAAGGCGTAGCGCCAGTTCCACGTGAGCGCGATCAGGGAAACCACGGGAGCCGCCAGAGCGGCGCCGATGGCCGTGCCGGCATTGAAAATCCCGACCGCCAGCGCCCGCTCGCGCATCGGAAACCACTCGGAGACGGCCCGCACGCCGGCCGGAAAATTGGCCGGCTCGGCCGCACCCAGCAGAAAACGAAAGAAAGAAAATTGCAGCGCGGTGTTCGCAAATCCGTGCAGCATGTTGGCCACAGACCAACCGGTCACAAATAGCATTAACCCGCGGCGCGTGCCCATCGCATCGATCAAGCGGCCGCTCACGGCATACATGATCGTGTAGCTCGCCAGAAAAGACGACGTGATGTAGGAATACTCGACGGTCGAAAGATTAAGTTCCTTTTGAATTGTGTCGGCGAGAACGGAAAGAGTTTGGCGGTCTAAATAATTAAGCTCCGAGGAAAAGCAAAGCAGAACGGCGATGTACCACCGCAGATGCTTGATTGGCCGCTTCTTCATCCACCGTAGCCTTTAGGAAGGAGTATGGTTGCTGCGCCACCCAACATACTACAAATGAGGCCGATTGCCACAGAGATTTAATGAGCAGCTATTGTCAGCGAGCAGCAAGCGGCTTTCTGCCGGCCCGAAGGAATGAGATTCAATTCTAAGACAGTCAATGGCATCTACCCTAAAGCAATGCGCACGGCAAGCAGGGAGGGAGGGTTTTACCCTCCCTCCCTGCTTGCCGTGCGCACCTCAACGGGCAACGAGTTGCGCTCTAGACTGTCGCATGAGCGCGGGAATGAACGAGCCGCCGCATACGGTCGGAGAAAAGGACGTCCATCTTCTGCGGGTCAATGACGGCCATCACTTCTCCCAAGCCGTAGGTCGGATGGATGATCGTTTGACCCACGCGGTAAGTGCGGCCCCAATCGTAAGGCCCGGTGGGCTTCGCCGAAGAGCGCACGCCGCCCTTGCCCGAACCGCTTTTGAAACCGCTGCGCGTGTTGCAGACCGGACAGCTGACTCGCGAAACGCGCCCCCGCTTGGTGATGGCCGAAACCACATGGCCATGTTCTTCACCGCAGGTGTCACACATTTTGTCCACACGATCCCCCACAGAGTACAGTTGCTCATCCATAACCATAACTTTTACTCCCTTCCCGCGATAACGTTTTTAACAAGGAAAACCGGCCGCTCGCCTCCAACATATCATGGCCGCGGCCCGGTCGCTTACCAGCTTGACTACCGGCTTGCACGGCGAGGCCTGAATGACCGCCGGCCCGGAACGCTGCTGCTCTGACGGCCCAAAGGTCGGGCGGCCGGAGCGTCTGCGGCGAAAACGGGAACCGGCGTACCCCCGAAAGTCGGCAGATGCACACGCCGCACAGCTTTTCCCGTCAGACGCTCGATGGCTCTCATCGAGAGTTCGTCGGCCGGCGTCACCAGCGTAATCGAGTGGCCCGTGTTTCCGGCGCGTCCCGTGCGCCCGATGCGGTGCACGTAATCCTCCGGCGCGTCAGGCACATCGAAATTGATGACGTGCGTCACCGAGTCGACGTCTATTCCGCGTGCGGCGATATCGGTCGCCACCAGCACGCGAGTCTGGCCTTTGCGAAAGTTATGCAGCGCGGCTTCTCTTTGCGGCTGCGTGCGGTCGGCGTGAATGCGGTTCACATCGTGGCCGCGCGCCGAGAGGATGTGTGACAGCCGTTCGGCTCCGCGCCTGGTGCGCGTAAAGACGAGCACTCGTTCGAGTTGTTTTTGTTCCAACAAATCGATGAGTAGCGCGGTCTTTGAAGTGAGCGCGACGGGGTAAGCCGTTTGGTCTACGGTCGGAGCGGCGTGGCCTCTCGGGCTGACCTCGACGAGCTTCGGCTGATTCATCGTCGAGCGGGCGATGTCTTCAATGGCCCGCGACATCGTCGCGGAGAAAAGAAGCGTTTGCCTTTGGCTCGGCACTTTCGCCAGAATTTTGCGGATCGACGGCCAAAAGCCCATGTCGAGCATGCGGTCTGCTTCGTCTAGGACCAGGAACTGCACGTAAGAAAGAGTGATTGAGCCGCGCTCGATGTGGTCAATCAATCGACCCGGAGTGGCGACCACCACGCGCGGGCGACGCTTCAGGGCGTCTCTTTGCCGCTCCATGCTGACGCCACCGACGATGACTACGCAGCGGGCGGTTTTTTGAGTATCAAGGGCCTGCAGCATCGCAGCGATTTGCGACGCCAACTCGCGCGTCGGCGCGAGAATCAACGCTTGCGTGCCGGCGGCCGGAATCTCAGTTAATTTTT
>JBBJMB010000106.1:0-10962 GCA_037719755.1 Pyrinomonadaceae bacterium
AGCGCGTGAGCGATCATCCGGCGTTCGACAAGCCCGACTGCGCGCTCGGCCGCTTCCGAAAGCGTGCCGGACAAATCCACACAATCGTCTAATTCAATCGCTCGTCCCGACGCGGACGTGAGGCCCAGATCCTTTGGTTCGAGCGTCAAAGAATCAGCGAGAATGCAGGCGCGTTCGATCACGTTTTTTAGTTCGCGAACATTGCCGGGCCACGCGTGCGCGGTTAGTAATCTGCAAGCTGTTTCGCTCAGCGAGGCGGCGCGTCCGCGCAGTTCGCGGCCGTACTGAGCGGCGAAGAACTTGGCGAGCAGCACGACGTCCGTGCCGCGCTCGCGCAAAGGGGGAACCGTGACGGGGAAAACCGCCAATCTGTAGTAAAGATCTCGGCGAAACTCGCCGGCCTCGATGGCCGCATTCAAATCGCGGTTGGTCGCGGCCACGATGCGGAAATCAACCGGGATGGGCGCTCGGCCGCCGATGCGATCAATTACTTTTTCTTCGATAGCCCGCAGCAGTTTGCCTTGCACGCTTAAGGGAAGCTCGCCGATTTCATCCAGAAAGATGGTGCCTTCGGCAGCCAACTCAAATTTGCCGGCGCGCCGATCGTTGGCGCCGGTGAAGGCTCCGCGCTCGTGGCCGAATAATTCGTTTTCGATCAAGGTCTCGGGGATCGCGGCGCAGTTGATGGCGACGAAGGGCTTGTTGCGGCGCTCGGACAAGTGATGCACGGCGCGCGCGAAAAGCTCTTTTCCGGTGCCGGATTCTCCGAGCAGAAAAACCGTCGTTTCCGTTTTCGCGACTTTTTGTGTTTCCGTGACCGCGTGTTTGAGAGCCGCCGATTCGCCGATGATGCGGGGGAATCCGTAACGCTTGGCGTATTCTTCTTTGAGCAGAATATACTCGGTGCGCAGCTTCGCTTGTTCAAACATGCGCTCAACTAAAACCAACAGGTGATTCGAGTCAACCGGCTTTTGCAGAAAGTCGTAGGCTCCTTCTTTCATGGCCTGCACGGCCTCATCAATGGTGCCGTAACCGGTCATCAACACGACTGGAATTTCCGGATCAACCAGCCGCACGGCGCGCAAAACATCAAGACCGGACCCGCTTGGCTAACGCAGATCAGTGAGCACTAAACGCAGCGGGCGCTGCCGATCACAGCCGCCGCCGCCGGAACGTCGGCCGCCTCTTTCACTGAGTAGCCCGCGTTTTCAAGCGTGAGGCGGAGAGCTTGCCTGAGACTTGCTTTGTCTTCAACGAGAAGGATGTCCGGCATGGCGGCTAACATCGGCAATCAAGCTGGCAGGAATGGTGAGCCGTGCGCTCGGATTGTGTGGGGCCGGGCGAAAGCTATTCGCCGAGTCGGAATCGAGCTTTCGCGATCCACTTTAAGCCGAGACGCCGGCCGGCGCAAGAACTTGATGAATGGCGCGCACCTGCACGATTAATTCCTCATACTGAGGGATGGTCAGCGCCTGCGCTCCGTCGCAAAGCGCCCGCTCCGGTTGATTGTGCACTTCTATGATCAGGCCGTCGCATCCGACCGCCACGCCGGCGCGAGCCAAAGGCGTGACCATATAGTTTTTGCCGGTTCCGTGCGAAGGGTCAACGATAACGGGCAGGTGCGAGACTCTGCGCACGGCCGGGACAACGGAGAGATCCAGGGTGTTGCGCGAATGCTCGGTGAAGGTGCGAATGCCGCGCTCGCAGAGAATGACATTATAGTTGCCTTCGGACATCACATACTCGGCCGCGAGCAGCCATTCTTCAAGCGTCGCCGAGAGTCCGCGTTTCAACAGCACCGGCAAATGTGAGCGGCCCGCGCGCCGCAGCAGCGAAAAGTTCTGCATATTGCGCGCGCCGATTTGCAAACAATCGCCGTACTTCTCAACCATTTCGATGCCGGCTTCGTCCATCGCTTCGGTGACGATCTTTAAGCCGTGACGCGCGCGCACCTCAGCCAAAATCTTTAAGCCGTCTTCGCCGAGACCCTGAAAGGCGTAGGGCGAGGTGCGCGGCTTAAACGCTCCGCCGCGAAAAAAGCGTGCCCCGCTGCGCGCGACGGCCTCGGCCACCACAAAAACTTGCTCGGCATTCTCAACGGCGCAGGGGCCGGCGATCATCGCCAATTCGTCGCCGCCGATCAATGCGCCGCCGATATTGATGACGCTTTTTTCGGGGCGCATGTCGAGCGTAATCAATTTGTAAGGCTTGGTGACGCGAATCACCTCGGCGACGCCGGGCATATTCTCAAAATGGGCGCCGCTCACTGTGCCGTTGTTGCCTGTCACGCCGATGGCGGTGCGTTGCGCGCCGGGCAAGGCGTGGGCGCGAAAACCCAATTCGTAGATCACGCTTGTGACCGCTTCAATTTCGCGATCAGAAGCCTCAGACTTCATGACAATCAACATAACTTACTTACTTCCGCTAACGTGAGATGTCTCGGCAAATTCGCCGACAACTGTAATGGCGAGGCGACGACACGAGGGGGGTCTCGCCTGAGAGATCACATGCGCTCGGGCACCTGAATGCCGAGCGTTGATAAACCTTTCGTCAGATAAAACCTGGTCGCATCGGCGATGGCCACAAGGACGTTGCGGCGAGCGACATCCTCCTCCGCGAGTATTCTGTGGTGATGGTAAAAGAGATTAAAGGCGCGTGCGAGCTGAAACACGTATTTGGCTAAGAGAGCGGGTTCGGCGTTCGCCGCCGCCTGCGCGATCGCTTCGTCCGTGCGCGCAGCCAAAAGCGTTAAGCTCCACAATTCGTCGCCGCCCGCGCCCGCAAAAACCTGAGTTACTTGTTGGCGCTGGCTGGCGTCCACAGAGGCGACGAAGTCTTTAGCTTCGCGCCGGTCTGCATCGCTCAGCTTACGAAAAATGGAGTTGGCCCGCACCGCCGCATACTGACAGTAAGGCCCGGTTTCGCCTTCAAACGAAAGCGCTTCTTTAAAGTCGAAAAGCGATCACAGTGTTCCGCGTCCACTTGAGCAGGAAATAGCGCAAGGCTCCGACAGCGATAATTGTCGCAGTCGCTTGTTGCTCGGCGGGCAACAGATCCGGGTGGCGAACCTGCACTTCTTTCAAGGCTTCGGCAATGAGTCGCGTGATCAGGTCATCGGCTTTGACGCCCAGACCTTTGCGCCCGCTCATTTCGATGTAGGGCCGCTGGCGGTCGTCGGCGCTCAGTTCAATTCCCAAATCCAAGCACGCGGCGGGAGACAGAGCGACCATCTCGTAAGAGAGATGCACGCTGGCCTCCTCGCCCACCTCGGGCGCAATTGCCGCCACGCCCCGGCGGACCACGTCTTGAGTGTAAGACTGACGCGAATCGATCACGTTATACACAATCTGGCCCGACCCGAAACGGGGATGCTCGCTGCCAAAATCCGCTTCCGCGCCGGAAGTTATCCAGACCGTGTGTTTGGCGGAATCCGTGCGAAAGGGTTGGTAAAAAAAGTCCAGGCCGAGGCGTCCGAGCTTCCAAAGCTGATAGGCGATGTCTTTGCCGGCGTAGGTCACGGTGTTGTTTGAGCGCACAATGACTTTGTCGGCTTCGTGCTCCTCCGTGCTCGCTTGCGAGTCTGTGGGCATCACCCAGCATCCTGAGTTGCGCCCTTCGGTTTCATAGCGAATCGCGCCAGTCTCTTTCAACCGGGCGAAGGCGTGATCCCAGAAGCGTAGATGAAGAATTTCGGATTCGCGCGGCAGCAAATCGTAGCGAATATCAAGGCGCTCCATCGTATCCAGGTGGCAGTTGACGATGCGCGTGGCCACGTACTCGGCCAACTCGGCCGTCGCATTGTCGCCCGCTTCGATGTCGTGAAGAATCCGGGTTCTGAGCAACAGCCGCTGCGGATCTTCTTTTGCTTCCGGATCATTGTGACGGTAAAAGAGGCCGACGCGCGCGTACAAATCCCAGCAGTAGTAATCGAACTTTCGCTCCGGGGGCAGCGCGGCGTCCACCCGCTTGATGTCCGCAAGCGTCATCCGCTCGATGTGTTTAAATCCGACCAGCACGTCGGCGACCTGCACTCCGGTGTTGTCGATATAGTTTTGCACTTCCACGTGCTCGCCGCCGGCGCGCAGAATGCGCACAAACGTGTCGCCGAGCACGGCGTTGCGCAGATGACCTATGTGGGCCGCTTTGTTTGGGTTGATGTTGGTATGCTCAACAATCAATTTGCGCGCGGCGGCGAATTCTTTTGGAGGAGCAGAAGACTCATCGCTAATGCGCCCCATCAAAAGCGGGCGGTCAAAGAACACATTGAGGTAGCCGGGGCCGGCGATCTCGATTCTGGCGATTCCGCTCACTTCCTGGAGAATCGCTTTAAGTTCTTCGGCAATCGCGCGCGGCGCTCGCTTCTCGCCCGTCGTTTCTTTGATTTTCTTCGCCAACTCGAAAGCGACGGGAAAAGCGAGGTCGCCCAGCTCGGTGCGCGGCGGCACTTCCGCGCTCAGGGGGTCAATCGTGACGCCGAATTTTTGTTGAGCGGCCTGGCGCACCCGCTCTTTAAATCGTTTTGCAGCTCGGTCAGGATCACAGTTGATATCGCCTTTATCGGATTTCCACCAATCTTTTCGTGTTTCTCTGTGTTTCTCTCTGTGCATCTCTGTGTTTAGGTAAGACTTACCTAAACACAGAGATGCACAGAGAGCAGACACAGAGAGAAATGCTTGGCATCAGATCCCACTCAATGACTCGGGTTAACTTAGTAGCGCGCCGGCGCGAAAGCCCGTCAGTATAGCTTAAGAGCTCACCGGAGCGATAATCACGAGCGGCCAGCAGGGCACCGCAAAGGCGGCTCGCTTGTCACCTCCGATCAGAGACTGTTAACATCAACGGCTTTAACGCACAACTGATTTACACAGGTTTCGGCGGGGAAAGGTGAGCGAAATTGCGCTCTCATTGTACCTGATGCGCACACTTTATTTTGATTGTTTCGCGGGCGCGAGCGGGGATATGATCTTGGGCGCGCTGATCGGCGTGGGCGTCGACCAGCGCGAGCTGCTTGAGCAACTCGCCCGTTTAAATCTCGCCAACTACCGGATCGATTTTGAAATTGTAGACCGCTCAGGCATCAGCGCCACTTACGCCCGCGTGCGCACGGAACGCGAGCACCATCACCGCCACCTTTCGGACATACTCAAGATTATCAATGAATCCGATCTGGGCTCCTCCGTGAAAGAGCGCGCCGGGCGCATCTTCACGCGTCTCGCGGAAGCCGAAGCGCGCGTCCACAATATGGACGCGAACCGCGTTCATTTCCACGAGGTGGGAGCCATCGACGCGATTGTAGATGTCGTCGGGGCGTGCATCGGCTTTGAATTGCTCGGAGTTGATCGTTTTATGGCCTCGCCGCTGCACGTCGGTAGCGGCATGGTTGAGATGGCCCATGGCCGTTTTCCAGTTCCGCCGCCGGCCGTGGTCGAACTGCTGCGCGATGCTCCGACCTACGCCTCAAACATTCAAGGCGAGCTATTGACGCCGACGGGCGCGGCCATTATCAGCACCGTTTGCGAGGAGTTCGGGCCAATGCCGCTGATGCGCGTCGAACGCACGGGCTACGGCGCGGGCACGCGCGAGTACGAGCGTTTTCCGAATGTGCTGCGCCTCATGTTGGGACATGAGGAAGTCGGGCGGCAGCAACAGGGGCGAAACGTGGAAACGCTGCTGATGATCGAAACAAACATCGACGACATGTCGCCGCAACAGTTGGGCTATGTGATGGATCGCGCCTTCGATTTAAAGGCGCTTGATTGCTACTTTACGCCGGTGCACATGAAGAAAAATCGTCCCGGCGTGCTGGTGTCCATACTTTGCGCGCGCGATAACCGCGAAGATTTGTGCCAATTGTTGCTGGACGAAACGACGACGCTCGGCGTGCGGTATTACGAGGTGGAGCGGCGCGCGCTGGAGCGCGAGTACGAGCGCGTGGAGACGCGCTACGGAGCGATTGACATCAAAATTGGCAAAGCGAATGATCGCGTGGTCAAAGCGATGCCCGAATATGAACAGTGTCGCGAGGCCGCCGAGAGATCCGGCCAGCCGTTGCGCGTCGTCGAAGAGGCCGCGCGAAACGCCTACGCGCGACGCCGCTCGCCGGGCTCAGGAGAAGAGTCATGACCAAGTCAGGAGGCGCGCTTTTGGACAACGCCGAAGAAGCGACAAAAGTCACGTCTGAAGCGCACACGCAGGGCGTTGATCTGGACAAGATCGCGCGCGGCGTGCGTTTGATCTTAGAAGGAATTGGCGAAGACCCGGACCGGCCGGGACTTGCGCGCACGCCGCAGCGCGTGGCCGAGATGTATGCGGAACTGACGGCCGGGATGCGCGAAGACCCTTCGGAGCACGTGGTGCCGCTTCCCGGCGATACTTATGATGAAATGGTGATCGTCAAAGACATCAACATCGCTTCAATTTGCGAACACCACTTGGCGCCATTTATGGGGCATTGTCACATCGCTTACATTCCGAAAAACGGCCGGATCCTCGGTCTTTCCAAATTGGCGCGTTTGGCCGAAACCTTCGCCCGGCGCTTGCAGGTTCAGGAGCGCTTGACCACTGAAATTGCCGACACGCTTTACGAAGGATTGAAACCTTTAGGTGTGATGGTCGTGATCGAGGCCGAGCACACCTGCATGTCTTTGCGCGGAGTAAAAAAACCGGGGGCCACCACCATCACTTCCGCGATCCGCGGCGGTTTTCGCAAAGATCCGCGCACGCGCGCCGAAGCCATCGCGTTAATTAAAGGTAAAGGGTGACGATGAAGATTGATCGTTTACGTAAATTAATTGTCGCGCTTGATAAACATCGAGATAAATATCGAGATAAACATCGAGCGGCCGTGATGCTCGCATCAGGTGTTTTCCTGCTTAACCTGTGCGCGTTCCGTGCGGCGGCTCAACCAATTGATTCGCTCGCGAGCGAGCCGGCGCTTCGCGCGCACACGAAGTTTCTCTCCGACGACAAATTGGAGGGCCGCGGCACCGGCGCGAAAGGCGGCGAGCTGGCCGCCAAGTACATCGCCGAGCAACTGAAGCGTGCGGGCGTTCAGGGCGGCGCAGAAAACAAAAGTTACTTTCAGCAAGTTTCGCTGTTCGGCGTGAAGGCCGATCCCGCATCCGTCTTAACAGCGCGCGGCACCGATGGGAGAGAGCAACGCTTCAAGTTCGCCGAAGATTTCGTCGCCTTTACCGGCGCGCAACGTCCGGAAGTGGCTGTGAGCGGCGAGCTCGTCTTCGTCGGCTACGGTATAGACGCTCCCGAGCAGCGCTGGAATGATTACAAAGGAGCGCCGGAAGATTACCGCAACAAAATTTTGGTGATGCTGGTGAACGATCCGCCGGCGACAGCCGCTGAGCCGAATCTATTCGGCGGCCGAGCGCTCACTTACTCCGGCCGGTGGACGTACCAGTGAGGACGCCGCGCGGCGCGGCGCGCTGGGCGTGATTCTGCTGCACACGGACGAATCGGCCGGCTATCCGTGGGGCGTCGTGCGCACTTCCAACGGCTCATGGCGCTTTGATATCGCGCGCACTGATGGCGACCAAACGCCTTACCTGCAAATGCGAGCGTGGATGACCGACGCCTCAGCCAAGTCGCTTGTGTCATTGGCGGGCGCGAATCTTGATGACCTGCGAGCCCAAGCCGCATCGCGCGATTTCAAGTCAATCAAGCTTAATGTGACCGCATCAATTAATTTAAAGAGCGAGGTGCAAAAGGTCTACGCGCCAAACGTTGTGGGGCTTCTGGAGGGCGGGGACGCCAAGCTCAAAGATGAGTACGTGGTTTACTCGGCGCACTGGGATCACCTCGGGATCGGCGCGCCCAACGCGAAAGGCGATGCGATTTACAACGGAGCGGTTGATAACGCGACCGGTGTCGCCGCGATTCTTGAAATCGCTCAAGCCCTCGCCAAGCTGCCGCCGCGCGAACGACCGAAGCGGTCGTTTCTGTTTCTCTTTCCCACCGCCGAAGAGCAAGGCTTGATTGGCGCCGAATGGTTCATACGCCACCCGGTGGTTCCGCTCAGCAAAATCGCCGCCAACATTAACCTTGATAGCATGAACATTCTCGGCCCCACGCAAGACCTGGCGCCGCTCGGGGCCGAGCGCTCAACGCTGTCTGTGGTCTTTGACGCTGTGGCGCGTGAGCGGCGCATGTCAGTGGTGCCGGATCGGCGGCCCGAGCAGGGGTCTTTTTACCGCTCCGATCACTTTCCGTTTGCAAAGGCCGGCATTCCGGCGGTGAGCATGAAGGAAGGTCTCAATTTCGTGGATCGCCCCTCCGGCTGGGGCGAGGAGCAATTCAAAGCCTACAACGCTGCCAATTATCATCAGCCGTCGGATGAGTATCAAGAGACCTGGGACTTCCGCGGCGTGAATCAACAAATCGAGATCGCAATGCAGGTCGGTCGCCGCGTGGCCGACGCCGCGGAAATGCCGCGCTACAATCCGAGCGACGAGTTCGCGAAAGTGAAACGGTAATCCAAATCCCTCTCTGCGTTCTCTGGTATCTTCTTCGTGATCTCTGTGTTTAGGTAAGTCTTACCTAAACACAGAGATGCACAGAGAGCAGACACCGCAGAGACGAGAGGAAAATCTTTTAGAGCTTCTTGATGCAGACATTTTACATTACGACGCCGATCTACTACGCCAACAGTTTGCCGCACTTGGGCCACCTGTATACAGCGATTGTGGCTGATTGCGCGCGCGCCACAGGCGTCAACTGGGTGACGCCACGCTTTTTTGACGGGCACAGACGAGCACGGCGTAAACATTCAGCGCGCCGCGGCGCGGGCGAATCGCACGCCGCAAGAGCAGGCCGATTATGTCGTGGCCTATTACAAGCGCATCTTCCATGCCTTCGGCCTGGATACTGAGAGCGGCGGGTTCGATATCTTTATGCGCACCACGGAGCGCTTTCACTACGAAGGTGTGAGCGCATTTTGGCGCGCCGCTGCCCGTGCCGAAACGCCGAAGAATCGCGACGCTATTTATAAAGGTTTTTACGAAGGTTGGTTTTGCGCCGCTTGCGCCGCCTACAAAACAGAAGACGAATATGTAAAGTCAGCGGACGAAAGTGCGCTGCCTTTGTGCCTGATTCATGAAACGCCGCTGGATCGCGTTTCCGAGGAAAGCTATTTTTTTCGCCTCTCCGACTATGACGAAGCGCTGCTAGAGCTTTACCAATCTCAGCCCGATTTCATCAGACCCGATTCCCGACGCAACGAGGTGATCAGCTTTGTGCGCGGCGGCTTGCAAGATCTGTCAATCAGCCGGCCGAAAAGCTCGGTCGAGTGGGGCATCCCCGTGCCTGACGATCCGACGCACAGCATTTACGTGTGGTTCGATGCGCTGTCCAACTACATCACCGCCATCGGCTACGGCACAGAAGAGCGCGAGCGTTTGTTCGGCTTCGAGAAATACTGGCCGGCGACGCACTTGGTCGGCAAAGACATTCTCCGCTTTCACGCCGTGTACTGGCCCGCTTTTCTGATGGCGGCGGCGCCGCAGCCGCGAGGAATTGTGGCGCACGCGATGTGGGTTGATCCGCAGGGCCGCAAAATGTCCAAGACCCTGGGCAATATCATCTCGCTGGATGTGCTGGAGCGTTATTTCAAGATTGATGTCATTCGCTATTTTTGTTTGAGCGAAATGGCTCTCGGACAAGACGGCAAGTTCGGCTACGAAAAGCTGATCGAGCGTGCCAATGCGGACCTGGCGGGCGGTTTAGGAAATCTTTCAAGTAGAACGCTAACGATGATTCATCGCTATTGCGACGGCCGCGTCCCGCCTTCCGAGATCGCCGACGAAAAGCGGCTCGCGGCCAAACGGCTCGCGATTGATGCTGATGCCGGCGGCCTCGCCTCAACCGTCGAGCACGCCCGCGATCAATTGGTCCGGCGCTTTGCGGAGTATGCTTTTAGCCGCGGGCTGGAAGCGGTGTGGGAGGTGGTGGCGCGCACAGACAAATTAATTTCGGACGCGAAGCCGTGGGAACTGGCGAAAAACACCGAGAACCGGCAGATTCTGCACGCCGTTCTTTACCGCGCGGCCGAAGTGCTCAGATGGTTAGCGGTGCTTTTGCACCCGGCGATGCCGGACGCGACGCGCGCCATATGGAAGCAGCTCGGGTTGCAAGAAAGCGAGCTGGAGACAACTGATCCCACCAAGTTGACTTGGGGCGAATTGCGTGCGGGCACGCCGATCGGCGAAGTGGAACCCGTTTTTCCGCGGATAGAAAAAGCAAAAATTATGTCAGCCATTAACGATCAAAACGAAATTGATTCCCCCGTTTCGCGCGCCACCGAAGCGGACGCCGTGATGACCCCAGCGGCGGTCACGGGTACACAACCGACGACGGCTCCTTCGCCGGTCATCGGCGCCACCGAAGCGGATGCCGCGCTCGACGCGCCAAGCGACGAACGGGGCTATATTGAGATCGACGACTTCATCAAAGTGGAGCTTCGCGTAGCTGAAATACTGACGGCCGAGCGCGTGCCGAAGGCTGACAAGTTGTTGCGCTTTACCGTGGACATCGGTGAATCGCAGCCGCGGCAAATTCTGGCGGGCATCGCGCAATATTACGAGCCGGAGAAGCTGATCGGGCGCAAAGTGATCGTCGTCGCTAACCTGAAGCCGGCAACTTCGCGGCTTCGAGTCACAGGGCATGATCCTCGCGGCTTCCATCGGCGAAGAAAATCGACCCGTCCTCGCCACCTTCACTGAGGATGTGCCGAATGGCGCCAAATTGAAATAGGACAGCTTCGGAAGGATGAAGGCGGAAGGATGAGGGATGAAAGTTAATGTACGAAACACAGTGATGCTGCTGGTGCTGCCGTGAACAACTTTGCTCGTAATGGCATGATGGTTGCTATGCAGGGCGTGCGCTGATCGACAAGCATACACTTCTACAATCGTAGTTTCGTTTTGGTGATGAATCTTTTTAACGAGAATTCTT
>JBBJMB010000107.1:0-10941 GCA_037719755.1 Pyrinomonadaceae bacterium
ACAACGAGTCATGGCGATGGCCCTTTCCCTTCTCAATAATGTACAAAGTCGAGCTTAGACGATGACAAGCGGCTGGAAGCGAGGCGAGCTTTAGATTTCGAGTGCTGAACTAACTCTTCTCTGTGTCTTTTCTCTGTGATTCTCTGTGTTTAGGTAAGCCTTACTTAAACACAGAGAAGCACGGAGAGAAGACACCGCAGAGAGACACAGAGGAAAGATCAATTTTTTCATCGAGCAACTTTAACGGCTCGCCTGAACATTTCCCTTATTGAGCACTAGAGTTTCAATGATCTCTTCGTTGTCTTGGGCGTTGGTATTAATGACCCAAATTGCATAGGGACCTGTGCCGACGCCCCGCTTTCTTTTCAGCACCTGACCCGACTCCGCCTTAAACTCCTGCAGCATTTGCGGTTTGAGGCCGCCCGCCTGCGCCGCCTTAATCGTCAGATCAGAAATCAGATCGCGGCTAAAAATGAGCGTAAAAATCTCCACGCCGGCGGGCGGCGCGACCATCAGAGAGCAATCGCGCGAGTTCATGCCAGCCGGGCAAGCCGACGGGATAACGCATTCTTGGTTTTTCTCCACGAAATTTTGACCGCCGTTGATCCGAGAGTCCGGAAAGACAATCATGCCATCCTGGTCCGGCCCGCTCTGGTGAACGATCGTGAGATACCCCGATTGGTTGACTTTAACGGCGAGGCGGAGGCGGTCGCCCGGGTAAAAGACGGCGCCCGGATTGGTGTCCTGGTCATTTCCGTCGGCGCCGACTTTCATCACTCGCCACTGCAGCGTCATCAGCGGCGCCTTTTCGACGGGTTCCGGTCTTGCCCGGCGGCGCTTCGGTGGCTGGCGCACTCGCCCGCGCCGCGGCGGTTTGCGTGTCACCGTGACGGGTCTGTCCCACGTCAACGAGCTATTATCTTGCGCTACGACAAGCTGACCGAGCGGGCCGGGCGAGACAAGCAGGCCCGCCGCCAGGCCGAGAAAAAGAAGCTTTAATAATCTCTTTCGCATTAATTCATCCTCCGTCGATGAGATCTACTCCGAGCGATTCGCGCTCTGTAGAAACTCCTGTAATTTAGGATCGTCTCCCGGCACAACGCAGCGAAACCCGATCAGCCAGCTTCTCTCAGCCTTTTCGGCGGCAGTGAATTGCGGCGCGAAGCTAAACCTGCGGGTGGTGCGAGCGCCATCCAGAGTGCCGCGAAAGCTGTCGCCGCGCACAACGCGAAACTCTGTGCCGAATTCAGGGATCGAAGCTTGATTGCCGGGGTAAGCTTGAAAGTAATCGCTCACCCATTCCGCGACGTTGCCGCCCATATCCTGCACGCCGTAAGCGCTCGCGCCGCCAGTGTTTTGTCCGACGGGCTTTGCTGATTAGAGCGGACATTAGCCCGTCCTTGATCCGGACTATCGCCCATGGCCACTTGCTTTTTGTTCTCCTTTGGATCCCATGAAGCCGCTTTCTCCCACTCGGCCTCGGTCGGCAACCGCTTGCCCGCCCACGCCGCATAAGCCGTTGCGTCGTCCCAGGAGACGCCGACCACAGGCATCCGAGGCTGAGTGCGAAAGTAATTATCCACATTCATGAACTTCTTGGCCCACCAGGGATCTGTCGGGTAAGGGCGGCTTTTCTCGTCGCAAAACTTTTTATATAGTTCGTTGGTTACTTCATGCTTGTCAATGTAAAAGTCGGGAAGCTCAACCTTGTGCGCCGGTTTCTCCTCCGGGCTGAAGTTGTCGCTGCCCATCATAAACTCGCCTTTTCCGACGAGAACCATGAGCCCCTTGTAATCGATCTCCGCGCGCAGGCCGCCTTTTTGGGCGACTGGGGGGATATCCCCCTTTTTGACCGGCGAGACAACTATCGATTTCGTCTCTCCGTCCTCGCCGGAAACAGGCGTGTTGTATGGCTCATAGTCGTCGTGCGTAACTTGAACAATACGCTTGCCTGCTTTCAGGGAAAGGACTTTCGTTGTTCCGTCCTGACCCGTCGTTCCTCTTCTGACATTATCAACCAAAACATCGCTGGTGGGCGGCGCTCCGCTAATAATCATGGTAAAACCCGGATCGGGAATCAACACGTGAATGACGAGCGCGGCGACGGCGGCAAGCACTACCAGGCCACCGCCGAGGGCGGCCCACACCCAGCCCGGCGTCCCGCGCTTCGGTGGGACATTCTGCGGCGGAGTAGCGCCTCCTCCGCGCGGAGGCTGTTGGGGCGGCGGCGTTTGATACTGCGGCGGATTGCCCGGGTCCGGGTCAAGTCGAATGTTAGGCGTGGTGGCGCCAAAATCTTGGCGCATAATATTCGGATTGTGCTGTCTTTCGTTCACTGGTTTTCTTCTCAAACTATGTAGGCGCTCTTCCCAAGCGAGTCGTCATCCGGCCGGCGGTGGCGGTGTGGGCCGCGGAAGGGCGGCGGCTCTCAAGCGCGTCACCAGTGCTCGGTCATAACGTATGTAATGACGGCCTCTCGCGCTTTCGTTGCACAAAGGACTCTTGCGGCTGGCATTATAGGATACCTTACTCCCAGGCGAAAGCAGTTGCATAAAATGGCGGCCTTGTTTAAACAGTATTTCAACGCCGATCATCGTCCATGCTAGACTAACCGCATTCGGACGGCGCCGCCCGCGCATGCTTTGCGCGTTCGTCGAGCGGCTTTGCGGCCGGCTTGCCTCGAGCGCGCGAAAGTCGTTTGAAACGTCTATTCTCGTTGAAGACTGCCTTACTTTATTGATCCATGAAGATCTGCCGGAAATGTGGTGAGCGTTTCGAGGACGCGCGGGGTTTTTGCCCGCGCGACGGTGAGGTGCTGGTGAAGGACAACGCAGCCCTGGTCGGCCGCACGCTCGATAATCAATATGAGATCGAGCGATTCATCGCGGCCGGCGGGATGGGCTCCGTTTACCGCGCGCGGCACATTCTGTTGGGCGACCCGGTGGCGATCAAAATCCTTTCTCCTGAGATGAGCGGCAACGCCGAGTGGCTTAAGCGCTTTCAGCGCGAAGGCCAAGTCGCGCGCAAGTTTCGTCCCCCGAACGCGGTGCTGGTTCATGATTTGCGCACCTCGAGCGACGGTTTGGTTTATATGGTCGCTGGAGTTTGTGGAGGGGCGCACGCTTGACGCTCTGCTTCATGACCGAGAGCGTTTCTCGCCGAAAGAAGCTTTGGCTCTTTTGGATCCGATTGCAAGCGTGCTCGACGCGGCTCACGCGATGGGCGTCGTTCACCGTGATCTGAAGCCTGAGAATGTCATGATCGGGCAGTCTGCGGTCAAGCTGCTTGATCTCGGTATCGCCAAAATGCGTGAGATCGCCGAGGGCGGAGGCGCGGTCGCGACATCGCTGACGGTGGCCGGTCAGATTCTCGGCACGCCTTATTACATGTCGCCGGAACAGTGGGGGGAGATATCGCGCGACGGCAATCCGGAAATTGACAGCCGCGCGGACATTTACAGCCTCGGTGTGATGTTCTATGAATTAATCACGGGTCGCAAACCTTTCGGCGGAGCGACGCTCGCAGAATTGCGTCGCGGCCATGTGTCTTTTACGCCCGAGCCGCTGCACGAGGTCGCGCCTGATGTGCCCGAGCAGTTTAGCCGAGTCATTACGCGCGCGATTTCCAAAGACCGCAACGATCGACAGCCCACCGCCGGCAAGCTGATTGAAGAAATACGGGCGGCCTTAAACCTCACCGCCTCGCCCAGTCTCACCAGCGCCTTGAACCCGACGAACACGCAAGGTCTTCCGGCTGATCCTGCGACGGCTACTGCTGACTTTGCGCGCCCGACCGGCGCGGACTTGCCCGCACCGACGATTGTCAGCATCAACAACGCCACTCCGCCGAGCCCAAGCCGGTGAAACCCAAATTGTCTTCGGAGACCGTCGCGCAACCCGCAACGGGCGACACCAGCCCCAATGCGGGGTCGCGAAAAAAGTACACGCCGCCTTTACCCACCATGGCGACGTCAGAGTTCGCGCCGGACGGCGCTTTGCGGCCTGCTCCAGTTGGGCTTGGCGCTCCGCCGCCGCCGCCCGTGATGTTAAAGTCGGGGCGCTCCTCGGCGCTGGTTCTGCTCGCCATTGGCGTTTTTGGAGTCATCACGCTGCTCGGGATCGGCCTCGGGGGCTGGTTCATGTGGAACGGTTTTAGTAGTGATCCGACTGAGCCGCGCAAGAACCAAGCCGGGGATGTTCAAGCCGATCGCCGCATCAAAGAAATCCCGACGGAACCTCTTCAGGTTGAGACGCCACTAGCGGAGCGTGAAGCCCAAGCGGTGGAAATCGCGCAGTGGTGGTTAAACGTGGCCCCTCTTGACGGGCCAGACGATAATGCTGCGCCGCGCGGCCCGACATAAAAGTAACCGATAAGGAAACATTTAAATTCAATTACTTGCCGCGTGAATCAGGTTATCTGTACGTCCTTGGCCCTGATGATAAGGGGGCGTTGACGACATTTCTGACTGCGAAACCTGTGCTCGACTCACGCGTGAAGACAAACCGGGTCGAAAAAGACGAGCCATTCAGTCTTTACTGGATGACGCGCGGGAGAGATGAGGAGCGTTATTACGTCGTCTTCTCTACCACCCCACTTGAGGCTCCGGAGTTTTTCGCGAGCCGTGCGATGCATAAGCTGTCGGCCGCTGAAGCGAACGCGTGGGACGCTTTCCTTTCTCAAAACAAAGCAAACGCTAAAAGCGAGGTTGTTAACAAAGATGGCGCGCCGGTGATGACTGTGAGTCGGGTCAGATCTGCGGAGAGCGGCGCGGACGTAACTCCAACTATCTTTGATATTGCGATCGGTCGTTGACCGCGAACGACGTAGGTCAGAGCTGCCGCTCTGATGGAAGAAGCAGCGCCTTTTTTGAGGAGAATTAATTGATGCCAGCGACTAAGCATGCGCTCTTCGTCGGCTTCGCAGCCGTCGCCTCTTTTTGCCTGAGCGAAACAACGCCGACCGCACAATCGCAGCGAGCGGAAGAAATAAATGTGCGCGGCGCGTTCCTCACCACACGCCCGAGCGAAGGCGGCGCGAGGAAACCCGGTGCCAACCGCTCCAATCCAAACAGGACGCAATCGCGACCCAGAACGACGCTTCCCCGCCAGCGGCCCGCCTCCACCACCACCGATGCCGCTCCAAGCCAAAGCCCGACGCAAGTTACCAATCAGATGCCGCGGCCGACCCTCACCGCCGATACAAACAAAACAGCGGCCAGCCCTCCGTCCGTTTCACCTGCCATCGGCCTCGGCTATCGCTTTACATGCGCGACCTGCTGGCGACCCGGTGCGTTGATCCGAGCAGCAGTTTCGCCAAGGCGACGGCATCCGCCTTGTTTTGGAGCCCAACATCGACGGCTTTCTGTATGTGTTTCATACCGAGAACGATGGTCAACCGCAAATGCTTTTTCCGGACGCAAGGCTTGAGGGCGGAGCGAACGCTATCCGGGCGCACGTCCCCCATGAAGTGCCGTCGAGCGGGCAACTGCGTTGGTTTGATTTTGACGATAAATCGGCCGTCGAGTGGCCCTACATCTGTTTCGCGCGAACCGATCTCCGGCATCCCGCCCGCCGCTGAACTGGCGACTTTGTGCCAGGCTAGCCAGCAATGCGCTTGGCGTCCGCAGGCGGAGATGTGGTCGCAACTGAAGGCCGCCGCGGACACAGGTGCAAGTAAGCAAAAGCAAACTTACGGGCAAAATTGAGGCGGACGAGCGCCAAGCAACTACGCGTAGCATGGGCCTGACGGCCGCAGCCCCGAGCCGTCTGTGATACGGATGAACGTTCTTTCACGGCCGGCCTGCTCGTGACGACTGTTACTCTGACTCACAAATGAGTTGCTGGTTGATCCGCAGTTTGGTCGCTCGACAGCATCGTTGATGCCCATTCCTCAATCACAGCCTCGGCGGCGAAAGCCGTCGTTAATCACCGGAGCCACCGCAATGTTCACCCGAGCCTTCGTTTCGCTTTTTTTGTGTGTCCAAATTTCGCTCGCCGGTCTTCCCGAGGCTCGGGCCGCCGCCGCCCCTCCTTCTGCTCCGCCCGTGATGACCGTCGGGGCCCTGCCGCAACCCGGTGAGGCGCGTCTCGCGCTGGCGCGCGGTAAAGCGCTGCTCAAGCGCGGAAACGCGGACCAAGCGCTGGGCGTGCTGAACACCGCGCTACGCCTGTTCCAACAAGCCGATGACGAAAAAGGTGCGGCCGCCGCGCAAGACGCGCTCGGTGATCTTTATCACCGGCAGGGTCAGTACGGCGCCGCGCTCGATTATTACCAAAAGGCTTACACCGCCTTTCACGCCGAAAGCGATCCTTACAACGCCGACCTGATGCTCGCCAAGACGGGCGACATGCAATACCAGCAGGGAAAAGTTGACGAGGCGCTGCAGGCATACAACCGGATGGACGCGCGTAAGCCGAACACAAATGCGCTTAACGCCTACAAATCCGCCCGCTCAAAAGCGACCAAGGCGCGCGGTTTATTTGACCGCGTGCGCAGCATCGCCACGAACACTCCGACCACTTCGACCGCCGACGCCACCACCTCAATCGCGAAGGATGCTGCGGGCGAGGTGAAGAGCGGGTTTAACCTCTATCGTCAATACATCATTTATTCGATCCACGAATTGGGCCTCGGCCGTATCGACTTCGCCAACGACCGCCTTGAGAGCGCCAAAACGCATTTTCAAAATGCGCTCGACGCCGCCGGCGGCGGCGATCTGCCGGTGATCGGAAAGCTCGGCCAAACGCGCCGCTTTCGCGTGGCTTCGAGGACCAACCTGGGAGACATCGCTTTTCGTCAAAACCGTTTCACCGATGCCGTTAAGCTCTACACGGATGCCGCCAGCGGAGCCCAGAGCGACAACCGTCTCGATCTGATGTGGCCCGCGCAGCGCGGTTTGGGCCGCAGCCGCTGGGTCATGTCGCAGCAAGAGCGCGACGCCAAGAAATCGGCCAAAATCAAGGACGAAGCCATCCACGCGTACCGCGCCGCGCTGAAAACAATTGAGACGATTCGCTCCGGCTCCTTGCGGGCCGATGACGCCCGCTCGACCTTCATTGCGACCACCAAAGACGTCTTCGATGAAGCCTCAAGCGCGCTCGCCGAAATGGCGCTCGCATCCGCCGGCGCATCTCTTAACCCGTTAACCGGTTCCGCGCTCGCATATGCCGCAGAGAGCTTTGGCGTCGTCGAACAAGGGCGCGCGCGCTCGTTACTGGACATGCTGGCGGAGTCCAGAACAATCGTCACCGAAGGCCTGCCCGCAGATCTGGTGAACAGAAAACAAGAGAACTTGGATCGTCAACAAGAGATCGCGCAATCGCTCACCGGCGTCAGCTTCGGCGGCGAGGCGCCGGAGAAGCCCGTCTCAGAACTGGAAATCGAACTGGATCGCTTGGCGAGCGAGTACGATCAAATCGAGAATCAAATCAGAGTGGCTCACCCGCGCTACGGCGCGCTGATGGCGACACAGCCGGCGACGCTCGCGGCGGTGCAACAGCAAGTGCTTGACCCTAACACGGTGCTCTTGGAATACAGCCTGGGCGCGGAGAGTTCATACTTGTGGGCGGTCTCGTCGCAACGCGTTTCGCTTTTCAAGCTCGCGGCGCGCGCCACAGTCGACAAGCTGGCAATTGATTTGCGCGCGCAGCTCATACCGGCGCAGTTGCGCCGTCAAATTGCGGGCATCAACGTCGCCGCCGACGACGAGGCGCAGCGAGGTCTCGGCCTCGGCGCCGGAGATCAATCAAGAAGTGCCGCGAGCGCTTACGCTGCAACCGCCCATGCGCTTTACCAAGCAGTGGTTGAGCCCGTAGCCGCCGAGCTCAGCGGCAAACGATTGCTCATTGTGGCTGACGGCGCGCTCAACTACGTACCGTTCGAGGCGCTCGTGAGTTCGCCCGCCGGCGCTTCATATGATGCCTTGCCTTACCTTGTGCAGACCCACGAAATTGTTTATGCGCCTTCTTCCTCCGTTGTGACGGCGGTGCGGCAGTCAAGCGAATCGCGCACCGCAGCAAGCGCCGGCGGAGCCGTGTTACTCGTCGCCGACCCTGTCTTTGAAGGAAGCGATCCGAGAAACCGGCCGAGCGGTTCGGCACGACCGTCGCCGCCGCGGGCGCGCAAGTCAATTCGGCTCCCGCAGTTTATGCTCGCGGATTGTCGCTTGGAAGCGCTGTGGCCGATTTGACCGGGGCGCCTTCCGATGCGGTGTGTCCAGGCGAGAGCAGCGGTTTAAAGCTTGCGCGTTTAAACGGCACGCGCATCGAGGCGCAGCAGATCGCACAATTGGCCAAAGCATCCGGGAAAGTCCCCAGCCTGTGGCTTGACCTGGAAGCCAGCGAAACGAACATGAGGACGCGCGACATGAAGCAGTACCGCGTCATTCACATCGCCACTCACGGTTTGTTGAACGCCGCAAGGCCGCAGTTCTCCGGCCTGGTGCTTTCGCTCGTCGGCGACGCGGCGGGCGGCGACGGCTTTTTGCGCACAGACGAGATCTTCAATCTGCGCCTCGGTTCGCCGCTTGTGATGCTTTCGGCGTGCGAAACGGGCCTCGGACGCGAAAAGCGCGGCGAGGGCGTGATCGGCTTAACGCGCGCCTTTATGTATGCGGGCGCCCCGACGGTTGGGGTGAGCCTCTGGTCTGTGGCGGATCGCTCAACAGCGGATCTGATGACTGACTTTTACCGTCGGCTGCTCGCCGCCGGCGGCACGCCGCCCGCCGCACTGCGCGCCGCACAGCAAAGTATGATCGCCGGCAAAAAATACAGCGCGCCGTTCTACTGGGCGCCCTTCGTTTTAGTCGGTGACTGGCGCTAAGTGAATGAGCAAAAGTTTTTGGAAAAATAAACTCGAAAACAATCGAATTCGTTGAGTATTTTGCCTGTTTTTAACGAATCTTTTTCAAAAAACTTTTGGCAACTCACTTAGGCCTGAACAAGCGGAGGGAGCTAAAGATAAAGTCAGGGAAGACAGGTCTGACACCTTGACGCTTTTTAGCCAAATTGGGCTGGGAATTGATTCACCAGAGACGGAACTGTGACCAGCTCACTTAACTTACCAGCCACGCTCGACCGCTTACGCGATACGCTTTGTTTACCTGCCATTTCCGCGCGGGTAAAACATCTCGCTGACGATCTGATCGCGCAGAGCCGACAGCACCGCCCACCAGAATACTGGGCGGCTTACACGCTACTCGCCAGCATCGCCGACATTAACCAGGACGAGCGAAGCGGACGCGGGCTACTGCGCACGATTAACGGGATCCGTGATTTAGAGCCGCGCCGAGCGAGTTTGAATTCCCAGCTGATGTGCCGACGCGGCGCAGTGCCCCACCCGGGACCGCCAACCGCTCATTCGCCGCGCGCCCCGCCGGTGATCCGCCTTCATGGGCACGGCCTTTTCTAACCGCTGAGGCGCTCGGCTTCGTCGTCCGGCGATTGATCGAAATCTTTTCGTGTCGGAGCCTCAAAATACTCAGTAAATTCGAGTGCTTTTCTGTAAAAAGGTAAAAGATACCCGCATGTAAAAGTAGCATTAACAGGTTCTAAAGCTACCTCAGAGCTTATCTAATGAGACCTCTGATCTCGCCAGCAGGTCTCACGTGAGACCCGCTTTGCTCGCCGATTTATGCATGTGCTCTTCGAGGTTAGGATCTGGTTCCGCGGTTATTACATTTCAGTGGAAGGCCATCAGAATCTCTGCTAATAACGCGTTAACTTAACCCGAGTCTTGAGTTGAAAATAAAAGGTCATCGCCCGTTAGCGGGTATGTAGAATGAAGTTATGACACTTTACCTACACCCGGAGGACGATGACCCATGCCCAGCATAGAACATCAGATGACCGAAATCTACTGCTTCATCGACGACTACCTGCGCCTCTTGAGAGAAGTGCGTATTTCGGTGGAGCGTGAACAAGGATTTCGGTTTATCGTGAACATGGATTTCGCTCGAACGGCTCTCCCGATCTTTTGATGATGCGGGTTTAGACTTTACAGCCAGCCTGCTATAACGGGCGGCATGCACATCTCAACTTTGCTCGCCGACCCCGAAGCAATTCGCTTAGACCACATCGTTTCTGCTGAAAAATCAGTCACCCTGGTCGTCACTGCGGGACAACCCGGCGCTCGGTGTCCGCGCTGTGCTGTCTCGTCGGCGCGAGTTCACAGTCTTTACACGCGTTGCGTCGCCGACCTGCCGTGGCACGGCGTTGCTGTTCGCCTGGAGTTGCACGCGCGCCGCTTCGTTTGTACGACTGAGTGTTGCCAGCAACGGATTTTCTGCGAGAGGTTACCATCCGTCGTCGCAGCTTACGCGAGAAAAACATCGCGCTTAACAGTCGCGCTTGAACTCATTGGCTTCGCGTTGGGCGGCGAAGCGGGTGCGCGCCTGGCCCGCCAACTCGGCATGCACACCAGCCCTGATGCTTTGCTTGAGCGCATCCGGCGCGCCGCGTTGCCGCAAGTCAGCACGCCGAAGATACTTGGCATCGATGATTGGGCGCAACGTAAAGGCTCGACTTACGGCACGATCCTTGTCGACTATGAACGACGACGCCCGGTGGACCTGCTGCCTGACCGTGAAGCAGGGACTCTAGCCCACTGGCTCAAAGCTCACCCCGGCGTGGAAATTATCATCCGCGACCGTGCCGGAGCTTACGCGGATGGTGCGCGGGCGGGTGCGCCCGAAGCCATGCAGATAGCCGACAGATGGCATTTGCTCAAAAACATCAGCGAAGTCTTCGAACGTTTCCTCAATCGCCATCGCACAATCTTGCAACAGGCTGTGCAGAACATTCATGCGGAGTCATCTGAAGTCGCTTCATGTACCAACACCACTAATGCTGTGGCCGCGAATGACAACTCGTTGTCGCCTCAGCAATTAGTTGTCGAGGCTCACAACATCGTGAACAAAAAAAGCTCACGACATCACGAACACCT
>JBBJMB010000006.1:0-30717 GCA_037719755.1 Pyrinomonadaceae bacterium
AGGTCTTGCCTACTCGACGCGAATGCGATTGTCAGCAAATGAGATCCCAGCAGAGCTGTCCGACAATCTTCTCAATTGCCGCTCAGCCCCGTCAGAAATCAAGCTTCCAGGCTTGGGCATGCACGCGACAATCGAGAAGATCGTTGGACATTTCAGCAGTATCGTTTTTATACAGCCAGAAATAAACATCTCGCTGAATGCTTGTCCTGTTCCAACACGGTTTTCCCTCTTAGGCTTCCAAATATAATCTCCGTTTCTCCCTCAACTCAAGCAAATATTAACTTTCCAGATTTGCTGCGTTGATTAATTGTGATGGCACAATCGTTGCGAATGCGTGTGCAAGTTTTTGAAGAAACCCGGCGTTTAATGATCTCTTCTTCAAGAGCGTGCTCATCTCTCGCTCATCAAGTCTTCGAAAGGTAGATCACCCTCGTGCCAATTGAGATCACGTCCGTTAACACCGGCCGCTTTCAGAAGCTGAAAGGCGCGCATGAGCGAGTGCGCCGGAGCGCCCGCTTCTTCAAACTTGGCGGCACGGTGCTGCGCACCGCCGCTGTTCTCGCCGTCATCATGGTTCTTGGCGCAGGGGCCCTTTTTCTTTACGCTTATCGCAGCTATTCCGAAGTGGTTGACAAACAAATTGCCGCAGGTTACTTGCGCAGCCGCGCCGGCATCTACGCTGCGCCGCGCGTGCTCAGGGCAGGGTCGGCGATGTCGCCCGAGCGTCTGGTCGAAGCGTTGCGCCGCGCCGGCTACGTGGAAAGCAATGACAGCGACGTTTTCAATGGCGGCTTCGTTGCGAAAGATAATCAAGTTGAGATTCACCCGCGCCGCGGGCTGGCGCGCCGGAGGTAGTGCGAGTGGGCTTCGACAAAAACGCCCGCATCAGTTCACTTACTGCCGATCACGCTGTGATCGGCAGTTTCACGCTTGAGCCGGAACTTTTGACCAGCGACGGCGCAATGAAAACGGGCGCCGGGGCGATGCTCGCTTTCAAAGATGTTCCGCAGGTTTTAGTGCAAGCCATCACCGCGATTGAAGACCGGCGCTTTTTGCACACCACGGCGTTGACCTCTCCGGCATCGCGCGCGCATTGCTGCGCAACACCAGCGAGCGCGCGGTGGCGCAAGGCGGATCCACGATCACGCAGCAATTGGTGAAAAACACTTACCTGACGCCGGAACGCTCGCTGAAACGTAAATTTAATGAGGCCGTGCTGGCGAGCGTGCTTGAACGCCGGCTCTCGAAAGAAGAAATCTTCGCGCTCTACTGCAACGAGATTTACCTAGGGCAGCGCGGCACCACGGCGGTGCGTGGAGTCGGCCAAGCGGCCCGAGTGTATTTCGCAAAGAATTTGCAGGACTTGAACCTCGCCGAAGCGGCGACCATCGCCGGAATGATTCAAAGCCCGAATCGCCACGCGCCCGACCGCCACCCGGAAAGCTCGCTCGCGCGCCGCAACACGGTCATCGGCGCGATGCTGCGCGACGGCTTCATCACCGCGCAAGCGGCGGAGCAAGCCATCGCCGAAGGGCTCGCGGTCGCTCCGCTTGATACTGTGGCCGCCGCCGCAGCGCCTTATTTTCTGGATTACGTGAATCGCTCAATCGAAGCCGAACTCGATGTCACGAACAGCGATGCCCCCGATTTGCGCGTCTACACCACACTCGAACTTGAGCTGCAACACTTAGCCGAAAGCGTAGTCAAAGATCGTCTCGCCAAGCTGGACAAAGTGCATCGGAAAAAGGATGTCGCTCCGCAGGCCGCGCTGGTGGCGATTGATCCGCACACGGGGCACGTGCTCGCGATGGTCGGCGGCCGCAACTACTCAGAGTCGCAACTTAATCGCGTGACAGACGCGCGGCGCCAACCCGGCTCAGTCTTCAAACCAATTGTTTACGCCGCCGCGATGGAATCCGGCGCCTCTCCGCTTTCGGTTTACCAAGACGCGCCGCGCGTTTTTACATACGACGGCCGGCGGCAGTACAAGCCTGCCAACTACGGCGGCGGCTACTCGATGCACGATGTGACGATGCGCACCGCGCTCGCGCGCTCATTGAACGTCGTCACCGTTGACATCGCCCTGCGCGCGGGCCTCGCGCGTGTGGCCTCGCTGGCGGAGAAATTCGGTTTGCCGCGGCCCGAGCCTTACCCGGCGCTGGCGCTTGGCACAACCGAGACGACGCCGCTTGAAGTGGCCAGCGCCTACACGGCCTTTGCCAACAACGGCAACGTGGTCAATCCAATCGTTATCACCAAGGCGGCCGACTCGGCCGGCAACATCATCGTCAGTCAAGCGGCTCCGGACGCGCGGCGCGTGATCCGGCCGGATACGGCCTTTATGGTGACGGGTATTTTGGAAGATGTCATCAAGCGCGGCACGGCGCGCGCGGCGCGCTCAAGCGTTAAAGGCACAGCCATCGCCGGCAAAACAGGCACGTCGCGTGACGGGTGGTTTGTCGGTTACACGCCGAATCTGGTGTGCGCGATGTGGGTCGGCTTTGACGACAACGACGAGTTAGGCCTGACCGGCGCGGAAGCGGCGCTGCCCGCGTGGGTCGACTTTATGAAGGGAGCGGTGGATCTCAGACCGGAACTCGGCGGCGCAGCATTCACGCGCCCGGCCGGCATGGTCACCGTGGAAATCGATTCCGAAACAGGGATGCTCGCTTCTCCCGCTTGCCCCGCTCGCGAGCGCGTCGCCCTCTCCAACAGCTTCGCTCCGCAATACACTTGCTTGACGCACAACCAGCCGCTGGAACTGCTCGCCGAGGCGGAGATCACAGAAGTCGTCGATTCGTCGTCCGCGGCCCCGATCGCGATTGACGCGGCAACCGCTCAGCCGACAACGACCGCTCAGCCATTGGCCCCGGCCTTACCGCCCGCTCCGCAGACAGCGGAATCGGCATCCGAAGTTCCCACTGTTATCAAAGCGTCGCGCATTGAAGTTAATGAAAGCGGGCGCCGTGTCTTAATCAACGATATGCGAATCAGCGGCGCTTCAAACCAGTCACCATAAACGACCTCGCAGTCTCAAGGCCACAGTGTCCGACAATCTTTAGCCTGAATGCACGGCTAAGCATGCCGAATTTGATTGAAAGCCGCGTCAACATTGAGTTTCGTGCAACCGCTAGTTCATACATTAGGTGACAGCAGTGCTTTCATCTCAGCCGCATCAATGCTGGTGAATTGGCAGTTTTCACGTTCTTAGCCGTGCATTCAGGCTTTAGATTGTCGCGAACCTGCCAAAACCACGAACCTTGATTTCTCACAAAGCCAAGCGACAATCTAAAGATTGTCGGACAGGTGCTTCGGAGTAATCTCAGGCTATTGTTCCAGAATCACTTGGGCGACGGCGTGATGAGCGGTGTGAGACATGGAGAGGTGAACGCGCTTGGCGCCGGAGCGCTCGAAAAGCTGTTGCGCTTTGCCGTGGAAAATGAGCGCCGGCGCGCCGGATTCTTGCCGCACAATTTCCACCTCCTGCCAACCGACGCCGCCTGACCAGCCCGTGCCAAAGGCTTTGAAGGCCGCTTCTTTGGCGGCGAAGCGTGCGGCGTAGCGCTGCGCGGAGACCATAGGGCCGCGACCCGCGCAGTAATCGCGCTCGCGCATGGTGAACACGCGATCAACGAAACGCGGAGTGCGCGCGACGACTTCACGGATGCGCTCGACTTCGATAATGTCTATGCCGATGGAAACGATCACAAGCGAGATTCTAACAGAGAACCCGGCCTTCGCGTGGCGCAAGCTGGCGGGCGTGACGGCGCTTGTTTGTGTCGAGCTTGAGCGCGAAGGGTTTGCGAATGCGTTTTCAACGCGCCTGGGCGGAGTCAGTGCTCTGCCCCGCGAGGCTCTTAACCTCGCCGGCTTTGACGACGATACGGCGGAGAATATTTACGAAAACCGCCGGCGCTTCGTCAACATCTTCGGCACCCGTTGGCATTTGATGACGGCGGTTCAAACGCACGGCGCGGATATTCACGTCGTCGCATCACGCACCGACGCGCGCGCCGACACCGCGCACGCCGACGCCCTCGCCACCGATTTGCCAAACATTTTGCTTGGCGTCAAAACCGCCGACTGCGTGCCCATCTTGCTCGGGGATGCGCGCACCGGCGCGTGCGCGGCGATTCCCGGGGGCTGGCGCGGCACACGCGCCGGGATCGTGACGCGCGCCATTGATCTGATGGCCGGCGAATTTAACACCCGACCCGCTGACTTGTGCGCCGCCATCGGCCCGGCGGCGCTCGCCTGCTGCTACGAAGTGGGCCCGGAAGTGATTGATGCTTTTGTGCGGAAAAACGAAGGCGCGGCAAGTCTTTTCACCTTCACTCGCGATTATCACGGCCGCATAGATTTACATGAAGCCAACCGCCGCCTGCTCGTTGCCGCGGGGCTGCAAAGCGAGCGCGTGCACATCGCGCCGCTCTGCACGATGTGCCGCACTGATCTGTTTTTCTCTTACCGCCGAGAGCGGCCATCATTCGGGCGGCTGCTGTCCGTGGTTGGGAGAAGTCTTTAAGAGCCCACGAATTCAGGATACTTACCCTCGCGGCCGAGCGCCAAAATATGCGGCGTTAACCCGCTTCACGGGATCCGTGCTGTTCACGATTTCAATTGGCATCTCCACTTCGCGCGTCGCGGGGGCGAAGCAAACTTCGTCGGTGCAGCTTTGATAGCGCAAACGCACGCGCAAGTCTGTGGCGCCGAGCGCTTGGTCGGCGGGCACCGTCAGGTTGAAGCGCATCACGGCGCGTCCTTCGTAGACGGCCAATTGTTCATCGGAGAATTTGAAGCGCTTGACCATCGCCCGCGGGTACGCGACCGGCCCCACTTTGACGCCGTCCGGCGCTTTGATCTCAAGCACGGTGGGGATGGCATACTTGCCGAGCGGCTTGCTGGAATTAACGTGGTAGCCTTCGGGAATGTCCATCACAACTGCGGCTTGCACAGTTTTGCCGCGTTGGGCCTTGTCGGTCGCGAAAACGCCCTTCACCCACACGTTCGCCTGCGACGGCATAATAAGGGCGGCGGTTGGCGTGATCAGAGTAGCTGAAAGCAGTAGTGCTAAAAACATTTCGTCTCCTCGTATGCAGGCGCGTTCTTCAATTAGTGGAAGGCGGAACTTGCACAGTAGTTGTGGGTTTTAACGCGCCGATTTGATGCAGCCCGAGCGGATTCGACTGCTCTCTGCGCGCGGCGAGTTGGCCGCAGGCCGCGTAGATGTCGCGCCCGCGCGGTTGGCGCACAAAGGCGTGCAGGCCTTTTGATTCCAGAATGCTTTTGAATTGCCGCACCGTCGCCTCGGACGAAGGTCTGTAGGGCAGCGGGTCGGCCGGGTTGTGCGGAATTAAATTTACTTTCGCGCGCAAATTGTAACGGTTAATTAAATTCGCCAATTGCCGCGCGTTCTCCGCGGAGTCGTTGAAGCCGTCGAGCAGCACGTATTCAAACGTCAGGCGCTCGCCCGGCTTCAGCGCGGCTTGGAAGTCTTTCGCCGCGGCCATCAATTGATCGAGCGGCCAGCGCTTGTTGATCGGCATCAGCACGTCGCGCAATTCATCGGTCGGCGCCGCGAGCGAGATGGCGAGGTGCGGACGGTCAGAGACTTTCGCCAATTCCCGAATGCGCGGAACGACGCCCGCCGTGGACACGTTCACCCGGTTGGGCACAATATGCAAGCCCGCCGGCTCGGCCATCACACGCAGCGCCCGCATCAACGATTCGTAGGCCAGGAGCGGCTCGCCCGCGCCCATCGCGACCAGGTTTGTGCCGCGCGGCGTCCTTGTGCCCACGCCGTAGGCGTCATTCAGCGCGAAGATGATTTGCTCGACGATTTCGCCTGCGGTCAGCGTGCGCAGCAAACCAAGCTTGGCTGTTAAGCAGAAATCGCATTGGAGAGGACATCCGGATTGAGATGAAAAGCAGATCGTATCGCGTTTCTCTTCGGGAATGAAAACCGTCTCGACGGGCAAATCGTCGTGCGTCTTCATGAGATAGCGCCGCGTTCCATCCGAGGAGACGTAGCGCGCTTCCAGCCTCAGACTTGCGCCTCGGCCGCGCTCGGCGAGTTTCGCCCTCAACCCTGTCGGCAGTTCCCTCATCTCAGCGACGGCTAGCAAACGTCGGTGATGAAGATTCTCAAAAAGCTGCCGCGCGCGGTAAGCCGGCTCGCCCTGCGCCGTCACAAACTCAGTTAACTCTGATAAAGAAAGCCCCAGAAGATGAATTGCCGGTTCCATAACCGGCACATTCTAACACCAGCTAAGCGGAAGTATGAACGCGGAACGATGAACGATGAAGTTAAGGACTAAAGAACTTTGATTAATCCTTTTCCTAGCGTTCATCGTTCATCGTTCCGCGTTCATACTTTCCCTCTTGTCTTCTGTGAGTGATGCGGATGCCGAGGCCGGCTCTGCCTTCCGCGCGCGGTTCGACGCGCATCACGATGCCGCGCACCACGCCGAAGGGCGTCGTTTCCGTTTCCACGCTGACGCTTAAGGGCCGCACGAAGATAAGTAGTTTGGCGCCCACCCCCACCCGCTCGCCGAGCTCTACGTAGAGCCCGCTGTGGCTGATGTTTTCGACGCGGCCGCTGGTCTCAAACGTTCTTTCCAAAAGATCCGTTCCGCAAACCTTGGCGTGCATGTCCAGATGCATGCGCGGCTCGCTGCGCCGATCCAGGCCTTGTACGTCGCTCGCATTGCGGCGGTCGCGTCCAAGCGCCCGCGATGTTTCAAAAGGGTAAGACAATATAGTTTCACCAGCGAAATACTAAAATCCGTTGTCCGAAAGAGACATCATATGTCTCTTTTAGTAACAGTGAGGTGTCAGTTATTACCCAACAAGGTAAAGGCAAGTTGCGCGAGATTCGCTCGTAAAACCGGGCAATTGGACGAAAAACCTGTGGTGGTTTCTCAAATGGCAAATGCTACCTCAGCGAATAATGTGCCACGTCGGGGCGATCTCATCGGCCTTCTTCCTCTGCGTTTCTCTGTGTTCTTTCTCTGTGATTCTCTGTGATTAGGTAAGTGTTACCTAAACACAGAGAATCACAGAGACAAGACGCAGAGAGCCGCAGAGGAGATTCTTTAACCGTCCGAGGCAGTTTCTCGCGACTACCGCTCGCCGCGGGCATGTCGTAAGATGCGAACTGGCAAGTTTACTCGCGAATTGAGAGAGAGCAGTGATGTCTCGAGCTTTAAGAAACGTATTGATTTTCGCCGCGGTCGCGGCCTGGCTCTTTTCTCCGGCAATCGGCCAGCAAAGACTTGGAACAGCACTGGGAACGATGAGCGCGTCGCCCGGCGAGAACCGCATGCGCGCCGGAAGAAGCGCGGGCGAGTTCGGAGAGTTTACCTTCGCGCGCGCCGTTTATGACTCGCCGGGCTCGCCCTATAATTGGTGGTTCGGAGGCGCGTGGAGGGTGGATTACCCGGAGGCCGACGAACACTTTGTGACCGGCATTAGCGAATGGGTCGGCACTAACCTGAGCGTTTCGCCGCGACCCGTGCATTTGCGCTTAACTGACGACCGGCTATTTGATTACCCTCTGACTTACCTGGTGGAGCCGGGCCACATGGAGCTTTCGGATGAAGAGGCGGCGCGCTTGCGCGAGTATTTGCTGCGCGGCGGCTTCCTTTTCCTGGATGATTTACACGGCGACTATGAGTGGGGGCGTGTGCAGCGGCAACTGAGCCGCGTTTTTCCCGAGTATGAGATCAAGGACTTGCCGCCGACGCACCCGATCTTCCACAGCTACCTGGATATCAACGAAGTCGTGCAAGTGCCGGGCGTGGCCTCCCTGGTGAACGGCGTCACGTACGAAAAGGGAGGCGTCACGCCTCACTACATGGGCATCGAGAACAAAGACGGCCGCTTGATGGTCTTTATGACGCGCAATTGCGATCTGGGCGATGCGTGGGAGTGGATCAACGATTCGCGCTACCCCGTTCAGTACGGCGTCATGGCCTACCGCATCGGCATCAACGTCATCGTCTATGCGATGACTCATTAAATGGTCTGGTGCATAGTGTTTTTCTCTGTGTCTCTCTCTTGTCTTTTCTCCGTGTTTCTCTCTCGTTGAGGTCAGTCCTACTTAAACGAGAGAGAATCACAGAGTGAAGACAAGTGAGAGACACAGAGGAAGATCACCAATTGTCCGCCTGCTGGTAGGATTCAAACATACGCAGCACGCCTTCCCGGCCCGGCAGTGATTGCCCGTGCTCCATGCCGATGATGCCCCGGTAGCCCGCGTCGTAAACAGCTTTCAAAACGTTTCGGTAATTGACTTCGCCGGTGCCGGGCTCTTTTCTTCCCGGCACGTCGCCGGTCTGCACGTATCCGATTAAATCTTTATAAGCGCGGAAGTTGGTAATTAAATTGCCTTCCGTGATTTGCAAATGGTAGAGATCAAAAAGCATGCGCACGTTTTTACTGTTCACAGCGGCGATGATTTCCGCCAATTCGTCGGAGTGAGTCATAAAAAAGCCCGGGTGGTCTATGTGATTAAGCGGCTCGATCACTAGCGCCAGATCAGTCGGGGCGAGCACTTCCGCGGCGCGCTTCAAACCGTCAATCGCGTTTCTGCGCTGCGTGCTGCGGGAGAGTCCGGGAACGGCGTTGCCCGTGAGCGTGGTCGCCGAATGATTGCCGATAATTTTGTGGTACTCGATGGCTTTTTTAACTTCCTCAAGAAAGGTGGGATGATGTTTTGCGTCCACCAGGCCGGCCGTCTTCCATCCGCCCGGGTTGGCCACAAAAATGCCCATCTCGATGCCGACGCTATCCATCTTTTTGCGTATCTCTTCCACTTCGTTGGGCGGGTGCTGAAGGAGCCCGTTGTACTCCGTGGCATCAAAGCCATGTTCGGCGATCAAGTCGAGCCGCTGCGGAATGGTCAACTCCTTACTGAGGATCGAGAGGTGAGGCGCATACCGCAGGTGGTATTTCTTTTTCGCCGTCTGAGCGGAAGCTGCTGCGGCGATTCCCTGGGCCAGCTGGTGGCCGGCAATCGCAACGGCCGTCGCAGCAATGAAGTGTCGTCTTCGCATGTGGTTTTCTCCTTCAGTGATGAACTTTAATTAAGGCTGGTCTTTGCTAACGGTCATACAATTTATCACCTCACCGCACACGGCGGAAGGAGCTTCGGAAGGATGAAGGCGGAAGGCTGAAGGCTGAAAGCTAAATATCAAGGAATTAATAATAATTCTTCCGTCCTTACTTTTCATCCTTCATCCTTCCGCCTTCATCCTTCCGAAGCTGTTGCTTTCGCTGAGCCTCGTTGACGGGTTAAACTTATCTGACGCCTGACTTCAACGTCGGTGCGAATAAAAATTTCCGGGAATTCAATTTTTCCATGTTAGCAAGCTGTGCAAAGAATCAATTAAAAATTTACCAGACGTTTCTGTGGTGTCTTTTGCTGGCGCTTGGCGCGCCGATTTTCTTGTGGGCTCAGGAGGAGAACACATCCACGCAGAAGACCCCTACGCCCACGCTCAAAGTGCCCGCCAACCAGCAGGGTCGCGAAGAGCGCGCCGCTCAGCCGGACGACGATGTGATTACGGTTGAAAGCAATCTGACTAATCTTTTATTTACGGCGGTTGATCGAGACAGGCGATACGTGACGACTCTGCGGCGCGAAGATCTGCGCGTCACCGAAGACAACGTGCCCCAAGAAATTTTCACCTTTCAGCGACAAACTGATTTGAGTCTCTCGCTGGCCATTCTGATTGATATCAGCGGCTCGCAGGAGAGAACGTTGCCGGCGGAGAAAATCGCGGCGCGCAAATTCATCGAATCCGTGATTCGTCCGGCTAAGGATGAAGCGGCCGTGATCTCGTTCGCCGGCGAGGCGATTATCGAGCAGAATTTGACCGGCAGCAAAAGCTCGCTGGCGCGGGCCATTGCGCGCGTCAACTTCGCCGTGCCGCCCGGCTACATCGGCGGCGGAATCGTCGTCCAGCAGGGCGGCACGCCGCCCGTGGGCGCGCCAACGATGATGGGCTCGACTGCTTTGTGGGACGCCGTGTGGGCCACCTCCGAAGAAGTGCTCTCGCGGGCTCCCGAGCGCACACGGCGCGCGATCATTTTGCTCACCGACGGCGTCGACACCAGCAGTCAATTAAAAAGCAGCGAAGCCATTGAGCGCACCGTTAAGGCCGACGCGGCGATTTACGCCATCGGCATCGGCGATCCCGATTACGACGGCGTGGATGACGGCAAACTGCGCAAAGTGTGTGAGAAGACCGGGGGCCGCGCCTTTTTTCCCAGAAACGATGGTGATCTGCGCGCGGTTTTCGCCCAGATCGAGGCTGAACTACGCTCTCAGTATTTGATCGCTTACTCGCCGACCAAAAAGGCGCTCGACGGAACTTTCCGGAAAGTTAAAATCGAGGTCACTAATTCCGAGCTGCGCAAAGAGAAGCTGCGTCTCACTTATCGGCCCGGATACTTCGCCAATCCCACTCAACGGCGCTCGCCGAGATAACCCGTTTGATTTTGCCGCAGCATCAAGCCGCGCGGGCCTTCCACTCGAACTTGGTGAAACTGCCCGTCGCGCCGCTTCACCTCCGAAGGATAGAAGGCCAGCACATACGAAGAGGTCACTTCTTCGGCCAGCGCGCGGAAAAGCGGCTCGTAATCCTTGCCCATCGCGAACACGTTGCGGCCGCCGGTTTTTTCCGCCAATCCGCTGACATCAAGCGGAGTGGGCAGCGGCGCTTTTTCTATTGAAGCGAGCAGATGCGAGTAAGACGGAAGCGTCACCGTGTAGACGCTCACTTCGGATTGATTGGCGCGCTCAATGACGGTCTGCGGCGAGACCGTGTCGCCCACCGGAAACCCGTCGGTGATGACGACCACGGCGCGCTTCACCGCACGGCCTTGCAGCGTGCGCGGCGCTTTGCGGGCGAGCAATCGCACGGCGTCGTCGACGGCATCGTAGGCGTGCGTGGAAAGACCGTTCGGGTCGCGCAGCATTTGATCGAAAGCCCGCTCCAGCTTTTCCCTTTCTTTGGTGAAAGATTGCCGCACACGCACGTCCATGCCGAAGCTGATGACCGCAAAAAGCGTTTGGCGCTCGGACAATTTCTCGACGAACGCGCGCACCGCTTCGCGCAAACGCATCAATTCTTCGGGCGTCATGCTGCCCGACAAGTCCAGGGCGAAGACGACGGCCAGCGGGCGCGCCAGATCCGTTCTTTTTTCAACATCGAAGAACGTCACCGGACGCTCCACGTTATCCTCGTAAAGCTTAAAGTCGGAAGGCTGAAGGCCGCGCACCTGTCGACCCGCGGCGTCGTTAACGGTGACATCCACCAGGACGAGGTCCGTGTCGACGCGGATCGTGTCTTCATCCTCGGAGCGAACTGTTTTTTGATTTTCGGCGACGGGATGCACGCGGCGCGGCCGTTCCGTTTGATCGGGCGATTGCTGCCCTCGCGCGCCGACGAGCAGCAGCAGCACAACGATCAATGCGCACGCGAGGTTAACGCATCTCACAAGCAGTGATTTTGAGCCGAAACGTGATCTTCGCAGCATTGGTATTTCGTTACTGATCTGATGAAAAGGGGACAACTGGCATTTTAACCGAAAGACGCCCGCTCTTCATAATTGCCCGACGAGGGACGGATTTCGCGTCCCTGCCGTAACTCTCATCCGCTTTGGCTCCATTCTCTGTGTCTCTCTCTTGTCTTTTCTCTGTGCTGCTCTGTGTTGAGGTAACACTTACCTCAACACAGAGCAGCACAGAGAAAGAACACAGAGGGACACAGAGAAAGAATTCCAAATCAAAACTCGGGATAAGTTAGACGCCATTACCCCGCGATGAACGGTCGCGATTGCACGATGTAGATTTGGCCGCTCATGTAGACCCATTCGATGTCTTGGTGGCGCCCCTTAAACAGGCGTTCGATGCGCGCGGCGGCGCGCGCTAAGCGTCGCACAATTTGGTCCGTCAGCACGGCGCGATCGCCTGTGATGGGCACCTCTTTGATTCCGCCGTCGTCTTCAAACGTGAGCAGGCTGTCTTCATCGGACCGGGTGAGCACCTGCACGGCGCTTGTTCGGGGTTGAAAAATAATTTGTTCGGCGACCCGCTTGCCTTCCACCACTTTGATGCCCAGTCCGCGCTTCGCGCTGATGTAGATGGCATCTTTGTTGTCCGCATCATACGGGTCGGTGGTAATCATCACGCCGGCGCTGTCGGCGTTGATGCCTTCCTGAATTAAAACCGCCATGTACGCCTTTGCGTGGTCAATCCCCGCGCGCTCTCTGGCTTCATAAGCCTCGAAGTTCCAAATGGAAGACCACACCGTTTTGAGCGCCTCAATCAACTGCGCTTCGTTTTTGACGTTTGGCACCGTGTTGTAGAGGCCCGCGCCGCTGAAGTTCGGCAGATCCTCTGTGTTGGAAGAGCTGCGCACAAAAAGGCCTTTGCCGCGGTACTCGGCGCGCGCGCGCCGCAGCACTTGGTCTTGCAATTGTTGATTGACCTTTCCTTTTTGGATTTGCTCGCGCAATCCGGTTAACCGGGCGCGGCGGTGCGCCGGGTCGTGCACAAAGCGGTGCTCGTTGCCCATCTCGTAAATTAATACTTCCAGGTTATTTTCTTTAATGAACTGATCGTAATAAAACAGCGGGACGGTGAAACCGTTCGGCACGTGGATGCCGGGCAAGCGCGCTTTGATCACTTCGCCGAGATTGGCCGATTTCGCTCCGTAGGCGACGACATCCTCGGCCCGCTGCGTGCGCAGGTCGGCGAGCCGCCGCACATCCAGGTCAAAGCGCGGCGTCATGGTTTCGCGTAAAACGGACAAGCGTTTTTGATACTCGCCCAGTTGATTAATGTCGGCGCGCTTGATGGTGTAACCGTCACGCTTTGTTTCGAGGGCCACCCACCAGCCGTCGTATTCCTTAAACAGCGCGTGCGCGTTTTTAATGTAAGCGTTTGGGACGCCCCATGACTTGGCCAAGAGATTGATGTGCGAAAGCGGCGTCGAAGGCTTGGTTGTAATGATGCCGGCGACGGGCGGCAAGTGAATTGGCACCTCGCCCAGCACCAGAATTTCGTTTTCGCCGATCTCGACGTGTTCGTCCAGCTTTTCGATGATGTGAATGCGCCCCAAGCCTTTGGCCAAGTTAAGCGGCGCATACTCTTGGTTGCCGGCGATGTCGCTTTGCAGCACGCGCGCCATACTGACAATCGCGGCCGAGGCTTCTTCCTGCCTGAGAGAGTTGGGCTTGTAGGCCAACGGCTCGAAAAAACTGGCGTTGAGCGCATCGTAGACGAGTTTGATCTGCTCTGTGGGAATCAAATCGCCTTCCCAAAACTCAAACGTCCAACGCGCGACCGGCGCTTGATAAGCCACATTGCCGAGAATGAAGCGGCGGTTCGGCTTCAGGTAATTGTTCTCAAAAAACTCTTGCCCGCGCTCCAGAGAAAGGTAAGTGCCGTTGATAAAGTCGCGGTGAAAGCGATAGCGCTGCGAGTCAACGAAGTAAACGCGGTTCGCGTTTTTGCGATCAATCACAAACATCACATGCGGCAACGCGTACGGCGCATCCGGATGCACGCGCGCCAGCGCATCAAACTGCGCGCGCGCGTCGATGCGTGGAAGCGAGCGCGGATGGCTGCTGTCCTTCGCTTGCTGCGCGCGAACCGAACCCGCAACCGAAAGCAGGAAGATGACGAGCAAACAGCTGGCGAGGCATAATCTCTGAATCAGGTTTCCCTCTCTGCGACCCTTTGCGTCTTCCCTTTGCGTTTCTTTGCGTTTAAGTGAGTGATACTTAAACGCAACGGACACAGAGAAAAGACGCAGAGAAACGCAGAGAGAGAGGTCGAGATCACAGAAGCGTTTGCAGGCGGACATAATGCACCTAATTTCGGGTCGCCGGGATTCGCCCGTTCACTTCGGGCGCCGCACGAGTATAACCCAGCTTTCAGAAGTCTACCGAGACGCCAATTTGAGCGCCCAAGCGCGGGCTAGCCGTATAGCCTCCGGCGATGACCCCAAAGTCCAGGGTCAGGTTCTCTCGCAACGCGTAGTTGCCGCCCACCTGGGTTTGCAGCTGGCCGCCTCGGCTCAAATCTCGATTGCCTGAAAACGCGCCCGTCACTTCAGCGCCCAAGCTCAGTCGCGCGGTGAACTTTCTGACGAGCGAAGCCCCGCCGGTGAGCACCGTGCCGCGCGTCCTGATGCCAAGCGCGCCCGTCACCGTGTTGCCTGAAAAGATCAGACCGCCGTTTAACCGGAGCGTAGTTCGCTCAGTCAGCGTCTTTTGCAGAATGCCGTTAAGCGAGAAATCCGCGACTCCGGAGCCGAGCTGGCGGCTCGCGTCGCCCGTTGGAATTTCAAAGTTGACGCTCACGCTCATCGCCGGCTGGCGCGAATCGTCTTGCTCTTTGAGAAAATTGTACTTGACAGCAAAGTTGGTATCGCCGACGCCGGATGTTGTGCGCGGCACGAAGCTTCTCGCGTTGATGAGCGTGAGGAGCGGCGCTTCGATGGCGAGCTCTACGCCTTCCGTGAGTCCGTAGTTGAGCTCAAAGCTGGCCGTGTTTTGTTTCAGATTGGGAAAGGCGGAGCGTTGCAGCACGTCGAATTCGTTGCTGAATTCAAAGTGAAACTGGCGCTTCGCGGTCACGTCCGTATCGTCGGTGATAAACGGCTGTTGGGCATCCACCTCGGGCGCCAAGCAAAAGACGAAAGGAAAGAAAAAGAGCAAGGTAAAGAATTTGAAAATGCGAGTATTGCTCGATGATTGAAAAGCGCTGCCCATGTGATCTTAGTTTTTGGGCGGCATCAGCGTGATTAAGACGCTGACGAAAGCGATGAACGCGAGCGCCAGCGCAACGACCGCCGCCACCACCGGGTCTAAGCCGAGAATTCTCGATCCTTCTTTTCCCTCTTCACTAAAGTCGTTCGGAACGTGGAAGGTGGTCGGGTCAAAAACGATGGCTCCGTTGCCGTTGTCGCCCGCAGTTTGTTTCGCCGCCGGCGCGTGGGCTTTCTCTTCCGGGGGCGCCAGGCGCGCCGCCTTTTCGGCGGCCTTCGCTTTTCTCCGCCGTCGTTTTTGGCACGCGCCCCCCACAATCTTAGAGCCATTTCACTTTCCTCAGATAAAGATAAATTCCCAACCCCACGGCGATCATCGAACCGAGCGCAAACGTATAACCATACTTCCACTCCAGCTCCGGCATGTAATTAAAGTTCATGCCGTAAATCCCGGCGATCAACGTTACCGACATGAGAATCGTCGAGATCGAAGTCAAGCGCTTCATCACCTGATTCATGCGGTTGCCGGAAACGGAGAGATAGGCGTCCATCGTCGAGCCGAGCAAATCGCGCAGCGTGTCAATCGTGTCGGCGACGCGAATCAAATGGTCGTACACATCTTGGAAGTAAACATGAATTTCGCGCGCAAAAAGCGGCTGCTCGCGCCGCAACAAGGTGTTGAAAACATCGCGCAACGGCGTGACCGAGCGGCGCAGATGAAGCAGCATCTTTTTGACGCGAAAAATCTCTTCGATTGACTGGCTCTGAAAGTCGCCGAAGATTTGATCCTCCAGATCGTCCATGCGCTCGCTGATAAGGTCGAGCAACGGCAGGTAGTCGTCAACGATGGCGTCGATCAGCAAGTAAGCTAACAGTCCCGATCCGTGCTCGGCCCGGTCGATCCACTGCGGCCACAATTTTTTGGCGGTCTCAAGAGCACGGATCGGTCGTTTGTGCACCGTGACCAGGTAGTTCGGGCCGAGAAAGATGCCCATTTCGCGCAGTTCGAGCGCATCGCTCGGGCCGGCGAGTTCGGCTTCGTAGACCACCATAAAGTAGTAGCCTTGATATTCTTCGACTTTGGGCCGCTGGTGCCCGTTTTGGCAATCTTCGATGGCCAGCGGATGAAAATTAAATTCCGCGGTGAGTTCGGCGAAATCCTGACCCGTCGGGTCGCTCACATCAGCCCACACGACGTGGCCCTCTTTCATGCAAAGGTCGCTGATGTCCGAAGACGGACAAGTGTTACTGAAGGCTTTCGTCTTCGTGTCTAAGTAGACCGTGTTAATCATAGCTTTGCCAGCGTTTATTTACTCGTCACCGCAGTGGAGTTACCCGCTCGAAGTTTTACCCGCACCCACATCGGCCAGTGATCCGAAAGAGTGATGCGCCGCACGACTCGGCCGCCCGTGGCGTCGATGCCTTTCAGCCAGACCCAGTCGAGTTTAAGTTTGATAAAGTAAAACCTCCAGGTCGGACGATCTTGCGGCAGAGGCGTGGAGAAGCCCGCGTCCGTAAACAACTGCACCGTGCGGGTCACGTCCTTAGATTTTATGGTATTTAAGTCGCCGAGCACAATCGCGTGATTTTCTTGCGGGCGACTTTCCAGGGAATTTAAAACGGCGCGGAATTGCTCCACTTTGCGGTCAACCGGGATGCGCGTTTCGGCGTGCGCGGAATAAACGCGCACGCGCTTGTCGCCGACAAGTACGGTGGCCCCGACGGCGGCGCGGCGTCTGCCGCCCGGCCCGGCGTTCGGTAAAACAAGTCTTTCGACATCAATCATCGCGTACTTGCTGAGAATCGCAACGCCGGTCTCGTCCTCAGCTTGGTTGTCTTCAGTGCGCGGGGGCGCGGCCCAGGCGTAACTCATGCCGAGAGCTTCGGCGATCCGGCGCGCCGTGTTGATCCCATCGGTGCGCTTTTTACCTCGATCCACTTCTTGCAAACCGATGATCTCGGCGCCGCCAATTTCCGGGTCGCTGCGCAGATACTCGATCAGCTTGAGCAGATCATCGCCGCCCCGCCAGCGAATGTTGTAAGAGATGACTTTGATCTCCGCGGGAACAGAGAACGGCGGCTGAAACTTGGCGGCGGCCCCCGTCTCCAAAAGATCCGGACCGGGTACGACATCGGCGGCGGTTGAAGAGGTCTGAGCCGCCGCATTTGCGGTGAGAAAGATAACGCAGATCGCCGCGAGAATTGTGCTGCGTGATGACGGGTAGCGAAGTGAAGGGGGCGGAGCGGTTACGCTGTTGATAGACTTCTTCATGTTTTAACTTTGAGCCGAAAAGGTGAGAATGAACGCTGTTAACAAATTAGCTCAGTTGCTCGTGGTTCCGGGGCGACGGCTCGACGTGCACGATCCGTCGGAGACGTTGAGCGCCGCTTCGCCTTTCAAAGTGTCAACCACCGCATGGGCGATTTCGTGGCCGCGCCACACCGGCAGTTCGCCCTTCACTTCGACGTGGATGTCCACCAGGTAAGTGAGCCCGGCTTTGCGCACGCGGCACTTTTCGATTCCCGCGACTCCGTCAACGCCGACTGCTGTGCGTCGCACCTCCGCGATCAACTCGGAGAAGGCGACTCGTCCATCACTTCCGCGAGCGCCACGCGCAAAGCATCACGCCGTTGATGAGTATCACGCCCGAAGCCAGGAGCGCCGCCCAATCGTCCGCGCTCGCGTAAGCCTGCCCGCCGACGACGCCGATCAAAATGCCGACAAAGGCCGCAACCAGGTGATCGCGTCGGAGCGCTGGTGCCAGGCTTCGCTCGCGAGCGCCGTGCTGTTGGCCGCGCGCCCGAGCGTCGCGATGCGCCGGTAAAGAATTTCTTTCGTGACCACCACGCCGACCAGCACCAGCAGCGTGAACGGGCGCGGCACCAAGTGCGGCGTCAGGATCTCGCGAACGCTTGCACGGCGATGCCGATGGCCGCCACAATCACCACCGAAACCACCAGCGCGGCGAGCGATTCGGCGCGGCCGTGGCCGAAGGGATGATTGGCGTCGGGCGGCTTAACGGCAACTCGCAGACCTCCCCACACGGCAAACGAGGTGAACACATCCAGGGCGGATTCGATGCCGTCCGCCACCACGCGTAGGAATTGCCGAGCACGCCCGCCACCACTTTGATGAGCGCCAGCGCAGTGTTGATGAAAACGGCGGCGGCGACGGTGCGCGACGCCGATAAAGCCGAAGCAGCCACTGACATAGCGATGATTGTACTGATCGGCCGCGGGCGCTACAACAGCGTGCCGCGCAAAAGCAGCGCGGCGACCGAAAAATAAATGACGATGCCCGTCACATCGACGAGCGTCGCAACGAACGGCGCGGAACTGGTCGCCGGGTCGAGCCCGAGGCGCCGCAGCAGGAAGGGCAGCATCGACCCGGAAAGCGTGCCCCACAACACGATGCCCATCAGCGAAAGCCCGACCGTCAGCGCGACGAGAACCGCGTGCGGGCCGTAAATATCAGAGAACATAGACCACACGGCGATGCGCAAGAATCCGAGGACTCCGAGAATCGAGCCGAGCGTCAGACCGGAGAATATCTCACGGCGCATCACGCGCCACCAATCGCGCAAATTCACTTCGTCAAGCGCCATCGCGCGAATCACCAGCGTCGCCGCCTGTGAGCCGGTGTTGCCGCCCGAAGAGATAATCAGCGGCACGAAAAGGGCGAGCACCACGGCGCGCCCGATCTCTTCCTCAAAAAAGCCCATCGCCGTCGCCGTCAGCATCTCACCGACAAACAGCACCACCAGCCAGACCGACCGCTTCCGGATCATGCGCGCGAAGCTGATTTTCATGTAAGGCTCGTACAAAGCCTCCATGCCGCCGAGCTTGTGAATGTCTTCGGTCGCTTCCTCCTCGGCCACGTCCAGGATGTCGTCGATGGTGACGATGCCGATCAAGACTCCGCGCGTGTCCGTGACGGGAAGCGCCGAGCGGTCTTCCTGACGGAAAATGTTGACGGCCGTTTCTTGATCGTCCGTTGCGATGAGCGCGACATACCGGTTGTCCATCAGATCGGAAACGTGCGCGCCCGTCGGAGCGAGCAGAAATTCGCGAATGCGTATGTCGTCGACCAGCACGCCGCCCTCGTCGATCACATAGATCACGTTAAGGGTTTCGCTGTCGCGCCCGTGCCGGCGCACATGATCGAGCACCTGTTCCACCGACCAGCTTTGTTTGACCCTCACATAATCCGGCGTCATCAAGCGGCCGATGCTGCCTTCCGGGTAGCCCAAAAGCGAAACGGCGGTGGCTCGCTCCTGCGGCGTCAGCAGCGCCAGCAATTGTTTCGTGACCGAAGCCGGAAGCTCCTCAAGCAACGTCGTCCGGTCGTCGGCCGACATGTTGTTCAAGATCTCCGCGACATCTTCTTGCGCCATGGCTTTCAGCAACGCTTCTTGAGCGTCCAGCGCCAGGTATTCAAAAACCTCGGCGGCCGTTTCGCGCGGCAGCAATCGAAAAGCCACCACTTGCTCTTCGACGGCGAGCCCCTCGATTAACTCCGCCAGATCAGCGGGCGGGTAATCTTTGAGCGTGCTCCGCAAAGCGAAGAAGTTGCGTCGCTTAATTAAATCCTGCAAATCCGGCTGCATCACGGTGCTCATTGAAAGAGCCCCCCTTCCTGAACCATCACCCGCACAAGATGAAGAATCGCCGCTTTGCGCGCGGCGCGAGCGAAATAGCTTTGTCGGCCAAGGCGTGAGGCGACACGCGCGCCGGCCGGCCAGCAACGGAACCGCCGCCGAAACAATTTGAGGTAGATGTGAGAGGAGTATTGAAGCGGCCGGAAAAGTGACGACCGTTTCTTTTGTTCGCCTCGCTCATCTCGCTTGCAAAGTGCGGGAAGTAAGCGAGGCCCGAGGCGAAAGCCGAGGAGGGCTATCTAGGGGCGGACGCAGCGTCCCGCAGGAATTTTTAATTGCCTCCGTCTATTTGGAGGCTCGCTACTATTGCCGTCCATAACTATGCTGTTGCTGAAAATCGAAAACCCTTAACCGAAATGTATTCCGAAAGGCGTCCATTACTTCAGAGTTAAAACCAATTAACACGACGCTTGGGCGAGTGTCAACGTGAGGGCCGTCAGAATCGGGCATTTAGCAAATCCGAGCCCTCAGTTGAAAGCAGTCAGGATGCATGGTCTCTCACCTGCGTGCAATTAAATCCGCTTTTGAAAGTTTCCGCCTTGACCCGGAGTGTGTTAATAATGCTCGGGTCAGCAACTCAAAGTTTTCTCAAACAAGATTTCAATTTTGGCGACAATCGAAGAGGGAGTGTCTGTGATGTCAAAGCGATTGAGCGATGCGACGCGGCGCGATTTTTTGAAACGGGCCGGTCAGGGCGTGGCATTTGTCTCTGCGGCAGGGACACTCATCGGCGCGCACGGCGATGCCGCGGCGCAGTTGCGCGTGCCGGAGCCGCCGGGAAAGAAGCTCGGCTATGCGGTCGTCGGCCTGGGCAGCTTGGCGATCAACCAAATTCTGCCGGCGTTCGCCAAGTGTGAAAAATCCAGGGTCACGGCGCTCGTCAGCGGAAGCCCGGAAAAGGCCCGCAAATTGGCGGAGCGCTACGGCATCAACGAGAAAAGCATTTACAGCTACCAAAATTACGACGCGATCCGCGACAACCCCGATGTGGACATCATCTACGTCGTGCTGCCCAATTCGATGCACGCCGAATACACCGTGCGCGGCTCCGGAGCCGGCAAACACGTGCTCTGCGAAAAGCCGATGGCCAACACGCCGAAAGATTGCGAGCAGATGATCGAAGCCTGCCGCAAAGCGAATCGCAAACTGATGATCGCTTACCGCCTGCGCTACGAGCCTTACAACATGACCATGATTAAGATGGCGCGCGCGAAAGAAGTGGGTAATCTGAAGATCGTCACGGCCGAAGCGGGCTTCTCAATCGGCGACCCCAATCAGTGGCGCCTCAAGCGTGAGATGGCGGGCGGCGGCTCCCTGATGGACATCGGCGTTTACGCGTTGAACGCCGCGCGCTACATCACCGGCGAGGAACCCGTTGAAGTGAACGCGATGGAGTACACGACGCCCGGCGACCCGCGCTTCAAAGAAGTCGAAGAGAACATCAATTTCCAACTGCGCTTCCCCTCCGGCGTGCTCGCCAACTGCGTTTCCAGCTACGGCGCCGGCATCAACCGCTGGCGCGCGACCGGCGACAAAGGCTACATCGAGCTCGACCCCGCGCTGAGTTATTCCGGCCTCAAAATGCGCATGCGCCAGGGCAACCGCATCTCGGACGTGGAGTTGCCGCAGGTCGACCACTTCGCCGCCGAAATGGAGCACTTCTCCGATTGCGCGATGAACAACAAAGAGCCGACCACGCCCGGCGAAGAAGGCCTCAAAGACCTCAAAGTCATGATGGCGATTTACGAAGCCGCGAAGACGGGTAAGCCGATCAAGCTGTCTTGAAGGATGAAGGCGGAAGGATGAAAGCTAAGGCGTGAAGAACTTTTATTAAAATCTTTCATCCTTAATTTTCATCCTTCATCCTTCCGCCTTCATCCTTCCAAAGTTATTGCCACCTGAATAATCGCAGCGCAAAAAAGAAGCTGAGGCCCGCCCACGCGAGCAGCACCAGGATTTGCGGCCAGCTGTCGAGAATCGGAGCGCCTTCGTTCATCACCGATCGCAGAGCATCGTTGATGGCTGTCAGCGGAAGCGCTTTGATGAACGGTTGCAGAATTTCGGGAAACCGTTCAGAAGAAAAGAAAGTGCCGGAGAGCAGCCACATCGGCAGCATCACGAAGTTCATCCATCCTGAAACGCCCTCAACTGTGCGAGGGCGCGCGGCAATCAGCAAACCGAGCCCGGCAAAAGCGACGGAACCCGTCAAGGTGATCAGCGCGAAGCCCAAAAGCGAGCCTTTGATTTGCACGCCGAAAGCAAGCCACGCGAACCCGACGATGGCGGCCACTTCTAAAAAGAGAAAGACGAGACGCGAAAATATAAACGAAAGCAGGTAGTGCGAACGTCGCATCGGCGTTACCGCGAAGCGCTTCAGCAATTTGCGCGAGCGCGCTTGCACCACTGCGAACCCTAAGCCCCACAAACCGCTGCCCATCAAATTAAGACCGACCAGTCCCGGAATCAGAAAGTCTATGTAGCGCGCGCCCGGCTCGGACACGCGCTCATCGCGCGTCACCGCCGCGTCGCGCCGGCCAGCTGAGCGCTGCAACACATCGTCGACCGTCAATCGCGCCAATCGACTTTCCGGCCGCGTTGGATCAAAACGATAATCGAAAGTTGTTGCGCCGCCTGCATCCGCCAGCGGCGCGCCGGCGGAGCGCACGATGAGCGCCACGCTTCCCTGGCGCAGCGCCTGCGGCGCGTCTGTGGCGGAAAGAGTCACGACTTCCACTTCGGGCGAGTTTGCCAGAGCCGCCCGCAGTTGATCCGCACCGCCGCCGCTTGACTCAACGCCGACGCGCACTTTTTCGGGGCCGGTGTTGCGAAAGGCGATGCCCAGCGCACAGGCCAGCAGCACGGGAAAGACGAAGACCCAGAAAACGGCCTCCGGCTCGCGCAAGAATTCGCGCAGCCGCGTCTTCGTCAATTCCTTCAAAGGATGAAACCACTGCGGCGCTGTGGCCGCGCCGCGCCCGCGAAATTGACGGCGGCCAACTTCACCGCCCTTGAGACTTTTCGCCAATTCGCTGTGGTCGACAATCACATTTTCTTTCACACTCAATTCTCCCGCAACATTCTTCCGGTCAAATGCACGAACACGTCTTCGAGCGTCGCCTGGTGCGTCGTGAGCGTAATCAACTCGGCGTTCTGCGCGGCCAGCTCCGCCAGCAACGCGGGCAGCGCCGCACCGATATCAGAAACGGTCAGCGAATATTCGCCGTTTCGGGCGCGCATGCCGCGCACGCCCGCGAGCGCCGTGAGCCCGTCTTCCGCGACGGCGCCGCGCACAGTGAAATCCACAATTTGATCGGCGCCCAGCGAATCAATCAACTCGGTGGGCGAACCGAGCGCGATCACGCGGCCGTGATCCATCACGCCCACGCGGTCGCAAAGGCGGGCGGCCTCTTCCATGTAGTGAGTGGTCAGCAGAATCGTGCCGCCGCCGCGCTGAAATTCTTCCACCACTTCCCACAGCTTGAGGCGCGCCTGCGGATCAAGTCCCGTCGTCGGCTCGTCTAGAAAAAGCAACTCGGGATCGCCGACCAGCGCGCAAGCCAGCGCGAGCCGTTGTTTTTGCCCGCCCGAAAGCTTACCGACGCGCGACGTGCGCTTTTCCTCCATCTCGATTAAGCGCAAAACATCATCCGCGCTGCGCCCGCTATTGTAAAAGCTGCGAAACAATTTGATCGTTTCAATCACGGAAAGCTTGTCGGCGAGCTGCGTTTCCTGCAGCTGAACGCCGATGCGGCCGCGCAGCAGGCGGTCGCGCTCGCCGCCCAGTCCCCATTGTTCACCGAATAACTCGACGGTGCCGCCGTCGGGCGCGGTCAGTCCTTCAAGGATTTCCACAGTGGTCGTTTTGCCCGCGCCGTTTGGGCCGAGCAACCCGAAGCACTCGCCCGCATAAATCTCCAAATCAAGGCCGTTGACCGCCTTCACGTCGGCAAAGCTTTTGCTGAGTTCTTTCGCGCGCAACGCAACCGCACCAAACGATGATCCTTCGCCGGCGATCAATTCTGAGGTGTTATTAGTTTCAGCAACGGACATAATTATCAGAAAGGTTGAGTTCAAATTTTGATGCAACAGACGAATAATAATTTAAGTTATCAAAACTAAGCGCTGAACCTTGTCTTTGTGTCAAGATTTTACTTCGATGAGTTGACGCGTGAAAAAGCGTTTTGAGTCTTGACACTTGACCCCGGCCAAAGGGTGCTGCGGCGAGAGTTGCCTGTTAATATCTCGCGCGAGCAGGAGAATGCATGATGAAAGACAATCAAGCTCGGTTAAAACCGGGGCAGGAATCCGTTTGGGATTATCCGCGCCCGCCGCGCACGGAAGAATCGGCGAAGCATGTGCGAATTGTTTTTAACGGCGTCGTTATCGCCGAAACGCGCCTCGCCAAGCGAGTGCTGGAGACGAGTCATCCGCCCGTTTACTACATCCCGCCGGAGGATACGAGGGTGGAGCATCTGTTGCCCTCGAGCCGCAGCAGCTTTTGCGAATGGAAGGGGCTGGCCAGCTACTACACAATTGCTATCGGCGCTCGTCAAGCGCCAAGCGCCGCATGGTACTACGCCGACCCGACGCCGCAGTTTGCGGCGCTCAAAGATTACGTCGCCTTTTACCCGAGCAAAATGGATGCCTGCTACCTCGACGGAGAATTGGTGCGCGCGCAACCCGGCGATTTCTACGGCGGCTGGATTACGAGCGACATCATCGGTCCCTTCAAAGGTGCGCCGGGCACCGATGGATGGTAAGCGATTCCAGTTCCCCCTTTGGTCTTGTCTTGCGTTTCTTTGCGTTGAGGTACGACAGACCTCAACGCAAAGAAACGCAAAGACAAGACGCAAAGGAAAAGACCCGGTGTGAACCAAGAGATGCAACAGAGAGCTCCGATCCTGTGTTTCGGCGAAGTGTTGTGGGACCGATTTCCGCAAGGCATGCTGCCCGGCGGCGCGCCGGTCAATGTCGCTTATCACCTCGCGCGGCACGGCAACGCGGTGATTCCGGTGACGGCCGTTGGCGACGATGAACTGGGCGCCCGGTTGATGGGGCAAATGAACGAATGGAAGCTTGACACGCGTTTCGTTTCCGTTGTGCAAACCAAGCCGACGGGCGTCGTCGACGTCACGCTTCAACCGGACGGAAGCGCCAGTTATCACATCGCCGAGGATGTCGCCTGGGACTGGATTGACACTTCTTCAGCTCTGCTGCAAACGGCGCGCGATGCGGCGGCGCTTTGTTTCGGCACGCTCGCCGCACGCTTCGATCATAATCGCGAAAAGCTCGCGCTGCTCCTAGCCGCCGGCGAAAACGCTTTTAAAGCTTACGACGTTAATTTGCGTCCGCCTTATGACGAACATCGCCTTGTGTGGGAGCTTGCGCGGCGCGCGGATCTGATCAAACTAAACGACGCCGAATTGCTCGCGCTGGTGGGCGGCGCAAGCGACGATTTGCACGTGCTGGCGATTGACTTCGCCAGGAAAAGCAATTGCCGGCGCGTGTGCGTCACGGCCGGCGCGCGCGGAGCCGGACTGCTCGCCGACAACGTGTGGCACTGGGCTGACGGCCGCCCCGTCGCTGCACGTGACACGGTCGGCGCGGGCGACGCTTTTCTCGCTTCCCTAATTGACGGCATGTTGCGCGAGAAAGACGATGGAGAAGCGCTTACGCGCGTGCTCGCACGCGCGTGCCGTGTTGGCGAATTTGTCGCCGCCAGCAGCGGCGCCACGCCGCGTTACCGGATATCGGATGACGGCGTGTTGCTGCCGCCCGCCTCCGATATTTAAGTGCATTTATTAACTTGTTCGGCGTGGGATGATTGACGTGGAAGAATCGAGCGCGGATTTGATTGAACGCGAGCTGCCGCAGGTGGTCGAGCTGGCGCGCGCCGGCGGAGCAGCGGCCCTTGAGTTTTACGGCGGGCCGCTGGTGATCGAGCGCAAAGGAGATAAAGATGAGCCGGTGACGCAGGCCGACCACGCCGCCAACGATATTATCGTGCGCGGCTTGCGGCGCGCTTACCCAGCCGACGGTCTGCTTTCGAAGAATCCGTTGACACCCGCGAGCGGCTCGGCGCCCGGCGTGTGGATCATCGACCCGCTTGACGGAACCAGCGGCTTTATCGACGGCAACGGCGACTTCGCCGTCCAGATCGGCCTTGCGATCAACGGAGCTTGCGCGCTCGGCGTGCTTTATTTGCCGGCGACCGATGTGCTTTACTGGGCCGTCACAGGGGCCGGCGCTTGGGTGGTGCGGCCCGGCACGGAGGCCGAGCGTTTGCGCGTCTCAGCTCACACGGAAGTCGCGCGGATGCGCTTGGCCGCGAGCCGGTCACATCGCAGCTCGCGCATGGACCGCGTGGTGAAAGAGTTTGGCTTTCGCGAAGAAATCAGGCGCGGATCAGTGGGCGTTAAAATCGGTTTGATCGTCGAACGGCAGTGCGATATCTACATACATCTTTCGCCGCGCACCAAGCAGTGGGACACCTGTGCCCCTCAAATCGTTTTGCAGGAAGCCGGCGGCGTGCTCACGGATGTTTTCGGCCAGCCGCTTGAGTACAACACGCCCGACACGCAAAACCACAACGGCCTCGTCGCCTCAAACGGCGCCGCGCACTCCACTGTGATTGCGAAACTCCGACCGTTGCTCACCGAGTTCGGCCGCGTTCCAGTTCGGAAGGAAGATACGGAAGGATAACGACAATCTAAAGATTGTCGGACATCATTCATGCCATTGCCCTTTCAGGGTCGGCGCTTTATTTCCCTTGTGATCGGTGGCCGCGCCACCGGCTATTAAATTCTGCCCCTTCAGGGCAGAGTCAATTCATAGACACGCTCGTCAGACATGAAGAATCTTTTCTTACTCACATTTTGCTTGTTGCTACTATCCCTGACGCACGCGGGCTGTAGCAGGTTCGACGGCAGGCCGCGCGCGTCTTCAATGACGGCCGCAACGACGACGCCCGCCGTCGTTGCGCCGACGCCGCGGCCTGACACTCCGCTTAACAGAATGATCGCCGCGGGCTTTGAGCAAACCGAGTACACCGTTCTTTATGATCCGTCTTATGCGCGGCTGGAGTATCCGAACGGAGACGTGCCGCGCGAGCGAGGCGTGTGCGCGGATGTCATCGTGCGTTCGTTGAGGGCGGCGGGCGTGGATCTGCAAAAGGACTTGCACGAAGACATGCGCGCTAATTTCGCCGCTTACCCGAAGAAGTGGGGCAACCGAACCACTGACCGCAACATAGATCACCGCCGAGTGGCCAACTTGATGACTTACTTTGAGCGACGCGGCTTGTCGCTTCCCGTTTCAACGAACGCGCGCGATTACCAACCGGGCGATGTGGTGGCGTGGGACTTGGGCGGCGGAGTGCTCCACATCGGATTGGTCTCTGACACGCCGTCGCAGGCTGATCAAACCCGCTATCAAATCGTCCACAATATCAGCCAGGGAGCGCGCCTCGAAGACGTGCTTTTAGGCTGGAAAATTATCGGCCGCTACAGGTATTTCGCCGAGTGAGCGATCGGGCGCCGCCGTTCCTTTCGGTGCGCTTCGCCATCGCGCGCCTCGGTGGGTATAATAATTTCACGAAAAAAGATCGAATCACGAAAGCTAGCAATTTAGGATGAAGTTTTTACACGCCGCCGACATACACCTCGGATGCCGTCGCTATAACTTGGACGAACGGCCGCGCGATTTCTTTCGCTCCTGGATGGATGTGATCAACAAGCACGCGCTCAACAACGCGATTGATTTCGTGTTGATCGCGGGGGATTTCTTTAACGCGCGCAAAGTCGATCCGCAAACCATGAATCACGCCGTCGTGGGCCTCGCCGTGCTGCGCGACGCAGGCATTCCGGTCGTCGCCATCGAAGGCAATCACGATCAGCACGACAGCGTTTCGCAATTCAGCTGGATGCGCTCGCTTTCGCAGTGGGGCTATCTGATTTTGCTTGAGCCGACGCGCGACGCCGAAGGGCGCTACACGCTTGTGCCCTGGAACGAAGAAGAGCGCGCGGGCTCCTACGTGGACGTGGCGGGCGCGCGCATCTTCGGCTCTCACTGGTACGGAGCGAGCGCCAATGCCGCGATTCCGCTGCTCACCGAAGCGATCCGCGCGGCGCGCGTCGACGGGCTCTGCAACATCTTGATGCTCCACACGGATGTGGAGGGTCAAATCAACCGACCGATCCCGGCGCTCTCCGTCGCGAAGCTGAAAGAGTTGCAATCGCTCACAGATTACGTCGCGCTCGGCCACACTCACAAAAAGTTTGAGATCGACAATTGGGCCTTTAACCCAGGCTCGCTTGAAGCCTGCTCAATTGATGAATACAAAGAAGAGCGCGGCCTCTACCTGGTTGAGATCGACGACGCGCGTCAGGTTGCCGCCCGTCACGTGCGCGATTACGTGCAGCGCCCTTTCGAGCGCATCTTCTTCGACGTTTCGGGCGCCCCCGACCCAGAGGCGGTGCACGAAGGAATTCTGGAAAAGGTGCGGCGCGAAATTTCCTCTGGTGCGCCGCAGGAGGCGGGCGAGCCGATTATTGAGATCAACTTGAAAGGACATCTCGGCTTTAAGAACTCGCTGCTCGATTCGCATCGCCTGCGCGACGAAGTGCGCGAATTAACCGGCGCCATTCACGTCATCTTTCGCAATCAGAGCGTGCCCGTCGAGTATGCGGTGGCCGCCGGGGCCGGGCTCGACACGCCGCGCGGCGAGCGCGAGCTGCGCATTGTGGAGGATTTAATCGCGCGCGATAATCGCTTTCGCGACCGCGCGCGCGACATGGCCGCGCTGGTGATCGAAGCCAAACGGCTCGCCCTGGCGAGCGAAGAGCCGGAAAAGATCTTGGAGCTTATTTCGCACGCGCTCGAGCATGCCCGGCCATCGGCGCTTCCAATTCCGGACGCGGCCATTGAAGTCGCGGTTTAAAGGTCGTCACTTTTGCTATGACTGATCCTCTCGAAAAAGTGCGCGGGTTGCCGCGCGAACTGCCGATCTTTCCGCTGCCGCTGGTGCTTTTTCCCGGCACGCCGCTGCCGCTTCACATCTTCGAGCCGCGCTACCAGCAGATGCTCGTTGACGTGCGCGCCAGCGGAGACAACGTCTTCGGCGTTTCCTACTTTGACGCCAGCGAATCGGAAACCGATGAGCCGCCCGCGCATCACGTAGGGTGCGTCGCCGAGGTGGTGGAGGCGCAAACGCTGCCCGACGGGCGCTCTAACATTATGACGCTCGGCGTCGCGCGTTACCGTCTCGAATCATACGTGGAGCGCGGAAACGCGTATCTCGTCGGGCGCGTCAGTTTTTTCGAGGACGAGCACGACGAAAACGAAGACGCGCTGCGAGAGACTTCCCGGGGCGTGCTTGATTTGTTTATGCGCATCGCGCGCGCCGTGCGTGCCCTAAACGATGACCGCGCGCAACTGCCTGATTTGTCGCAAACCGACCCGGAGCGACTTTCCTTTCTGGTGGCCGCGGCCATCGAACTCGACGCCAAAAACAAGCAGCAATTGCTGGAAATACAATCCACGCTTGAGCGCCTCACGCGGATTCACGATCTTTTGCGCGGCGCCGTCGGTTCTTACGAAGATCGGGCGCGCCTTCACCAGGTGGCCAAAAGCAACGGGCACTCGGGCAAGAAAGTTACCTTCGAATGACAAAAACGCCGGCACGCGATGCAGATGATCGCATCGTCGTCGCGGTGCGCGTGCTCTTCTTCGGCGCGGCGCGCGATGCGGCCGGCGCGGAAGAGCTGGCGCTTGAGTTGAGCGCCCCGGCGACCGGAGCAAGCGCTTTTTCCGAAGTCGTTGAGCGCTTTCCGCCCTTGGCCCGCTTCGGCCGCTCGCTGCTTTTTGCGGTCAACTGCGAGTACGCGGCGATGGATCGCGAAATCCAAGAAGGCGATGAGCTCGCCTTTTTCCCGCCCGTCAGCGGCGGCTCCGGCGAACCCCACTCCTTTCCCCACGACTTTTTTGAATTAACCACGGAGCCGCTTGATGTCGGGACGATCGCCCGGCGCGTGGTGCTTCGCGAGTGCGGCGCCACGGTCACGCTCGACGGCTACGCGCGCGCGGTTACCGCCGGGCGCCCGCCGACGCGCTACTTGATCTACGAAGCCTACGCGCCGATGGCGCTCAAGGAAATGGAGCGCTTGGGGCGCGCGGCGCACGATCTTTTTCCTCACATCGCTTACATCGGCATCGTCCACCGCACGGGCCGCACCGAGATCGGCGAAACAAGCGTCGTCATCTCGGTCGGCGCGCCCCATCGCCGCGCCGCCTTTGAGGCCTGCGAATGGGCCATCAAGGAACTCAAGCGCACGGTGCCGATTTGGAAGAAAGAGATTGAAGAGAACGATGAACGATGAACGATGAAGTCAAAGAAGTTGTTATTTCTGTTTTATTTTTGGCAACACAACCGTAATTTTCAGGAAGGAATGAAGCATGAAAAGATGGATGACAATTGCCTGTCTGTTTTGGCTTGCGCTGCTCGGAAACGTATTCGTCGTCAACTCTGCAAACGCCGATCTGGCGCATTGGCCGCAATGGCGCGGGCCGTTCTTCAATGGGATGGCGCGCACCGGTGCGCCGACCGAGTTCAGCGATACTAAAAACGTCAAATGGAAAGTCGCCATTCAGGGGCGCGGCTTTTCGACCCCGGTGATCTGGGGCGACCGGGTTTTTCTGACCACTGCTTTGCCGACGGGCAAAGTCTCACAGCCGAAAGAGACGGCCCCTGGCGCCGATCAACAGCAGACCCAGGGTAGACGCGGCGCCGGCGGTGGCGCGGGCAGCGGCGAAGAGCATAAGTTTGTGATCATGTGCCTTGAGCGTAAAACCGGCAAAGTGCTGTGGGAACGCGTCGCCAAAGTCGCCACGCCGCACGAAGGCTATCATCGCACCTATGGCAGCTTCGCTTCGAATGCGCCGTTGACGGATGGCAAATATATCTACGCATCATTCGGCTCGCGTGGGATGTACTGTTACGATCTCAACGGAAAGCTGGTTTGGGAGAAAGACCTCGGCATAAAGATGCGGATGCGGCTTCAGTTTGGCGAGGGCACGGCCCCGGCGCTCTACGGCAACCTGTTAATCCACCACTACGATCAGGAGAGCGGATCATTCGTCGTGGCGCTCGACAAACGCAACGGCAAAGAAGTGTGGCGCGTCAGTCGCGACGAGGTGAGTTCGTGGTCGACCCCTCTGGTGGTTGACCACAAAGGACAGAAGCAGGTCGTCATCAGCGCGACGAATAAGGTGCGGTCTTA